>NZ_JBTIYG010000047.1:0-516 GCF_054401055.1 Gilvimarinus sp. F26214L | reverse complement strand
TGTTGGGTTACGCTTCGCTAACCCAACCTACGCACTCAGATGGATCGGCTCTGCGATGCGCCTTGTAGGTTGGGTTAGGCCGCAGGCCGTAACCCAACAGCTCCCGAGGTCTCTCCTGGCACGAATGCCGGCGAGGTACATCCTTTGTTGGGTTACGCTTCGCTAACCCAACCTGCGCACTCAGATGGATCGGCTCTGCGATTCGCCCTGTAGGTTGAGTTAGGCCCCAGGCCGTAACCCAACAGCTCCCAATGTGTCTCCTCGCACAAAGGCCGGTGAGATACATCTTTTGTTGGGTTACGCTTCGCTAACCCAACCTACGCACTCAGATGGATCGGCTCTGCGATGCGCCTTGTAGGTTGGGTTAGGCCGCAGGCCGTAACCCAACAGCTCCCAATGTCTCTCGTAACACAAAGGCCGGTGAGGTACATCTTTTGTTGGGTTACGCTTCGCTAACCCAACCTACGCACTCAGATGGATCGGCTCTGCGATGCGCCTTGTAGGTTGGGTTAGGCC
>NZ_JBTIYG010000046.1:0-518 GCF_054401055.1 Gilvimarinus sp. F26214L | reverse complement strand
GCTTACATACCCGATAACCAGTTCCGTTCACGAGACAAGACCTTCGCTCATCAGAAAACGAAGTATGGAAAGCGCCACCGCGATGACGTCAAGGGCGTGAAAGCCATCATTCCCGCCCGTGAGTTCCACTTCAATCGAAAGCACGAAACCTGCCGCTGTCCGGCCGGCAAGGAAATGTGGCTTCACCGAAAGAGCACCGCACCCAATGGAAAGACCCAGATTCTGTTCGAGGGGAAGCTGACTGACTGCCGCGCTTGCTCGCTCAAGGAAAGCTGTATGCGCAACCCGGACTCGGCCAATGATCGAAAGGGACATGGTCGAGTAGTGTCCTTTACCTACAACACCGAGAAAACCGCAACGGACTGGATGAAGAGGCGTGTCGATAGCCGGAGGGGAAAGGCGATTTACGGCCATCGGATGTCCACCGTCGAACCCGTATTTGGCAACATTGGGACGAATAAGCGACTCAGTCGGTTCTCATTACGCGGTAAAGAGAAGGTGCAAGGGCAGTGGCGGTT
>NZ_JBTIYG010000045.1:0-546 GCF_054401055.1 Gilvimarinus sp. F26214L | reverse complement strand
TGCCATTAACAAGGCGTTGTTGCGGACCACTTTTCCGCTGGCGCTACAAAGTGTCCGCAAAACGCGGCGTTAAATGTAAGGCTAGCATGGAAGATTTTCCCGAATTGTATGAGCTATTAGGTCTATTTGCGGCAGAGCCGGAGCTTACCGACCGAGATGTTCCTTGGTTTTACAATCGGCTTGCCTATCGAACCGAGCGGGGCGACAACAAAATATACTGTGCGATTGAGCCAGGATACGGACAAGTAGTTCTAATATGGGAAAAAGCAGGCGTGCTTGTGGCCTCACTGAACCTAGAGGGTATTGTTGGTTTAAAGGTAATCTCGGAAAAGGGTATCGAGAAAATGGTCGCTACATTCCGTCCGTCAACGAAGTTGTTGGATTTTGAGTTTCAGCTTAAACCGACAATTAGCTTGAAGTGGGGGAATCAGCTTAATGAATAATACATTTAACAAGCGCAGGCACAGCGATCGCTTTTCCATTGCGGCTGCGCCTTCATTACAAAGCCACGCGTGCTGCGGGCGTTAATGTGCGCTCTGCCGTTTG
>NZ_JBTIYG010000044.1:0-599 GCF_054401055.1 Gilvimarinus sp. F26214L | reverse complement strand
CTAACCCAACCTTGTATCTGTCCTGCGACTCTGGCTAGCTACCGGGGCGCGAATGAGGGGCAGGTAAGTTCGACCCAACCTGAGAGCATTGACTCTGTGGCGTAGATGACACCCTGACCCTCTATTTTCTCGATAATCTGAATGGTATCCAAGTCCCTTCTCCGGAAGTGAGGCTGCATGAACAAGGCGAGATAATGAGAGAGATGAAGCAAATTGGGGTAGATGTCAGCAAGGACAAGCTGGACGTGTGTTGGTTGCGGGACCGCCAGGCGCTGAAGGTCAAGACCAAAGGTGGATTTGCGAACTCGCCGCGGGGTTTCCGTGCCCTGATCGACTGGCTGCTCGCCAACACGGAAGCGGCTCCGCAAGAGATTCAGGTCATGATGGAAGCCACGGGGATTTACCACGAAGCGTTGGCGTACGCCCTGCACGAGGCCGGTTTTGTGGTGTTTGTCGCCAATCCGAAGCATGTCCACAACTATGCCAAGAGTTTTGGCACCCGATCAAAGAACGACCGCAAAGATAGCGTTGTAATTGCCCGCTTTTTGGCCGACCGCCAGCATCAACCGTGGCAGCCGGAAGCGCCGGAGATCCGCCAT
>NZ_JBTIYG010000043.1:0-623 GCF_054401055.1 Gilvimarinus sp. F26214L | reverse complement strand
CCCTGAAGGCGCGTTGTAGCCCGTCCGCCAGGGCACTGAAGCTCTCGCCGCCGTAGACGACCTGGGCGTAGGCCCAGCCACTGGCAACCAGGCGGTAATGGAACAGCCGATGCGGCTGGGGTTCGCCCGCGATGGTTACCGGCTCATGCACCCAGGTGAAGTCGGCAATGCCCAACTCCCCTGGTCGGTGCGTCTGTACAAACATGACCTCCTGCGCCGGCCCGTGTAGTTGTCGCCATTGGCCGATGCGCCGCTCCAGTGTCCGCCGCGCACGAGGATCAAACAGATCGCTATGCTCCTCGCAAAGGTAATCGAAGATGCCGACCGGTGTTAGCCCCGGCTTATCTCGCAGCAGTGGCAGCACGATGCTATCCCACACACCGGCCAGCGGGTCTTCCCGGGTACGCCAGTTGCGGGAGCGCTTGGCCGGCTGGAGCTGTCGACTATCAATGCGCCGGGCAGAGCGCTCGGAGATACCCGCTATGGCGGCAGCGGCAGCCTGTGTCTTTTTTGTTCGATTCTTCATGTATAACCTGACCTGTTGATCTGTGATGTGACTGCCCGACACTGCAAACCCTCCGTTTTGCGGGTGTCGAACCCTATCAGATCAACCGGCCAAGATA
>NZ_JBTIYG010000042.1:0-626 GCF_054401055.1 Gilvimarinus sp. F26214L | reverse complement strand
CATGCGGCGTTTTGAGAACCCTTGCATAGCCAGGCTATGCGGCGGAACCTCAAAACACCACCTGACGAAAATTGCAGTGCCCTTATCGAGCTTTTGCACAAGCTCCTAGAGGATGATAACGCAGAGATTTTTTCGGCTGGCAAGGCGTCAGACGGAAAAAGATCAAGTTAAAACGGGGCTATAGCTCAGCTGGGAGAGCGCCTGGTTTGCATCCAGGAGGTCTGCGGTTCGATCCCGCATAGCTCCACCAATTCAGTGCATCTGAATGAGAGAAGTCAGAAACACATTGTTTCGCTGAAGTATGACAAAACAATGTCTTTCTGGTTTTTCACCAGTCAGAACCCGAGCGGTTCTGAGTTATTTAACAAAGTGGCAAAGTTTTAAGTTGTAATACTGCTGATTAATTGGCGAGTGTATCAAGCCAGTCACCAGTTGCAGCTCGGCCCTGGAGCGATCCGTGGTCGGAATGTGATTGATGACATTGGTGCACCTGTCCGGCGAAATCATGTTGCAATGAGAGAACAGCAATGGCTTTTGAAGTTTAAAAGGCATTGCGCTATCAAATTGTAGTAAGTCGTGCAGTCGTTTGAATTATATGGTCAAGCGACTAAGTGCAGCCGGTGGAT
>NZ_JBTIYG010000041.1:0-658 GCF_054401055.1 Gilvimarinus sp. F26214L | reverse complement strand
TAACAAGGCGCACCAATTCGCCACCGCAAGCGGTGGCCGGACGCTCGCAAGCTCGCGCCGTTGTGCGCGGCGTTATGAGTAAGCTTCGATGAAGATCTACGGGTACCCTAAAAATGTAAATGATCTTCAAGAGCTCGTGGAGGTTACCTTTCAGGCCGAACCGGACGAGCTGAGACAGTTGGCGAAGTTTCTAGCCAAAATGGCGCAGTCCTTAGAAGATGATCGTGGCGGTTTCGGGCATGGACACGCAAAGGATTACTGCGAAGATTGGGAAGATGAAAATCCCGAGATTATTGTGTTCAAGCCAAATTCATAACACTGAAAACCGCCCCATACTGGTATTGTGGGGGCGTCAACCGGAACTCATAGCAAATAAGGATATGTTGCGCTTGCCGCAACATATCTGATTGTTGAACGAGCCCGGTGGTCCTTATTAAGTAAGTAAATTGAATGCTGGCTGGTATCAAAAGGCCGCCCGCGGAAGGACGGCGCGAGTTCTGGGCGAGCGTGGACCTCGCCCGGTAGGCGATAAAAAATTAGTACCGATGTCACATAGAGATGGTCACCCCTGTCGCTACAGCCCTGTTCATCCTCGCGTACTTTGGCGTCCGTGCTATCGCCGGCTTTATCCCGGCCTGTTTTTGGGGTGGACGATACC
>NZ_JBTIYG010000040.1:0-719 GCF_054401055.1 Gilvimarinus sp. F26214L | reverse complement strand
ATCGTCCTCTTCGCGTACTCCAAAGGAATCACGTCCAGCCGTGAGATCCAGTGGCAGTGTGAGAAGAACATCACCTTCAAAGCCCTGTCATGCGACAGTGTCCCGCACTTCACCAGTATCGCTAACTTCGTGAGCAGCTACCCCGAGGCTATTGAGAGCGTTTTCGAGCAGGTGTTGCTGGTTTGTGATCAGCAAGGCCTGCTCGGCAACGAGCTGTTCGCTATCGACGGGTGCAAGATGTCCTCCAACGCTGCGAAGGAGCACTCCGGGACCATAGCCGAACTCGGGCAAAAACGAGCCAAGATACAGAAGAAGATTCGCAGCTGTCTGAAAGAGCACAAGAAGCTGGATGGCCGTAGACCTGGTGAGCGAGAGCGGAAGCAGCAGCTCGCCCAGGCCTCCAGTACTCTACAACGTGAGTTTGAAAGAGTCGATCGCTTCCTAAAGACAGCAGCCCCAAGGATGGGGCAGGGTAAAAAGCCAAAAGAAGTCAAAAGCAACATCACCGACAATGAATCCGCCAAAATGACCACCAGCAAGGGCACGATTCAGGGCTACAACGGGGTGGCTGCGGTAGACAAGAAGCACCAGATCATTGTCGAAGCACAAGCCTTTGGCGAAGGGCAAGAGCACCATACGTTAGAGCCAATACTGACCGGTATAGAGAACCGATATGCTCGCACCGGAATCAGTGAGGCGATCTTCAAACAAAAGGTGAT
>NZ_JBTIYG010000003.1:8059-330510 GCF_054401055.1 Gilvimarinus sp. F26214L | reverse complement strand
GGCAACATTGGGACGAATAAGCGACTCAGTCGGTTCTCATTACGCGGTAAAGAGAAGGTGCAAGGGCAGTGGCGGTTATACTGTTTGGTGCATAATATCGAGAAGTTGATGAATTATGGCGCTGTAGCGTGATTCACAGGCATATCCACAGTTATGTGCCCGCAACTTCCTATAATTGGTGATTATGTTAAGCGAAAATGCTTGAATAATGATCACTTCCGAAAAATCAAATTGGCTGTAGACACGCGCTTTCTAGAAACCGTTTTTCTACAGGCTCGTTATGCAATGCTCACGTCCCACGCGCTGTCGTGACAGCTAAACAACAGGATGTTTATGAAAGCTTTTCTTATTCTCGACTTGTCCATCCACGACTTTCCTGTGTTCAAAACGTACGTCGAATCTATACCTGCATTCATAGCGAAGCACTCGGGCCAGTACGTCGTACAAGGCGAGGTTCCAACGGTTGTAGAAGGAGACTGGGAACCGGAAAGAGTAGTGGTGCTGGGATTCCCATCACGGGAGCACGCGAATAACTTCCTAGAAGATCCCGAAGTTCAGCCCTTATTTGAAATTAGGCACAAATCTACTACCAGCAAGCTCATCATGGTGGACACATGCTTGTAGGGTTGCTTAGATGCATAACAATCGGCTGTAGTTCGGCCGGGATCTAGCGCGCGTTTTGGCGGAGCGTTCAGCATCAACTCTTGCATTGTCGATTCTGCAGACCCTTGATCGACTAGGGTGTGAGTGCGCAATTCATATTGCGGACCGGTTATTGAAAAGAGTTCGATGGAGGCTTGTATGGCAAGTTCTAAAGTTGTTATTGCGGGGTGGTTCACTGTCGATCCGAGCAAACGGGACGAAGTAGTCGATAGCTTTAAAGATCTGGTAGTTCGAGCTCGTGAAGCGAAAGGCTGCTTGGATTTGGCCATTACTGCCGATCCAGTGGACCCCGCACGGATTAATAACTTCGAGTTATGGGTGTCAGAGAGTCACCTGAACTCATGGCGCAAAATAGCCAATCCGCCAGAAAACATCACCCCAATGCTTCAGGTAGACGTTCAGAAGCACATGATTGATAGATCAGGGCCGCCATTTGGTTAAAGGGCCGAACAAAGCCAAGCAGAAGGACAGCCAAATCGCTGCGCGGTTTGCCTCCGTCTGCTGGCGACGTTAACTACCCGACTTGCCCGGGGGCGCTCGGGTAACCGGGCGTTCTACCACGACACCCTTCAAAGAGGTCGATATTGGATATCCAAATCTGCAAAGAAAACACCGATGACGCGGCGCGAATACATGAAGTTACTGTGGAGGCGTTCTTAAATGCTCCCCATACGGCTCATACAGAGCAGTTCATTGTTGACGCTCTGCGTCACGCGGGAGCGTTAACGATCTCTCGGGTTGCTAAGGTTGACGGAGTGATTGTTGGCCATGTTGCGATTTCGCCCGTCACTTTATCAAGTGGCGCAACCGGCTGGTTTGGCCTTGGGCCGATATCTGTTCTTCCTGGGTTTCAGGGGTGCGGCGCGGGATCTAAGCTGATGAGAAGTTCTCTTGCCGCTCTCGAAGCAATGGGTGCATCTGGCTGCGTTGTGCTTGGTGATCCTAATTACTATGGTCGTTTCGGATTCAAGGTTGTAGATGGCCTGGTTTATCCCGGTGTGCCGGCTGAGTATTTTCAGGCGCTGTCATTTTCCGGCGAGGTCCCGCAAGGGGAAGTATCGTACCATGAGGCGTTCTCAGCTCCGGCCTGAGAGCACGAGAGAAAAGATATACTCCTCCAAAATGCTAGAGTCATTAGGGTGCACCTTGGACCAATCCAGGTGCCGGTCAGTCCTAGTCTGGAATGAAATTACTCAAATCGGGGGTGTCGCCTTTGCCTGGGACGGTCCTGACGCCGCGCCCCAACCCTAAGCGTTATTTTCGACGAGAAGCATATGAGAAAACTGGTAAGTTCAGGCTCTCCTCTGGAAGAACCAATTGGATTCTCAAGAGCATGCAGAGTTGGAAACATGATTTCAGTTGCCGGCACAGCACCCTTGGAGAATGGGGAAACTACTTGCGTTGGGGATGTTTATGGGCAGACCAGGCATTGCCTGGATCTATCCATTCGGGCTATTGAGGAGGCTGGTGGCAGAGCTACCGATATAATCAGAACTCGCATAATGCTTACTGACATTTCTCGTTGGGAGGAAGCGGCCAAAGCACACGGTGAGCTATTTTCTGCAGTAAAGCCCGCTTGTACGTTTGTTGAAGTAGGTCGCTTTATCGACCCGGACTGGCTCGTAGAGACGGAAGTCGACTGTGTCTTGGGGCAGGTATAACAGACATAAGTCTGTTCCGGGCCGGTGGCCTTGCACCGGACGGTGCGTAGGCGCACACGATGAAGACCCCGCGAATGTTAATCCAAACGGCGCGCGGCTCGTCGCGTGTCTCGAACGGAGGGCCCCATGGGACTTTTGACCTTCAGCATTAATGTTACCCTGGACGGCTGCGTGGACCACCAGGAAGGAATCGCTGACGATGAGACGCACGCGTTCTTCACCCGCCTCATGGACGAGAGCGGGGCCATGCTGTGGGGCCGCGTCACCTATGAGATGATGGAGAGCTATTGGCCCGCGGTCGCTCGAGGCGACGCGGAGGCACCGGCGGCGATGCGCGAGTGGGCGGTCAAGCTGGAGGCCAAACCGAAGTACGTGGTGTCCTCGACGCGGAAGGAGTTCCCGTGGAGCAACAGCCACCACATCGCCCACGACTTGCGCACGAGTATACAGAAGCTCAAGGACGCAACCGCTGACGGCGTACTTCTCGGTAGTGGCAAGCTCGCTACTGAGCTGGACCGGCTGGATCTGATCGACGAGTACAAATTGCTCGTCCACCCCAGGATCGCGGGCCACGGACCTCGTCTATACGAGTCCGGACTACCCAGCACGCGGCGGCTCGAGTTGATCTCGGCGAAGCCGTTCCGAAACGGCGCAGTCGCGATGCACTACCGGCGCACAGGCTGAACCGGAGCAGTGGGCTTCCCCGGCGATTGCCCACAACTGCGAATGGAAGATGATTCGCCGCGCCGGTGGTTCCGTTTGCCCGGTGTGTCAGTCGGCACCGTTGACCTTTTTCCGGATGTGTTCGATCACCGAACCATGCTCGTTCTGGGGACTGAACATAACGATGTCGGTGTCCGCTTCGGCGCGTACACTATGCCCAGGCGGCCAGTAGAACAGATCGCCGGTGTGTGACGTTTCTTCGCTCCCATCGGAGAAGATCGCCGTTACCGCCCCCTCGATCACATAGCCCCAGTGGGGGCTCATGCACGTATCCCTCTCAAGCCCCTTCAGTAAGTCGGTAATATCAGTCCCTGCGTCAAAACGGAAGTGTTCGGCACCCATCTTACCGTAACCGCTTACGTCGCCAAGTTCCGTCTGCTGTCGTGCCACCGCTCCGGGGGCGTCCACACGCACCGGTACATCGTCTCGCGCTATGTGCATCGTAGATTCCCTCCTTCAAATGCTTGACCTTGATCGGTCCTTAACGATTAAGCTTATTCTCCCCCAGACCAGCAATGGATGATCAACTTTCGTGTCGCAAACCTGGACGCGATGGTCGCGCAGCTGGAATGTCAGGGTGTCCACGTGGAGCGAAGGCCAGATGAGTGGGATTCGGAGGTGGGCAGGTTTGCGCGACTTTATGATCCCGAAGGTAACCCCGTTGAACTGTGGGAACCAGGGGCGTTGGATTGAAAGCTGCTTGAATCGTACCCTTGTGTCGTCAAAACATCAGCATCAGCATGAGGCGTTTATGAAGGACTATCCCCAGCACTACGAGGAATTGAAAGAATGGATGGAGAAGCTGGGGCAGGCTGCCCCGGCGGTTATGGAAGGCTTTGGCAAGTTGCATGAAGCAAGTGTCCGGCCTGGGGCGCTCGATGGTAAAACGAAGGAGCTGATCGCCTTGGCTATTGCGATAACGGTTCGTTGCGATGGTTGTATTTCGTATCACGTCCATGATGCCTTGCAAGCAGGGGCGTACAAGGAGGAGATCGTTGAAACAGTGTCAGTGGCCATTATGATGGGTGGAGGTCCTTCCGTCGTCTATGGAATAGAAGCGCTTCAGGCTGTTGAGCAGTACCAACAGCAGGAATCCTAGCTGAGCCTGTTGTATTCCGCTGGATGGCGGATGAATGACTCCTCTGGATTGGAGGCGGGCGGTTGAAAGAGCAGAACCTGGATAGAGTGATTTCTGTTACCGGAACGGCCAAGCGCTGGATGTCGCTTGCCGTTCTGGTTTTGATGTTGCTGATTGTTGTTTCGTCGATCATCGAGTTGTCGATTCTGCTGTTCCAGGAGATTTTTGATCCGACGGATGATGTTCTCTTCCTGGACATCGACGAACTGTTCCGGCTGTTCGGTTTCGTTTTCATGATTCTCATCGGTTTCGAGCTTATCGAGACCGTCGAGATGTACTTCAAGAAGAACATCGTCCACGCCGAAGTTGTGCTCCTTGTTGCGGTCATAGCTGTTTCGCGGAAGGTGATCCTGCTGGACCTCGACAAGTACGACCCCCTCGCTATTGTTGGGCTGGGGGTCGTGATTCTCGGGCTCGGCGGGTGCTATTACCTGATCAAGCGCAGCTATCGGGCATAGGCTCAGTTGATCGTGCCGAACAGCAGTTTAATGTAGACGTTGCGCCCGCTCGTGTGCCTTATCGAAGAGCTGTTCCAGTGCCTCCCTGTCGTACAGATAACGGGTATTGCAGAACTGGCAATCAACCTCGATTTCACCACCACGCTCGTCCAGAAGTTGGAAGGCATCGTCCCGTCCGAGGCTGATCAAGGCGGTGCCGGAGCGCTCCGCTGAGCAGCTGCAGCGAAAGGTCACCGGACGCTCTTCAAACAGCCGAACGTCCTCTTCATGGTACAAGCGGTGCAGTATGGTGCGGTTATCAAGCGCCATTAGCTCCTCTACGGTCAGGGTATCCGCCAGCATATTCAAACGGGTCCAGGTTTCTTCCCGCTCCGCCGGCTCGGTCTGGCTGGCGGGCAGAGCCTGAAGCATGAAGCCCCGGGCGTTGCGACCATCGGCCAGCAGACGGAATTGGCTGGGTAACTGTTCTGAGCTGGCGAAATAGCCGGCCAGCGACTCAGCGAGAGAGTCGCCCTCCAGGGTCACGAGGCCCTGGTAACGCTGCCCCTTGTCAGGATCGATGGTAATCGCCAGCACGCCTTGCGGCATCAGTTCGCTCAGGGTTTCACCGCGAAGGTCCTCGCTGTAGCGTGCAATGGCGCGAACGTCCTGGCGGCTTGAACACTCCACCATCAGTGTCGACAGTGGCCCCGGGGAACGGGCCTGCATGATCAGCAAACCATCGAATTTGATTGTGGTGGACAGCAGCACCGCGGCGGCCAGCATCTCACCCAGCAGCGTCTTCACCGGCTCCGGGTAGTCGTGCTTGGCAAGAATCTCGCGGTAACTCTCGTTCAGCGACACCAGTTCGCCGCGTACATCGAGGCGCTCGAACAAAAAACGCTGGGTGATATCCTGGGAGGGCATGGTTCAAACCTTCAAAAAGAATGGATTATACCCAACCAGTAGACCGAAAGCGTATTGTGCCCGTTCCGAACGGGAATCCGAAACCTGAGAGTCATCCGCGTTGATGAGAAAGCGTTCGGCTTATGTCGAATCCCGGCGGGCTGGTTCGATTACCTCCCAGCAGGGGCCCGACGCGAGCTGGCGCGTATGGGGCTGTTCGAACACAACCGGGAGGCAACGATGATCACACTTTATAGTTTTGGGCGGGTATACCCCGGTATGGTGGGCGAGGCTCGCGATCTGCGTGCGGAGTGGGCTCTTGAGGAAACCGGGCTGCCGTATCGTGTACACCCCCTGGACTACGTGGCCGGTGACATGGACTCTCCCAGGTACAGGGAGCTCAGCTATTTCCAACAGGTGCCGGTTATTGATGATGATGGCTTTGTGGTCGGTGAGTCCGGCGCCGTTGTTCTTTACATAGCCGAGAAGGCCGGCAAGCTGATTCCGGCTGACTTGGAAGGGCGGACGCAGGTGGTGCAATGGTGCTTTGCCGCGCTCGCCACCGTGGAGCGCCCGCTGTTCGAGATTCAGATGATCGACGGCGGCATGGGCGGGGAGGGGGCTGACGCACGCAGGGCGATGTTGGTCCAGGAGGCGCATCGCCGGCTTGCGGCGCTGGAGCGACGGCTCGACGGGCGGGACTGGATCGCCGGCGAGGGGTTCACCGTTGCCGATATTCTTCTCGCAACGGTCCTGCGACAGGTTCGGCATACGGATCTGCTTGAACCATACGCAGGTTTGAAAGATTATTACGCGAAGACATTGGCGCGCCCTGCCTGGCAGCGGACGCTGAGTCAGTGTGCCGAGCGGCAGGGTGTGGCTGTCCCTGATTTAACATAAACATTGCAGTGATAGTGGTGACCAATAAAGATGGTCGTCTCCGCCGTGCAGGAGCGGCATTCCTATTAATGACGAAGGAACAGCGGTGTTTGGCAAGATAGTTGTCGCCTTTTCTGTTCAAGCGGCGGCTTTCTCCGTCGGCTTAGGGCGCTCGGGATTTAACGTGGTAGAGTTGATCGGATCCCAGTTTCGGGTATTCCGAGTCCAGCGCCCCGGGTGTCGCTTTCGTGCCTCCTGGTAGACCTGATGTCGGTTAATCAGGGTGGCTCTGTCTTCACCGGCGTGCTTCTGTGCCGGGGTTACGAACTTGATGCCGCTGTGAAGATGTTCGTTGTTGTACCAGCGCATGAACTGTTCAACCCACTCTCGTGCCGCTTGCAATGATGCGAAGCCTTCTGCAGGCCAGCTCGGGCCGTATTTCAACGTGCGGAACAGCGACTCCGAGAAGGGGTTGTCGTTGCTCACGCGGGGCCTGCTATGGGATGTCTTGATCCCAAGAGCATAGAGCTTGGCCCGCAGCGTCAGTGACTTCATCGGCGCGCCATTGTCCGAGTGCAAGACCGGTGGCGCTGCAAAGCACTGCTCTCGCAACATGGCTCGCTGCATTAACGCTGCCGCTGCTTCGCCATTTTCGCTTTCGTGAACTTCCCAGGCGACGCCCTTCCGGCTGTAGATATCTTCAACCAGGTACAGGTAGTAGTACTGGCCCCTCACCGGCGATGGCAAATAGGTAATATCCCAGGACCAGACTTGATTGGGGCCCCTTGCCACGTGAGTTGTGGGCGCTTTGGTTTTCTGCCTCTGCTTCGCTCTGCCTCGGTGGTTCAGTTGTTCATGGGCGTTAAGAATCCGATAGAAGCTCGACTCCGATGCGAGGTAAACCCCGCGGTCTGCCAGCAGCGGAACGATTTGGCTCGGTGGCTTGCTGGCAAACTCAGGGCTATTGCAGATGTTCAGCACCGCCTGTTGTTCATCGTCGGTCAGCCGGTTGCAAGGCTTTGGTCGTTGCGCATGCGGGCGCTGGTCGTCCGAGGGCGCCCCCTCGGCTGTCCAGCGTTGGAAGGTGCGCAGGCAGATCTCAGCTACTTCACAGGCCTGCCTTTTCCGGGCACCGGCGGCCACGGCTTCATTGATCCACAGAATCAGCTGTCGCCGCTCCGAGGTCGGGGTTAGTCTTCCCCGCTGTCCTCTCCCCGGAGGGCATCCAACTTTTTTCTCAGCACCAGTAGGGCAGCGGCTTCGGCCAGAGCTTTCTCTTTGCGTCGAAGCTCTTTTTCCAGCTCCTTGATGCGTTTTCTGTCCCTCTGGCCCTGGCTGCGGACTTCTTTGTTCAGTTCCGAATCGCCTAATGTGCCGTTTATGCAGGCTTGCTTCCAAGCTTCTATCTGCTCTGGATACAAGCCCTTCTTGCGACAGTACTCGCCTAACCCCGCCTCGCTGAGGCTTGCGGTTTCGACGACGGCGGCGAACTTGGCTTCCGCCGGCCAATCTTCACCCTGTTTACCACTTCCCGGCACTGGTATACCCTTGTTCTTGGCTTCGGTCCGCCAATTGTACAGTGTCGGCTCGCTGATGCCTTCTTCGGCTGCGACCTGCGGCACGGGTCGATTCTCCGGTGGGAGAAGCTTCTTCAGAATGGCTATTTTTCGTTCTGGCGAATACCTTGGCATTGACTCATTCTTACCGCCCCCTGTTGATGTTTCCTGGTTCAAAGAAGGCGACAACTATTCTGACACAGGGGGACAGTTCGAACTATGAGAACAATAGCGTTTGTATTTATATTGCTGGTGTCCAGCGTTGGGTGGGCGGAACAGCTGAAAACAGGTTACGCACCGGTCAATGGCCTTGAATTGTACTACGAGGTCCACGGCAAGGGTGATCCCGTTGTGCTGTTGCACGGCTCGTTCATGACGATTACAAACAACTGGCCGGAGATGATCGCCCAGCTATCACAAAGCCGTAAAGTTATCGCAGTCGAGATGCAGGGGCATGGCCGTACCGCCGATATCGATCGCGATTTCAGTTTCGAGGCACTGGCGGACGACACTGCGGCCCTGCTTGATCATCTGGGCATCGAGCGAGCCGACCTTGTGGGGTACAGCATGGGTGGCGGCGTTGCCATGCAGGTTGCGATCCGCCATCCGGAGAAGGTCAGGAAGGTAGTCAGCCTGTCGGCTGTGTTCCGTCATGATGGCTGGGTCAGCGAAGCGGTTGATCTGTTCAGTCAGATGGAGCCTGCAATGTTCAAGGGCTCGCCGATTGAGGCCGAGTACAAAAAGTTGAGCCCTACACCTGAAGTTTGAAACCTTCATAAGACGCGTTATTCAGATGGACAACAAACCCTACGATTTCGGCGCCGGGAACATCAAGGCAACGAGAGCGCCGATGTTCTTCATTCACGGCGATGCCGATGGGGTACGGCTGGAGCACATTGCGGAAATGTTCCGTTTGAAAGGCGGCGAGGTTTTTGGTGATCTGCGGCCTCGTGCGGAATCAAGGCTTGCGATTCTGCCGGACACGACGCATGTCACCTTAATGAACAGAATTGACGTTATCGTGCCCATGGTCAACGATTTTCTGAACGCTCCATTCGGCGGCTGAGTCGGCACAAGTCAACAAGGTGTGTGTGGAGAGAGCATCATGAAACCCAGAATTTCCGTAATTACACTTGCCGTCGAGGACCTCGACAGGTCCCTTGCATTTTATCGCGACGGTCTCGGCCTCCCGACTGAGGGTATTGTCGGCCAGGAGTTTGAGAACGGTGCTGTGGCCTTCTTTGACATGGGAGCGAATCTCAAGCTGGCTCTCTATCCCCGTAAAAGCCTCGCGCAGGACGCCGGGATACCTCCCTCAACACCAAGCCCTACGGAGTTTGCTCTCGCGCACAATGTGGGCTCCCAAGAAGAAGTGGATGAGGTAATGCTCCAGGCCGAGAGGGCTGGAGCGCAGATCGTAAAGCCAGCACAGGATACGTTCTGGGGCGGGTACGCAGGATATTTTCAGGATCCCGACCGGCACCTGTGGGAAGTTGCATGGAATCCGGACTGGGCGGAATGACCGTACAACAATTGCGGGGGGGAGATCGCGCAGAAGCCGAGTGGCGGAGCGATCATCTGCCCTGGCGCGCTGCTATTACCTGTGAGGTAATAGCCTGCACTCACCAATGGGATAAAGTACGCCCCATGACACATCAAACTCTGACCGTGGGCCAGCTGATCAGGCAATGGCGGCAACGGCGCCGTTTAAGCCAGTTCGCACTGGCGCTGGATACCGAAATCTCCCAGCGCCATCTGAGCTTCGTCGAATCCGGCCGGGCACTGCCCAGCCGCGGGATGATCCTGAGGCTGGCCGAGCAACTGGATATCCCGCTGCGAGAGCGCAACATACTGCTGACCGCTGCCGGCTACGCGCCGGTCTACAGTGAAGTGCAACCGGATACGCCGGACCATGCCCGTGTACTTCAGTTTCTGCAATTTACTCTCGATAGCTGCGAGCCATTTCCGGCACTGGCCGTGAATCGCCATTGGCAGCTGTATGCGGCAAACCAGGCCGCGCTCCGACTGCTGACTGACGTTGATGCGAGCCTGTTGCAGCCACCGGTCAACGTGCTGCAGCTCAGTCTGGATCCAAAAGGTCTGGCACCCAGCATTATCAACTACAGCCAGTGGCGCGAGCATATACTGGTCCGCTTGGAGCACCAGATCCGCGACACCGCCGACCCGAGGCTAAGCGAGCTCTTACAACAACTCAGCCAGTATCCGCCGCCGGCAACGGCCGAGCCACCTGGGGAGCCGGTGACGCCCCATCTGGCCCAACTTGCCGTTCCGCTGCAACTGAAAACCGCGGACGGCATCCTGTCCCTGATCAGCACCACAACGGTCTTCGGTACGCCAACCGATGTCACGCTGGCAGAGTTGGCGATTGAGTGCTTCTTTCCTGCCGATGAGGTTAGCGCCGGACTTTTACGTCGCCTAGCGTCGGTCAATCACAAATCGGAAACCGAAGGTGAACCGGACGAGGAAGCGAGAGCACATGGGTAACAATGAAGGGTTGGTATTTTACGTAACGTTGAAGATCCGGCCGGAAAAGGTCCAGGACTGGTTGCAGGCGGTTCACGAGATTATCGAGCAGATGTCGAAAGAATCCGCATTCATCTGCTGTTATCTCCAGCGCGACGCATCTGATCCCTGCTCTTTCACCCTTTTCGAGAAGTGGCGTGAGCCGTCAATGGATGCATTCGTTGCACATCAGATGACGTCTTATCGCCTGGCTTACGAAGAGAAGCTGGCGGAGTATCTGCAATCACCCCGATCAGCCGAGGTGCTGGAGCCAGTAGACCAGTGGCTCGCGGTGAGTTGAGCAGAAATCGGTATAGCGTTGGATTCTGTACTAAACGGAGAATGTTGATGAAAGCAGAAGTTGGCACCGGGCCCGCTCTAACCGTCCGGCCCGCGACCGCCGCCGATGTGGAGCGAATCTCCGTACTGGCAAAGGTGGTGTGGATCAACACCTATGCCAAAGACGGCATCACCGAGGCATTCAGCCGCTATGTGGAATCCGCTTTCAGTTCGCAGGCATTATTGTCCGAGCTGCAAACCAACAGCGTTGTTGTCGCGGAGCGCGAACAGAATTTATTGGGTTATGCACTGTTGAACCCAGCCACCGATGAACTTGGTACGTTGTATGTGCTGCCAAAGGTTCACGGTCAGGGCGTCGGTACTGCGCTGGTCAGGTACTGTCAGGAGCTGTGTGCCGGGGCGCTTTGGTTGACCTGCTGGGAGGGGAACAAGGGCGCGCTGGCATTTTATCGGCGGCTCCAGTTTGCTGATTGCGGCGAAGACTACTTTGTTCTTGAGGGGAGTCGCTATCGTAATATAAAGCTGATTCTTGGCCCGACGTCGGCATGATGCGCTGGGCCATAGGGTCGGCAATGTGCTGTGCGATTGCTTTCAATCTTACCTTCCTCATCCAGGAAGTGGCACTTTTCCTACCCAAAGCGCTAATCCCCGGTGTCTCGTCGACCCTGTTTCATAATAACCATATCTGGCAAGGCGAGCACCCATTGGTCTACCTGTTTCAGGGCGCGGGCGCGCTTGCGACGGTTGTCAGTGGATTGCTTTGTTTGTATGTGGTCCAGCGGGGGCAGCTGCAATCGGCTGGCAGCAGGCTGTTCTTTCTTTGGATGGGTTACCACGGATTCTTCATGGCTTTGCCACAGGTTGTCATCGGGGCGGTCAATCCTTACAACGACGTCGGGATGGCCATGGATTACTTCAACCTCACTGATGGCAGTAAAAAACTATTGGCATTGTTGGCACTGGTCGCAATGCCACTGGTGGCGAATCTCTTCACGGAGCCCTTCCTCCGGCTGGCTCCTGATAGCGCGGCGGTTACCAGCCGTGGCGACCGGACCCGCTTCATTGCCCGGATCGTTACGGTTCCGGCTCTGATTGCTGTATTGCTGGTAATTCCGTTCCGGCTTCCCCGTGAATGGCTGGAGGTGATTGTTCTCCCGCTCATTGTGATGCTGGCTGGCACCGTGTGGGTTCAGGCGGGCGCCTGGCGAATCTCGATTGTCAGGATTGCATTTCCGCTGAGCTCGCCGCCACCACTGAAGCTTTTGTCGCTGGCGGCGATAACGCTTTTGCTGGTTTTTCAACTGGTCCTGCGCCCCGGCATCACCCTTTCGTTGCACGAAGACGCGGTCGCCAGCAGCGCGCAGTTTGTACGTTAACAGCCTACCTCGTAGGACCCACGTGCCCCAACCAAGCCTAACCGGTGGTGCTCACCTCCCAAACTACCTTCAGCTCCTCCTTGAGTAATTTTGATCGCTCCTTGAGCCAGTCTCCAAAGAGCCGAACCCCCTCCGCGGTATTCCGGTCCAGGAAGTCGTCTTGACGTTGGCTCAGCGCGCCCATGGCGTCGCAGAAGAAAGCAAAATGCGCATCGAACTCCGCAAATTCATCGTACAAATCTAATAGCTTTGCCCGACAGTCGACGCCAAGCTGAATCTTTGAAGTTCTATCCATGATGGACCGGACCCTTGAGGTTAAATAATCGAGTCAAAGCGAAGTGGCACGAATCACCTACCCACTCGCGAACGCCACCCCGCTAGCCATAGCAAGGACGGAATGCTACTGTAGACAGCTTTTTGCGGCCTCATATCGAATTCGGCCATTCTGAATAGCATTCTAGCAGGCAAAATCACATTTGCAATAGCTAAATGCCATTCGAAATGATATTTCGGCTATACAAGGGGAGTCTTGTTTTGATCAGGTGCCATTTAGCGCGGCTAATGGGTGAACGTAAACTCAAGATCGCCGACGTTGCTCGGGAGACCGGCCTGAATCGAAACACGGTATCCCTTCTTTACCACGAGACGGCACAAAAGGTGGACTTGGACGCGATCAATAAGCTGTGCAAGCTGTTTCAGTGCCAGGTCGGCGAATTGTTCGAGTACACGGAGGGCAATACCGAGTAGGTGCTCTTGCGACAATGACTGCCCACAGAAAACGCTGGCCCCCAGGATCCGAAATCCGCGAGTCTGCGCTGCTCATCTTCCCCGAGCTTTCTCCCCGCATGGAGCGGGACCACCGTCGGCATCTCCCGCCTTTACCGGCCAACCAGCCGATACTCCTCGTGATCTCGCTCCACCATGCCCAATTCATCCAGTGCATCCAGAACCGCCTGCACGGCCACCTTGGGTGATCGTTTGAATTGAGTGGCGATGGCTTCAGCGGGGCGTGGCCCCTGGGCGAGGGCCTGGCGCACGGCGGCGACTTGGTCGCGCATGTGTTTGGGCCAGGTGAGTTTGGCGGTGGAGGTTTTCGCCCCAGCAACACTGGCTGCGGGTGCGAGTTCGGCTTCCGTTTGTTCGGGCGCTGTGGCGGCATCCGGGTTCTGGTAGTCTGGGCGCAGCCAGCGAATGTGGCCGCGCGCTTCCTCGGCGGCGCGCTCGGCGTTGAGGGTGACGAGACGCTGGAGTAGTTCTTCTTCGGCCTCAGCTTGCGCTTCGGGTTTGTCCCGCAGCGGTGTGGTAGCGCCGGGCAGGCCCACCAGTTTGTCGGCGAGGTCGTCCCAGCCATAGGCGGCGAATACGGCACGGTCCAGTTCGTCGTGCAATTCGCGCAGCACGGAAACCAGGCCCTGCTCGTGGATGGTTTTTTCCTTGGCGGTAAGGGTTTCGCCGCTGCGTAGTTTTTCCAGCACGTTGTACATGCCGGTTAAGGTCAGCTTCGGGTGTAGTTCCTGTTGGCGCTTACGGTGGGCGTCGAGCTGTTCGGAAAGGCTGCGGATGCGATCGGAGGGACATTCGCCGTAGTGTTGGGTTTGCCCGCCTCGGCCTCGTGTATCCGAGAATTCGATGCTTAGTGGCTCGCCGAATTTGTCGGCTGCGTGGAGGTCTGGGAAGGGGAAAGCTTCGAAGCAGACTGACTTGTTATAACGTGAATCATTCCCGACCCCGAGGCGCCCCCCGGCAAGAGATGACCAAGCTACATGAACGCGCGATGATAGAACTCCGAACGGAGCATACCCCTTCACTGCAAACATCACCGTGGTGCTATCACAGATTGTTGAGGCGGGCACTACCACGAAGACTCGGTGCTTAGCCGTGAGAGACGTTGCCACCGCTAAGTCAAGATTGGTTAAAGCTGGGCGAAAAGTGCTTCTGGCTTCTCCAAATATCCACCACCGCTCGCGCAGCGCTGCCCGATTATTCTGGTCTCGCTCCGGCTTCACTCGTTCGAGCACCCATTGATAAATAGCAGGGAATTGATTTCGGACCTCGTCTTGCGATAAGCCAAAAAGGTCAACTGCGTAAAGACCTCGCGGTGATTGGGTGATATCACGACCAGTCATTAGCGGGCGAATGCAAGTAGTGCTTCCGCTCATGCTCCCGATTAGTTCCTTAGCCTGTTCAGGATCAACGATAAAGCCTTGCCCAGTCAACTGATAGCCTACGCAAGCAATACCGTTGTTCGCCTTCAATTCTGTGGCTTTTCCCGGATCGACTCCGACAGTCAAATTCGGTGTGATATAACCTGACTCCAATGCCAGCTCAACAGCTACCTCATCGTCACCTTTGGCAAATTCACGTACAACTCTGGCGATTTGTCCTGTTTCGGCACCAGTACCTGCTGTAGTCAGGGTTACCCTAACCGCTGCGCCATCTGCGCTATCAACCCAGGGGTGATCAGGAACTACAAAGCGAATTCCCAGCCCCGGATTATTTTTGAATGATGCCTCAACCACCTTTCGTGAGAATGTCTGCCGGAGACTGTTTGTCGTGATCAGGCCGAATTGCTTCGCATTTCCTGAGCCGACAGCGTCGGCGGCCTTGGTCCACCAGTACATAACAAAATCTGCATGCTCAGGAATATCCGGGTACGTCGACCGCAGAGCAGTGAGATATCCATCTCCTAGTGCCAACCGGCTTCGGCGGGCACCTATGTACGGCGGATTCCCCACAATGTAATCCGCGCGCGGCCACTCGGCCTTGCGGGGGTTTACATAGTAGTACTGAGGAGCGCGGGCCTCTTCATCGGGAATCTGTTCGCCGGTAATGGGGCTGGTTTTGTAGGTGATGCCGTCCCAACGGCTAATGGGTTTTCCATCTTCCTCTGTGACAAGTTCCATGGCCTCATAGGCCAGCAGGGCATCGCGGTTCTCGATGTTTTTGAAATCGCGCAGTACGGGTTCCGGCGGGTTGACCTTGCCGTGAGTGCGAAAGTGCCATTGCAGGTAGCCGATCCACAGCACCATTTCGGCAATGCGGGCGGCGCGGGGGTTGATCTCCAGTCCCAGGAATTGATGGGGATCGACGGTGACGCCTTCCAGTTCCAACAGGCCCTGGGATTCGCCCAGGTCGTGCAGCAGGTTGAGGATTTCACCTTCCAGCCGCTTCATGTGTTCCAGGGTGACGTACAGAAAGTTGCCGCTGCCGCAGGCCGGGTCCAGTACCCGCAGATCGCAGAGGTGTTTGTGAAAGGCACGGATCTCCGCCACCGCTTGTTTGTGCTTGCCCGCTTGCTCGTAGGCCAGGGCCGCGGCCTGGACTTCCTTCCATTCGGCGCGCAGGGGTTCGATGACAGTGGGAAGCACGAGCCGTTCGACGTAGGCGCGGGGCGTGTAGTGGGCGCCCAGTTTGTGGCGCTCGCGGGGGTTGAGGGCGCGCTCCAGCAGGGTGCCGAAGATGGCGGGTTCCACATAACGCCAGTCCGCTTCGGCTGCCTTGAGTAGCAGGTCGATTTGATCGCGATCCAGCACGAGGGCAGAGGAGTCGCTGAACAGGCCGCCATTGAAGCGAAGCAAGGTGCTTTCGAGGATTGGGGAGAACCCGCCGTCGTTCATGGTTTGCCAAAGGTGCTCCAGCATGGGAGCGAAGGTTTGGGGTTTGTCCTTGAGGCGTTTCAGAAGTTCGGTGAAGCCCCGCGCGGGTAGCAGCCCTATGTCCTCGGCGAACATGGTAAATAGCGCCCGCATCAGAAAGCTGGCCACCAGTTGCGGTGACTGGCCGTCCAGCTCCAGGGATTTGGCGAGTCGGGCGAGTTGGTCGGCAATATCCCGGGTAACGCGAGCCGAACGTCGCGCGGGATCGAGGGAGAGTGGGTCAGACCACACGGCGCGCAGGCGGTCGCGGACGTCTTCCCGCCGCAGATCTTCCAGTCGAATGCGGTGGCTGAGTGGGTCCGGGTAGGGGGTGTAGGTGGCGCCGGAACGGCTGAATTCAGCGTAAAGCTCGATATTTCGCCCCACATCCACCACGAGGATAAAAGGGGGGCGACCCTCCTCCGCAGGCAGTGCGCGGGCGTATTGATCCGCCTGATTGTGGGCCCGGAGCATCGCCTTGTCCCATCCGGAGCTATCGAGGGCCTTGCCGGTTTGCTTGGCTTCCAGCACGAAGCTGCCACGCTTGTAAAGGTCAATAAAGCCGTTGTTGCTGCTGCCGTCCGGCTGCTTCATCAACACGCGGCGTTCAAAGACGTAAGCGTTATCGCGGGTATCATCGCCCGCCGGTTCAGGTTGCGGCAGGTCCAGCAGCGTGCAAAGTTCCGTGAGAAAAAGCTGGTAATTGGCGCGTTCACTGCCGCCGGCGCTGCGCCAGCGGTCGATGAATGTTTCCAGTTGCTCTGTGCCGCCTTCCACTTGTTCAACCACGATGAAGCTCATCCGTCCGAAAACGGTTGATTCTAGCGAACAATGGCAGTCAAAGGTACCGTACCGCAGAAGTGCCAAGCATTCACTTGATAGTCAGGGCGCGATCACCTTAATGTTGGATGTTTCCACTGGCGCTGGACGTCGAGGCCTGTGGGGGGCTCTCTGGCTTGCCTTTATAAGCCTGGGCATCGCCTTCGACTACGCCCAGCCATGAGATTCGGCCCAGCCAAGGAGCGCATGGAGTGAAGTACCATCACCTGTTGTTGTTGACGCTTGTCCTGTTTCTGGGGGCTTCCCATTATCTGGGTTATACGCCTTTGGCACTTGGCGCCATCATCGCGCTCGCGAGCATGGTGGCGTACGTTCTGTACGCAAAAGACAAGGCCGCCGCCAGAACTGGCTCGTGGCGCGTACCGGAGAGAACTCTTCACCTGGCCGGGCTGTTCTTCGGCTGGCCCGGCGCCCTACTTGCTCAGGAACGCCTTCGGCACAAAACCCAGAAGCGCCGCTTCCGCGTGGTGTTCTGGGCCTGTGTTCTGGTCAATGTCGGCGTGGTTGGCTGGCTGCACAGCCCGGAGGGCAATGCGCAGCTTCGGGATGGCGCCCGGCAGATCGAGAGGCTGACCCTGTCCTCGCTGTCACACGAGGCTGCGGTCGCAACGGTAACTTTCCTTACCCGGTTTCGTGCCCGGCGACTGGATTTCTTCCGGTAGAATCGGAGTTTGACGTAGGTGTACGGAGGCGTGATGGCTTTGAATGTGGGAGCGCCCGGCGAGTGCCGGGTGCAGCCTCGATCCTCATTATCGGGCGTGAGCAGTTGGGCATGATGGAGCACCTTGCACAAGTTCTCCTGCTGCTGGCGGCCGCCATCGCCGTAGTGGTTACCTTCCAGCGGCTCAACATTCCCACCAGTCTGGGCTACTTGCTGGTGGGCGTTATTCTCGGGCCGCATACCGTGGGGCCTACGGTGTCCGTACCGGAGTTCGCAGCTCTGGCGGATTTCGGCGTCGTATTCCTTCTTTTTACCATCGGCCTGAGTTTTACTCTCCCGCACTTGCAGGCGCTGCGACATCAGGTACTTGGGCTGGGAAGCGGGCAGGTTGCCTTTACGACCCTGGTTATCGGGGTCATCGTTTGGCTCGCCGGAGTGCCGGCAGCGGCGGCGTTTGTGTTCGGTGCGGTTTTCGCCCAGTCGTCCACTACCGTCATGAGCAGTTTGCTGACCGAACAGGGCGAGGACAACAGCAAGCACGGCCGCCTCGGCCTGGCGATGTCGGTTTTCCAGGACGTTACCGCGGTTCCCTTTCTAGTGATCATACCCGTGCTGGGCACTTCCGTGGCGGCGGATGTTCTGCTGGGTGCTCTGGGCTGGGCGCTGGCAAAAGCCGTGCTCGCGTTCGTGTTGGTCCTGTTCGCGGGGCGATGGCTCCTGTCGCCATTGTTCCAGCTCATTGCCGAACGCCGAACCCTCGAGGTGTTTACCCTGGCTGTTTTGCTGGTGGTCCTGTTGGCCGCCTGGACCACCCAGAGCCTCGGCCTATCGCTGGCGTTTGGGGGATTTCTTGTGGGCATGGTTCTTGGGGATACGGAGTTTCGTCATCAGGTGGAATCAACAATCCGCCCTTTTCGGGATGTATTGCTGGGCTTGTTTTTTATTGGTATCGGCATGCGCTTCGACCCGGCGGCCGTCCCTCCGATATGGGAGTGGGTTCTGCTCGGAGCCTTGCTCATTCTGGTCAGCAAAATCGTGATTGTGACGGCCCTGGTGCGGCGTAGCGGGATTGACCCTCAGGTAGCCTTGCGAACCGGGCTGTTACTCGGTGTCGGCGGTGAATTCGGTTTGGCACTGGTCGCAATAGCACTGGACTCCGGTGTTATCGACGCGGATCTTGGCCAGGTGGCGATTACCTCGGTGCTTCTTTCCATGGTGGCGGGTGCTGTCATCATCCGGTTTAATGGCAGGATTGCTGAATGGATGCGAGGTCGACCGCCCCATGAGGCACACGGTGCGCATGATTTTCCGCAACACGCCGAACGGCAGGTGGTTATCGGCGGTTATGGTCGCGTGGGCCATACTATTGCCGTGTTGCTGGAAGCACAGGGAATACCGTTCGTGGCCGTGGACACGGATCTTGACCAGGTCAAGTCGGGGCGCTCGAATCGCCATTCGGTCATTTATGGCGATGTATCGGATCCGGGACTGTTGTCCTCGATTCAGGTTGATCGGTCATCTCTGGTGGTGATTACGGTGGATCACTCAAGTACCGCGCTGAGCGCGATGTCATACTTGCGACGAACCTGCCCCCAGGTGCCGGTGGTTGCCCGGGCGCGGGATCTGGTGGCCAGTTCGCTGTTGCTGGAGGCCGGGGCGACCCATGCGTATCCCGAGACCATCGAAGCCAGTCTGCACCTGGGTGAAACCGCCCTTCGGTTGCTGGGCGTTTCCGACGATAACATCGTTTCGGTGGTACAGGAGGTTCGGGACCTTGGTTATAAACCTGTGCTCGAAAACACCCGGAAAGAGTAGGCCACGAGCTCGGATCGTGTGCGGGATGACACGCAGAAGCGGACTTTTGTTGCGGGGCGGCTGTAAGGAGACGACGAGATGGGAATGAAGCGGTTTACCAACATTCTGTATGTATCAGAACCTTCGGCGCCTCAGGAAGCGGCGATTTCGCGAGCGGTCTCGCTGGCGCAGAGTAATCAGGCGGATCTGACCGTCATCGACGTGGTGCCGACGGCTGTACCGGGGTTCGGAATGTCGCCAGGACGATCAGTGTCGGATTTCCAGGAGGCGCTGGTCGCGGAGGGCCGCCAGCAGTTGGAAGCACTCGTGGCGCCTCATGGGGACTGGCGCACGGATGTTATGGTGGGCAGAAAGTTTCAGGAGGTCATTCGCGCGGTGATGCGCGATGGCTATGACCTTGTGATCAAGCCGTCGGAGAATCCTGGTTATATCGAGAGGTTGTTCGGCAGCGACGATATGCATTTGTTGCGCAAGTGCCCCTGTCCGGTGTGGCTGATCAAACCGGATAGCGAACCGAGCTACGAGTGTGTAGTGGCAGCGGTGGATTTCGATCCCGATGAGCCGGACACCGGCGAGCGATCACTGAACATGGAAATACTGGAGCTGGCCTGCTCGCTTGCGCTTGCCGATTTTGCCAGTCTGCACCTTATCCATGTCTGGGATGCACCCCAGGCCCGGGTTATGCGCCTTTGGGCTGATAACCCCGATGCGGCGGCCGCGAGCGTGACCGAAGGAGAACGTTCCCGACAGCAGGGCGGAATGGAGCATTTGACCGAAAAGCTTCGGGCGCGCATCGGAGCCGAAGCATTCGACTATCTGTCCCCGCGGGTTCATTTGCCCATGGGGGAGGCAAGAAGAGCCATTCCCCAAATGGTGACAGATCTGAAAGCGGATTTGCTGGTCATGGGAACGGTGGCGCGGGTTGGCGTCCCGGGGCTCATCATCGGCAATACAGCCGAAGCGGTTCTCGATCAGTTGAAATGTTCGGTGTTGGCCATAAAGCCGCCCGGCTATGTATCGCCTGTCACCTGACAGCTGGCCTTTCAGTCTCCATCTCTTTCAGGCTTGACCAAATGCTAACTGCGGCTTTGCCTCGGAAGCTCCGCGTTTATGAACCAGATCATGATGGTGCTTTTCACGATCCGGCCGGTAATCTGTCATACTGCCGAATGCGATTACAACCATAACAGCGACGGTCCTGGCAACGTGAACAAACAATTATTCGCTACGCTGGCGATGCTGGCGAGTCTTGGGCACGCCGATGAGAAGCCCAAATGGGAATTGGGGGCCGGCCTGGGTTCGCAAACCCTGGCCGATTACCGTGGGTCCGATCATTACCAGACCTACGTGATACCCATTCCCTTTATGGTGTACCGGGGGGACTTTCTGCAGGCGGATGACGGCTCTATTCGCGGTCGATTCTTCGACTCCCGGCGTTTTGAGCTGGACATCAGCATGGCCGGGTCGCTCAGCGGCGTGGGCGACGACAACCCGCTGAGGGAAGGGATGCCGGAACTGCACCCGACCGGTGAGGTGGGTCCCTCCGCCAATATCAACCTGAGCGGTCGCGACATGAACGAAGGCTGGTCATTGCGCATTCCTGTGCGTGGAGTTTATGCCTTCGATCTCGATTCGATCGAGGTTGAGCATATAGGGTATCTGACCAATCCCCAGCTCACCTACGAAAGCCTCGACTGGAATGGTTGGGACGGTAGTCTCGATCTCGGAGTCCTGTACGGCTCTGAGAGCTATCACGGGTACTATTACGATGTGCTGGCCCCGTACGCCACGGCGGAGCGGCCCGAGTATGAAGCCGAGGGTGGCTACAGTGGGTCCTATTTCAGCGTCAGCATGAGTAAACGGGAAGGGAACGTCTGGTACGGGGGCTATTTGCGCTACGACAATCTGAGCGGAACGGCGTTTGTCGACAGTCCCCTGGTGGAGACGCATCACTATTTTACACTGGGCCTTGGCATCTCCTGGGTGCTCAGGCAGTCGCGGCAAGTGGTGCCGGCGAAGAGCCAATCAACCGCTGACTAACCTGAACGGTCGGGTGCTGAGGCGCTGTCAGAGGGCCGCCTCAAGAGCGCAGTGACGATCCAGCACTTCCTGCAAGGCTTCCATCACCAGGGGCTTGGACAAATGGTCGTCCATGCCGAACTCCAGAGATTTCTGGCGCAGCGCTTCCACCGCGTGGGCGGTGAGGGCAATGATGGGGATCCGGCGCAGTTGCCGGGTCTGCTCAAACTCCCGAATTTCCATGGCGGCCTGGTACCCATCTTTCACCGGCATATCGCAATCCATCAGCACCAGGTCATAGTTTTCGTGGCGCTCTTGCACCTCCTTGACCGCCTCGCAGCCGTCGGCCACCACGGTGCAGTAGTGCCCCAATTTGCTGATCATCTTCTCCACCACCAGTTGATTCACCCGGTTGTCTTCTGCAACCAGCAGGCGCAGGCTGGCGTTTGCAGGCACGAAGGAGACTTGCTCCTCCATTTCGGGACTTTCGACGGTGTCGTCCTTCACGGAAGGGAGAGGTAGCTCCACCCAGAAGGTGGAGCCGACGCTGGCTTCGCTTTCGACGCCAATTGCGCCCCCCATCAATTCGGCCAGTTGCTTGCAGATGGCGAGACCGAGGCCGGTACCCCCATACTGGCGGTGGATGTCGTCCCGGGTTTGTTCGAATGATGCGAACAGGCGCTCCCGTTGTTTGTGACCGATGCCGATGCCGGTGTCAGTGACGCTGAGGCGGAATCGTTCGGCTTGCAAATGCTCGATTCGAAGAGTGATTTCCCCTTCGTCGGTAAACTTGTATGCGTTCCCCAGCAGATTGACCAGCACTTGCCGCACTCGTGCCGGATCGCCTATCACCCATGGTGGAAGCGCCGGGTCAATGTCCAGGTTCAGGCTGACGGAGCGCTTTTCGGTTTTCGAAAAAAGATTGTGCAACTCGGCACAGGTCTCCCGGAGATTGAACGGGATCTTCTCGATGCTCAGTCGCCCCGCCTCGATTCTGGAGTAATCCAGAATGTCGTTGACGATGTTCAGCAGGGTCTTCCCCGAGGAGTCGATGATCCTGACGCAGTCCTTCTGCTCGCGGTTCAGCTTGCTGGCCGAGAGCAGTTGCAGCATGCCCAGCACACCGTTGAGGGGCGTGCGGATCTCGTGACTCATGTGGGCCAGAAACTCGCTTTTGGCGTTGTCCCGCGCACGGGCGGTTTCCGCGTCGTAAACGGCCTCCTGTTGCTGGCGCGCCAGGTCCTTGATGCGCGCGGAAATGCTCAGGGCGAACACGACGAAGGACAGGGTGTATCCCAGGGCGCTGTAGATGGCCAGGTTCGGCACCGTCGGCAGCAGCCCGAGCATGCTGATGTTGGAGATGAACAGCGAGATCATGGTCAGCAGGGAGCCGAAAAAGTAAATCTTCGCCGGCCGATACCCTTTGAGCATCCAGCGAAGGGCGGACAGGCTCAGGACGATGGGCAGTGCCATCTGAAACAAGCCCATGACCAGGAAGAAATAGTAGTCGACAAAGTAGCCGTACTGGGCGCCAGCGACGAAGGCGAACGCATAGGCCATGATGCCGTAATAGGCGAGTCTGGAGTTCTCGCGCAGGTTCAGAAACTCGGCGTGGAACCAGAGTCCGGCCGCCGCGGCGAAGGAGGACAGGTAGGCGAAGGCCAGGTTATTCCAGTAGATGGCATGGGGCGTAAAGTGCTGTCCCTCGCCGCTGGCGTACAGATCGTAGGCGAGCCGGCCCAGCGTCGCCAGCGAAAAGGCCAGGTAGGTGAGCTGCCGGTTGTCCACGAAAATCATCAGGTGGTACAGGCAGAACCCCAGGTAGATGCCGAAGATGCTGTAGAGCACAAGGCTGCTCAGGTGTTGTTTCTCAAAGAAGCTGGGCTCGCCATAGACGGTCACCGGCAGGGAAATCAGCCCCGGCGTGCGAACCCGGAAATAAAAGTCATAGTGCGCCCCCGCCTCCAGGTCTGCGGGAAGTGAAATGCTGCGCGACTTGTAGTAACTGCGGTCCTTGGGATAAATGTCACCCCCCAGCTGGCGGGCGATGAGCGTATCCCCTTCGAACTGGTACATCTGAACCTGGTTGAGTAGCGGGTAGTCAATATCGAAGACCACCCGCTGGCTGCGCTCCTGGGCGTTGATAACGCGGGTGTGCAGCCACACCACATCATTGGTGTAGCCCAGGTGCAGGCTGGGGCCAGCGTTTTCGAAGGGACGCATCCGCTGGGCCTCATCGCGCACGATCTGACGAAACTCGTCAACGGTGAGGGTGGTGCTGGGGTCGCGAAGGTATTCGGTGTGCTCTTTGAGACTGAACTTTTGCTCGCTCGAGCTGAATTCAATATGCGGGGCGGCACCTGCCTTGCAAATAAAGAGAAAGAACAGGCCAAAGCAGCCCAATATCCGGTACATCCAGTTCGCCCCTGAGTATTTCTTGTGCCGCGCACGGCGCTTTTTCAGCAAACGTTATAGCCGATCGGCCTGGAACGCAATTATTCAGCAGTTTGGTCAGTATAGCCGCCCAAAGCCGCTCGCCGGGCAGGAGAGGCGCACAGGCGGGCCCGGAAGCACAGGGAGAGCACGCAATGTCGGAACAGGGAGCATCCCGGGAATCAGACGCTGCAGGCCCGGAAGCCGAGTCCGGCCCGGTTACGGTTTTTGGCGGCAGCGGGTTCCTGGGGCGGCAGGTGGTGCAGCAACTGGGCGCGGCGGGGCTGCCGGTGCGGGTGGCAGCCCGCAGGCCCGGGAAGCTGGATCAGCCTCAGGGGGAGGCTGTGAAAACGGATGTGCGCGACGAGGCCGCGGTGGCGGCGGCCGTGCGGGGCGCACGGGCAGCGGTTAACGCGGTGTCCCTTTACGCGGAAAAGGGTGATCTGAACTTTCAGGCCATCCATGTACAGGCGGCCGAGCGCATCGCCCGCTGTGCGCGGGAGGCGGGGCTCCGCCATCTTGTCCACGTATCGGGAATCGGTGTGGACCTGCGCTCGTCCTCGAAATTTGTTCGCGCCCGAGCCGAGGGGGAGGAGCGGGTGCTGGCCGCGTTTCCCCGGGCCACCATCCTTCGGCCCAGCGTCATGGTCGACTGTGACGGGGGCTTCCTCAAGGCCCTGAAAGACCTGACGGCGCTCCCGGTCGCACCGCTGTTCGGGGGCGGTGGTACGCGTCTGCAGCCCGCCTGGGTGCAGGATGTGGCTCGGGGGATTGTACGGATTGTCACGAGTGCCGAGACCCCCGGGCCGATTCTCGAGCTGGGCGGCGGGGCGGTTTATACCTACCGGGAGGCCGTGCGGCTGGTGGCAGACCGCCTGGGGCGCCGTCCCCTGTTGCTGCCGGTGCCTTTCGCCGCGTGGCAGGTGCTTGTGGGGACAATGGCCGTTCTCCCGAACCCGCCGCTGACCCGCGACCAGCTGATACTGATGCAAAGCGACAACATCGTCGGGCCGCAAGCTGTGGGATTCGCGGCGCTGGGGATCGAACCCCGCAGCCTGCAAGCGGTGGTGACCGATTGCTACCCACAGGCTTGATGTGCCTTCAGATGTGGGTGAGTACCCGCACGCCTTTTCTGTTTTCCGGCTGGCTGAACACGGCCACCCGGTCCCGCACTCGCTGAAAGGTCAGATCCACCCGTGCGTCCCCCACCGGAATCCGGCGAACGGCCAGGTGATTGAGGCCGGTTGGCAGTTCCGGGCGCACGATGTGGACCTCCTTGCGCCAGCCATCGATGTGGATGCCGAGCGCCGCCTGCAGCGTCATGAACAGGGCGCCGGAAGCCCAGGCCTGGGGAAGACAGGCCACCGGATACGCGACGGGCGGCTCCCCCGGTTCGCGGGCGAAGCCGCAAAACAGTTCCGGCAGGCGCATGCCAAAATGCACTGTCGCGTCGAACAGGCAGGAGAGGATGTGAGCCGCCGCCTCGCGGTCGCCGTAGCGCGCCATGCCGGCGGCGCAGATGGCCGTGTCGTGGGGCCATACCGAGCCGTTGTGGTAGGACATGGGGTTGAACCGAACCTCATCGTTGGCCAGGGTGCGAATGCCCCAGCCGCAGTCGAAGGCGCTGCACAGCAGTTGATGGGTCACCTTTTGGGCTCGCTCCGGTGATGCCAGCCCGGTAAACAGCAGATGTCCGGCGTTTGAGGCCCGCACCCGACAGAGATTACGCTCTTCGTCCAGAGCCAGTGCATAGAATTGCTTGTCGTCCATCCAGAAGGTGTCCTCCACAGCCTGCTGGATCGTTCGGGCGCGTTGGTCCCAGTGCCGCGCCGCCTTGGCGTCCCCTCGCTTGTCCGACATGGCCGCCATGCTTCTGAGGGCCGCGTATTTGTATCCCTGGACTTCCACCAGAGCGATGCTGCCGTCCGGGAAGCGACCGTCCGCATGGAACACTGAGTCCTCGCTGTCCTTCCAGCCCTGGTTTCGAAGGCCGGTCTCCTCGCCGCTGAGATAGTCCAGAAATCCGTCGCCTTTCGTGTCGCCGGTCTCTTCGATCCATTCCATGGCCGCGGTCAGGGCCGGCCAGAGCTCCTCTACGAATCCGAGGTCGCCGGTTCGTTCCGCGTACTGGCCCGCCAGCGCGACGAACAGCGGGGTGGTGTCCACACCGCCGTAATACAGGCCGAAGGGCAATTCCTTGAGCACGTTCATCTCACCCTTGCGGGTTTCGTGCATGATCTTGCCGGGAGCCGAATCCCGGAAGGTGGAGTGTTCTGTGGCCTGGTTGCGGGCGAGGTAGCTGAGGACCCCGCGGGCGATGCCGGGGTCGAACCACAGCATCTGCATGGCGGTTATCACAGCGTCGCGGCCAAAAGGAGTGGAGAACCAGGGAATGCCCGCATAGGGATAGGGGCCGGTTTCCAGCTCAGTGGTGAGCAGCGCCAGGTCGGAACGCGAATGTTCCAGCCAGCTGTTGAAGACCCGCTCGCTGCTGTGCAGCACGCCGCCCCGCCTTCCGCGCCTGCGCATGCTGCGGCGGGCGCGGGCGGCAGCCAGGCGGTAGCGCCGGCGGTCGGGCTGCGCTTCGTAGGCGGGGCCGATCTCCACGTACAGCTCCACAGGGCGGTTGTTGGGCAGATTGACCTGAAACTCTGCATGGTCTTCCCGCAATCGCAAAGGTTGATGAGAGAAGGCCACCACCGAGGAACGAACGATGCCGTCCAGGCCCTCGTAGCTGAGAATCACGTGATCGTCCCGGCGCTCCGGCTCACGCACGGTTCCGCGCGCCGCCCGCTTCTCGCCGCGCACTTCGAACATGTCGAGGAAGTCGGCACCGAAGCGGACCTTCAAAGGGACGGTTACCTCGTGATCGCCAAAATTCAGTAACTCCAGTTGTTCAAAAAGCCGCTCTTCGAACAGAAAGCGCGTGCGCTTCAGGTGGATTACCCCCTCGGGGATCGAGCGGCCGCCGAGAGGGGGCAAAGGCCGGTTGGTCACGTGCGCAGTAAAGAACACATTATCCTGGCTGATGGTGGCGCTGAGCAGCGAAGCGGGCTGATCGCCCAAAGCGAGCCGGAATTCGGAGAGGACGCGGGTGTCGTCCCGGTAGAGGCCGTCGCCTACGCCAATGATGTTGCCAAACGAGTCCGCCACCGCAAAAGTATCTTTGTGTTTGAGCGCGAAAAGCTGGTACGGCATGCGCGATTCGGGCTCTTCCATGGACGTCGGAATGGCCTCCCGGGAGGGCTCCAGGGTCGTGGTGTCCAATGCAGACGGGAGGGGGCTGGAAATCTCTTCCCAGGCCTCGAGCTGACGCGCATATAGATGCAGGTAGTTGTCTGCCATTGCCGCGGCGGAGAAGCGGCGCTTGAATTCGGCGCGAATGCGCTTCCGGTCCAGTGAGCCCGCCCGCTCGAGAGCTGCCACCATCTCGTCCTCGGTCTCGACAATCAGGCCGGTGACCCCATCCTCGATGATCTCGGGAATGGCCCCCTGGCCCAGTGCGATTACCGGCGTGCCGCAGGCCATGGCCTCGATCAGCACCATGCCGAAGGGCTCCGGCCAGTTGACGGGTACCAGTAGCGCCTCGGCATTTCCCAGGAAGTTCCCTTTCTCCGCCTCCCCGATTTCGCCCACAAAGTCCACGTGGGGGCGCTGCAACAGCGGCTCCACCACCTTGCAGAAATAGTCAGGGAAGCTGGGGTCCACCTTGGCGGCAACCCGGATCTGGCGACCGGCCCGTTCGGCCACTCGCATGGCCACTTCCGGCTGTTTTTCCGGAGAAAGGCGACCCAGGAACGCCACGTAGGAACCACTGGGCGTTGCGGGCCCCTGATAAAGATCGAGGGGAAGCCCGTGCTGGACGGTGCCGACCCAGTTGGCAAAATCCAGGGGTTTGCGCTGCTGATCGGAGATGGAGACCAGGGGAAAGTGGGGCCAGCGCCGGTAGAATCCCTGCAGGTCGCGGAAGTCCAGCCGGCTGTGGGTGGTGGTGATGGTTTTGGCCGCGATGTCTTCGAACAGGGGACAGGGCAGCAATTCCACATGGAGGTGAATCAGGTCAAACTCGTCGGCGCGGCGCCTGACTTCCGCGAGCATTGTCAGGTGGGCGGCCAGCTCGGACTTCAGGGGGGCTCCATCCAGACGCAGGGCCTGCTCCCTGCAATTGACCAGCCTGGCGCTGGTCTTTGAATCCCCGCTGGCAAACAGGGTTACATCGTGCCCCCGGGCGACCAGTTCATCGGCAAGGTAGGCTACCACTCGCTCCGTTCCACCGTAGTACCTGGGCGGTACCGCTTCGAACAAGGGTGAAACCTGGGCGATCTTCATGGGGCCTGCTCTCCGTCCGTGGCAAGGTCCGCGGGTCCGGTCGAAGCTGCAGTAAGCTCCCCAACCAAACGCGGCGTATCAGCGGGGCTGCGGTGCAAATTCCGTGCGCTTCCCGGAGATTGGTGATCTCCGCCTCGAGGGCTCACAATGGACGGGTTGGATCCCGTGAGGTTGTAGTTCTTGCAAGCTCGCGCGTGGGCCAGCAAATGAAAAAAGAAGGCAAGCTGTTTATGCTCGAGATCAATGAGAAATTACAACTTCCGGATTCGGAGATTTCCGTGACGGCGGTGCGCTCCCAGGGTGCCGGGGGCCAGAATGTGAACAAGGTGGCGACGGCCATTCAGCTCCGTTTTGATATCCCCGCCTCATCGCTTCCGGAACCGGTGAAGGAAAAATTGCTCAAACTCAACGATCGGCGTGTTAACAAGGAGGGCGTTCTGGTCATGAAAGCGCAGGACGCCCGTACCCAGGAGCGCAATTTGCGGTTGGCGCTGGATCGGCTTGCCGCGTTCATTCGGCAGGGGACGGTAGTGCAAAAACGCCGGATCGCCACTCGGCCCAGCAAGGCGGCCAAGCAACGACAGTTGCAGGAAAAAATTCGTCGCGGGCAGTTGAAAGCGGGTCGGGGCAAAATCAAGGATTGGTGATTGCCCATCAGTGGGGGATATGAAGGCCGCAAGAACCACCCTGGCACCGCGGGCGTGCTTTTGTCTCACACTGAAGCTAAAAAGCTTGTCAGTTGTCCCCAACCTTCTATCCTTTGAGGGCCGGATCACACCGGCATTCCGGCCACAGTTTGCTGTCGTTCGGGCAGCGATGGATACTGATAAACATGATGAGTCTGAGCAAAGTAGTGAACAGCCGCAGGGGCGCTCTGGCCGCCGCTCTGCTGGTTACAGGTTTTTTTGGTAGTACAGGCAACGTCCAGGCGGAAGATCGCGCTGCCGCTTTTGCCCAATGTATTGCCGGGCTGCAGCGTCAGGCCCAAGAGCGCGGCTTGGGAGCCCCCCTGATTGCGGCGCTGGGGCGGGCCAATAATCTGCAGCGGGTCGTGGAGCTGGATCGCAGCCAGCCGGAATTTACCCAGACTTTTGCGGATTACTTCAACCGTCGGGTGACGGACTTCCGCGTTGAACGGGGCCGCGAACTGCTGCGGGAATACGGGGGCCTGCTGCAAGACCTTACGCGCGAATATGGAGTGCCCTCCCAGTACCTGTTGGCATTCTGGGGCCTCGAGACAAATTTCGGCAACTATCTTGGCAAGATTCCCACTTTGGACTCCCTGGCGACCCTGGCCTGCGATCCGCGCCGCAGTTCGTTTTTTACCACTGAACTGTTCCATGCCCTCGATCTGGTGGAACAACACGAGCTCGAACTGGACAACATGCAAGGCTCCTGGGCCGGCGCCATCGGCCACACCCAGTTCATGCCATCCGCCTACCGCAGTTACGGTGTTGACGGGGACGGCGACGGACGCGTGGATCTGTGGAACAGTATCCCCGACGCGCTCACATCCGCGGCCAATTTTCTGAAGAGCCTGGGGTGGGAGCGGGCACTGCGCTGGGGGCGGGAAGTGCAGTTGCCGAAGGATTTTCCCTATCACGACACCGGCCTGAACAATCGCAAGCCCCTGCGCGAATGGCAGGAGCTGGGGGTGCGGCGGGTGAATGGAGACCCGGTCGGCCACCTGGATCTGGAGGCGGCCCTGCTGGTGCCTTCCGGTGCTGACGGCCCGAAGTTCCTGGTTTACGACAACTTCGATGTGATCATGCGCTGGAACCGCTCACAGTTTTACGCGCTTTCAGTGGGTCACCTGGCGGACCGCATCAACGGCGCGGGCGAGCTGAACCAGAAGCCACCCACGTCGCGGGGGCTGGCCGTTTCCGAAGTGGAAGGTCTGCAGAACGTGCTGAAAGACCGGGGCTTCGACCCGGGCGAAGTGGACGGACAATTGGGGCCCGCCACCGCTCGTGCGATTCGCGCCTACCAGCACAGCGCGGGCAAGGTGGCGGACGGCTTTGCCGATCAGGAGCTGCTGGAGGCACTGGGCGTGCCTCTTCACAAAGGTGGCTGATCGGGCTGCTCAAAAAACCTCTTCAGAGCGAGAGCGCTCACTGTCAAATGTGCTGTCCGCGGCGAGGCGCAACAGGCCCGCCACCGACAGCGCGTCCGTAATATCCCCGGCCATGACCATGGCGATCGCTTGCCTGAGCGGAAGCTTCGCTACCACAATGTCTTCACTGGCTTCCAGCTGCTGACGGCCCGCATACAGATCCGTGGCGACAAAGACGGTGCCTTCTTCGTCGGTTACGGAGTTGGACAGATGAAGATTGAGTACCGTCCGCCAGTTGCGGGCACGGAGCCCGGTTTCTTCCTCCAGCTCGCGTTTGGCGGCCGCCAGCAAATCCCCGCCCCGGGGTGCGCCACCTTCGGGAATTTCCCAGGTTTGCTGATCCAGGGTGTAGCGGGACTGGCGCACCAGCCAGGTATTGCCATCGTCGTCGATGGGGATCACGCCCACAGCGTGAGTCTTGAAGTGAACGACCCCGTAGATGCCTTCCGTCCCCCCGGGGGTTATGACCTCGTCATGGCTCACTGCAATCCACGGGTTGTCGTAAATCTGTTTTCTGTTGAGGCGCCGCCATCCGGCGGATTTGTTTCCCGACATGCTGGAAGCCTTTTTCTTTTCGCGGTGGATGCGGTTGGACCGGTCGTGATGCTACCCGTAGCGTCAGCGATGACGCCGGGTTCCGGGTTGCAGATCGTGGGTGAACCGTTGCTTCTGTGGACACTCAGCCGGATCGGGAATTCCTGAGCTTGGCTGAATGAGCGCTAGCGGGAGCGTTTGATCGACTGGTCCTGTCGCCCGGCCGTGTGGTTGCCAGCGATATGGGAGAGCCAGGCCCCGGCGCTGACCAGACCCAGAACCATAATAACCAGAACGGCGAGCACACCGTGAGCCAGGGGATTGCGTAAAAGCGGGGCTACAAGCCGGTCGTGGAAACGGCTCACGGCGCGGGAGGATTTTCCGCTCAGGTGTTCCAGCCCGACGTCCAGAAAGAAGCTCGCCTGCCAGCTGTTCTCGCTCGCGTAGCGGCCCAGACGGTAGCAGTACACCAGGGTCTGCTTCGGCCCTGCGCCCCACAAAAACATCCAGAACACCTTCATGTAGGGCCAGAGGTAGAGTCTGCGTGTCTGACCCTGGGCGGGATAGACCTGGCGCGCCCGGGCGAAGAAACCGCGCGCTCCGGTCCAGTAACAGGCCATCATCAGCCCCATCAGCCAGTAGCGGCCATGGAAGCCCTCTGTTTCGAAACGCCGGGCGGAGGTGGTCAAGGTCCCGGGCAGCACCATCCACTGGCCGTTGGCGAAGATCCTGTCGCCGATTGCCTGGTCTTCCATAAAGGGCAGGCTTTCGTCGAAGCCACCCAGTTGCTCAAAGAACGTCGCGTCCAGCAGCATTCCCTGGTCCCCGTTGACCGTGTGGCGGCGGTTGCAGGCGCTTTTTGCTTCCAGATAGGCGAAAGCGAATCGGTGGCGCTCATCGCTGGGGGTAAACCGCAAGGGGAAGTGGCCGGCACAGGGATGAGCGGCGGCGGCCTTGTATTTGCGCCAATGGTCCAGTGCGTTCCGGAGCAGATGGGGATTCGACAGGCCCGAATCAGCATGGAGAAACAGAAGCTGCGAATACCGGGCGGCACGAGCCGCGGCATTGAGTTGCCGGGCACGACCGGGGGGAGTGTTCACTACACGAACATCCGCCTGCTGCTCCAGCCATCCCCGGGTGCCGTCCGTTGAGCCACCGTCCGCCACCACAATGTCGAGTGTAACGCCCTGCTGATCGCGCAGTTGCCCGATCAGGAGTGGCAGGGTCTGAACCTCGTTCAAGGCGGGAATCAAGATCGACAGATAGTGTTGCCGCTCCGGGCCGGGCATCGGCGCTTACCAGTGTCCGGTATTTTCCATGGACTGCCACGGCTCCGCCGGTGGCAGGGCATCGCCCTTCTGCAGCAGCTCGATGGAGATGTTGTCGGGCGAGCGCACGAAGGCCATGCGGCCGCAGCGCGGTGGACGGTTGATGGTAATCCCGGCATCCATCAGCTTCTGGCAGGTGTTGTAGATGTCGTCGACCTCAAAGGCCAGGTGGCCGAAATTGCGGCCTTCTCCGTATTCTTCGGGGTCCCAGTTGTAAGTCAATTCCAGGGCGGGTGCGCCGCCTTCTTCGAAAGCGTTACGATCCGCGGGCGTGGTGAGGAAAACGAGCGTGAAGCGACCCTGTTCGGATTCGCGTCGCTTCACCTCCACCATGCCCAGTTGCGTGCAGTAAAAATCCAGCGACGCGTCCAGGTCACTGACTCTCACCATGGTATGAAGGTATCGCATCGGCAATCTCCTCTGAGAAAAATGGGAACTTCCGAACGACCTCAAAGTGTGCCCGTGTTGCGAGCGGTCCTTGAACCAGAGGTGCATTTGAGTTATTCGCAAGCTCCTTTGAAGTGCCTCACACAATAACACTTAAACTATTCCCGCGGCAGTCTTGAAAGCGGGCTATGATAGTCAGTAAGCGAATGCGGATGGGGTCGGGGCCTGGCCTGGAACTTGCTCCAACCCGGTAGAAGTCGTTTTTTTTGGAGAAATCATTTCCATGAAATTCAGAGGCAGTTCTGTAGCGAATAACAAGGGCTGGCAGAAACGAACGGATGAGTGGGTGAAGATGAGCCACGAGTCCCGTAAGCGCAAGGAAGCAGAACAGCAGGAGCGGCGTCGACGCGGGCCCCGGTCCAGTGGGGACTCGGCGGAGCACTGACGGATTCAGCTCCCGACCGGCTAGCATAATCCGGTGGCAGGGGTCAGACAGCCGCCAGAGTCGCAAGGGCGCCGGTGATGCAAAAAACCACGATTCCCACCACCCATTCGCTCTGGATACTGCGTTTCAGTGCGGACTGCCCGCGGGGAGGGTTGCCCGACTCCGCCAGTTGCGGAACCCAGAACCATTTATTGCTGGCCGCGAGCAGCAACAGTATTCCCACCATCACGAGTTTGGCCGTCAGCAGTTGGCCGTAACTGTGGCTCAACATTCCGCTGACGTTCCTTTCCAGCAATACCAGGCCCACCCAGATTCCGCAGGTCATCAGCAGCCCCACGATGCCCACGGCCAAGTCACCGAACAGCTTCAGGTTTGCGGCTGCGGTAGCGTCTCTCAGCAGATGCAGTAAGGGGTAGAACGACCCGATCCACAGCGACATGGCGAGCACATGGAGAGCGAGGGCCAGCCGGGTCGGCCAGCTCTGGTCCACGGTGTGGCCCGCAACCGTGAAAGACCAGGGAAGAACCACGGCTCCCAGCAGCAGAGTCAGAACCGCTGCGCGACGGACGGCGGTACGAGAAATGCGCAGGCAAAAACTCCCCGCCAGCAACAGCAGGAATCCGATGGCCCGCGCTCCCGCGCTTTCGCCGATCGATGAGCGGGCGATAATGGAGAGAAAGGTGGAATCGAACATGGCCGCTCCGTCGCCGACCATGGCGGCGGTGCGGAACAGGACTTCCAGACCTGAAAATCCCAACCCCAGGACACAACTCCAGCGCAGGTATGCCCACAGCCCCGCAGCACTGCTACGCCGAAAGACCAATAAAGCAAACAGGCCACCCACGGCGCCCGCCACCGCGGCATAGATTCCTGCGCGGGTCAGGAGAACAGCCAGATCCCAACCGGATGAAAACATTCGGTTGCAGGGCTATTGGATTTGGAACTGCCACTTGCCCTGTAGCAGGTGGCCGTCCGCGCCCAATGCGCGCCACTCCACCTGGTACTGGCCGGGGGTCAGCGACGGAAGAGGGATCTCGTATTCCGCGATGGGGCGGGTAGTGGGTTTAAATTCCAGCGCAACTGCGACGCCCTGGCGGGTGAGGTCGAGCTTTACCAGGTTGACCGGGTCACCATAGCGGAGCACCAGTTGGGACGGCGCTTTCTCCAGCACCGCGTCGGCCTTGGGTGTGGTTTCTTCCAAGTGGGTATGGGCGAACACCGGAAGCGATAACAGGCACAGGACCAGAATCGCCAGCGCGCCCACCAGGCGGACCGGAGAAAACGAAGCGAAAAAATGACCATTCATGGAGCACCTCGGCGGGCAGAGAAGTTACGTCGGCGGGCCAGATCCTCCGTTCGAGGTTCCAATCGTGAAGGCCGCCGCGCGAATCAGCCCAGCTTAGCCAACCGCGGCTGTAAACGCTACCTCCCTAGAGTTGCCGCCCTCGGTTGGGGTACAATCGCGGGCTTTCCCAATGGCACCACAGCTCATCCGCGCGGGCGCGCTTGCCACGCGTTGCGGTCAACGGAGTGTGCCTCCCGAAGCCAAAAGACGACCTTCAAATTATGGAAATTGCCCCCCTCGTGAACACTCTCAAAGACCTTCAGGAGCGTCTCAGTACGCTTAGGGGGTATCTTTGACTACGACCACAAGAAAGAACGCCTGACCGAAGTCGAACTGGAACTCGCCGAGCCCTCTGTCTGGGAAAACGCTCAGCGGGCCCAGGATCTGGGGCGCGAACGCGCCTCCCTCGAAGCCGTTGTGAAAACGATCGAGGACCTGGAACAGGGAATCGGCGACAACCGGGAACTGCTGGAGATCGCCGAGGAGGAGAACGATCACGACACGGTGACGGAGATCGAGCAGGAACTGGAGAAGCTCACGGCGCAACTGGAGACTCTGGAGTTCCGTCGCATGTTCTCCGGGGAAATGGACCCGAACAACGCCTATCTGGAAATTCAGTCCGGGTCCGGCGGTACGGAAGCTCAGGACTGGGCGGAAATGGTCCTGCGCATGTACCTGCGCTGGGGTGAGGACAAGGGGTTCAAAACGGTGCTCGAGGAAGTCTCCCCCGGTGAAGTGGCGGGCATCAAAAGCGCGACCATCCGATTTGAAGGTGAGTATGCCTTCGGCTGGCTCCGCACGGAGACCGGGGTTCACCGCCTGGTGAGAAAGTCTCCCTTCGACTCCGGCAATCGCCGTCACACCTCGTTCTGCTCGGTATTTGTCTCGCCCGAAATCGAGGACGATATCGAAATCGACATCAATCCGGCGGATCTGCGGGTGGACACCTACCGCGCCAGTGGCGCGGGCGGCCAGCACGTCAACAAGACCGACTCCGCGGTGCGCCTGACTCACGCACCCTCCGGCATTGTGGTCCAGTGCCAGAGCGAACGCTCCCAGCACCAGAACCGCGACCAGGCCATGAAGATGCTGCGCGCCAAGCTCTATGAGCAGGAGATGCTGAAACGCAACGCCGAGAAGCAGGCCATGGAGGACAACAAGGCTGACATCGGCTGGGGCAGCCAGATTCGCTCCTATGTGCTGGACGACCAGCGCATCAAGGATCTGCGCACTAATGTTCAGACCAGTAATTGCCAGTCCGTGCTGGATGGCGGCCTGGACATGTTTATTGAGGCCAGCCTGAAAGCCGGTCTCTGACGGGGACTGCACACCGCAAACATTTGATTCACATTTGAGAGTAGCTATGAGCGACGACGATCTTCGCAGCCAACAGCAGGAAGAGAACAAACTGATCGCGGAGCGGCGGGAGAAACTGGCCGCACTGCGCGAGAAGGGGGACGCCTTTCCCAACGCGTTTCGCCGCGAGGACTACGCGCAGCGATTGCAGCATCAGTTTGGCGACCACGACAAGGAAGAACTGGCTCACCTGAACCAGGTGGTAAGCGTTGCGGGCCGCATCATGGCCAAGCGCGGGCCTTTCATGGTACTCCAGGACATGACGGGGCAGATCCAGCTGTACGCGGACAAGGCGGCCCAGAAGACCATCAAGGAACGCTGGGGAGTATGGGACATCGGCGACATCGTCGGCGTGCGTGGCGCGCTGCACAAGTCCGGCAAGGGCGATCTTTACGTAAACCTGGAGGATTACGACCTCCTGGTGAAATCCCTGCGTCCGCTGCCCGAAAAATATCACGGTCTGCAGAATACCGAGCAGCGCTATCGCCAGCGCTACGTGGACCTGATCATCAATCCGGAAGTGCGGCGGGTGTTTCAGATTCGCTCGCGCACTATCGATTTTATCCGCCACTACCTGAATCAGCATGACTTCATGGAAGTGGAAACGCCGATGATGCAGATGATTCCGGGCGGAGCGACGGCGCGGCCCTTCGTCACCCACCACCACTCCCTCGACCAGGAGATGTACCTGCGCATTGCTCCGGAGCTTTATCTGAAGCGTCTGGTGGTGGGCGGTTTCGAGAAGGTGTTCGAGATCAACCGCAATTTCCGCAACGAAGGCCTCTCCACCCGTCACAATCCCGAGTTCACTATGCTGGAGTTCTATCAGGCTTTTGCGGACTATCGGGATCTGATCGACCTGACTGAGGACATGCTGCGCAAGCTCTGTGAGACTGTGCTCGGTTCCGCCCAACTCGAGTATCAGGGCGTCAGCTACGACTTTTCCAAGCCCTTCGAGCGCATGACAGTGTTCGAGGCCATTCTCCAGTACAACGACGACCTGACGGCGGACGACCTGAACGACATCGACCGGGCGCGCGAGATCGCGAAGGCGAAAGGAATCGAAGTGAAAGATTCCTACGGGTTGGGCAAGATCCAGATCGAAATCTTCGAGAAAACCGCCGAACACCGGCTGGAGCAGCCCACGTTTATTACGGAATACCCCACGGAAGTGTCGCCCCTGGCCCGCCGCAAGGATGACGATCCCTTCGTCACCGAGCGCTTCGAGTTTTTCGTAGCGGGGCGGGAGATTGCCAACGGCTTCTCCGAGCTCAATGATCCGGAGGACCAGGCGGAGCGCTTCCGACAGCAGGTTCTGGAGAAGGAGGCCGGCGACGACGAGGCCATGCACTACGACGAGGACTACATCCGCGCGCTGGAGCATGGTCTGCCACCCACCGCCGGCGAAGGCATCGGGATCGATCGTCTGGTGATGCTGCTCACTGACTCGCCCAGCATTCGCGACGTGCTGCTGTTTCCGCACATGCGCCGGGAACAGTGATTACCTTCCCCATGACCAGCACCACATCAGCAAGCAGCGTGCAGTTGGACGACAGTTGGCTGGCGGCCATCGGGGGAGAGTTCCACAAGCCCTACATGGCCAGCCTGCGCGCCTTTCTAAAAGAGCAAAAGCGCAATGGCAGGTCCATTTATCCGCCCGGTCGGCAGATCTTCAATGCCCTGAACAGTACACCCTTTGATAAGGTGAAGGTGGTGATTCTGGGGCAGGACCCTTACCACGGCCCCAATCAGGCCCACGGGTTGTGTTTTTCCGTACAGCCGGGGGTGGCCATACCGCCCAGTCTGCGCAATATCTACAAGGAACTGTCAGCGGATCTGGGCCTGAACATGCCCGGGCACGGCTGCCTGCAATCCTGGGCCGAGCAGGGGGTCCTGCTGCTGAATGCGACCCTGACGGTGGAACATGGGCAGGCCGGTTCCCATCAGGGCAAGGGCTGGGAAGAATTTACCGATGCGGTGATCGCTGCCCTCAACGAGGGCCGGGAGCACCTGGTCTTTCTTTTGTGGGGCAGCTACGCCCAACGCAAGGGCGCCTTCATCGATCGGCGGCGGCACCTGGTCCTCGAGGCGCCGCACCCATCGCCCCTGTCGGCAAGCCGCGGCTTCTTCGGGTGCCGGCATTTTTCGCAAACCAATGATTATCTGCGCAGCGTCGGGCAGCAGTCCATCGACTGGTCCCTGCCCGAAGCACCAGCGGCGTTCTAACCGCCTGTAGAACATTTTCAACAGGTGGGGGCGCACACTCCCGAAAGTGTTTCCTATTTGGTGATCACGTAGGGTAGGGCGAGTGCCTGCAGTTGCTGTGAGCATTCCGCGTCCCGGTACAGCGCATCGCCTTCGAATGCGGCGTCGGTAGTGACTGCCAGCATCTCCACCAGCCCATCGCCCGCCGGTGCAGCCATCACGACGTTGCCGACGCTCTGGCTCGATTCGGTAGAATACAGGGCGGCGCCGGGCTCCGGAAGCTCGCCCGTGGCAAGCTGCAGGCGCCGCATGTGCCGTTTCAGTTTGCCAAGGTATTGCATTCGCGCCACCACCTCCTGGCCGATGTAGCAGCCTTTCTTGAAGCTGACCCCGCCCGTCAGGTGCATGTTGAGCATTTGCGGAATGAACATCTCTTCGGTGCCTGGAAGGACCTGCCCCACACCGTCTCGAATATCGGCGAGGTGCCAGCCCTGATAGCCGTGCAGTGCGGCGCGCGCCGACCAGTTCGTCCAGTACTCGAGGGCATCAGCCTCGGGAATCAGGCACAGAAAACGCTCCCCGGCGACGCGCAAGCCAAAGCCATTCTGGCCTTGACCTACATCGCCCGGTGCAATGGGCAGGATGGGGAGAAGATCCGCCGCGAGCGCTGCCGCGCCGGTGCCCGAAAGGCCGATCAGTTTGAGGTCGTCGCGGCGGGCGATGTCCGCCTTGGAGAAAACGATATATTTTCCCAGCGCTGTCTGCGCTCGCTCCAGCAGGCCCCGGGGCATGATGAGGGCGATGCTGTCGGCGCCGTCTTCACTGGCGGGCACCTGCAGGGCGGTGAAGTTGAACAGCATCCGCCCTTTGGTATTGCAGTGAGCGCCCCGCTGGGCGTGATTGAGGGTGATCAGGCTGGTATCGCAGGTAACCTGACCCTGGAGAAACTTCCGGGCTTCCGGACCTTCCACAACCAGGCAGCCCAGGTGGTCCAGTGCGAAGAGCTGAGTATCGGAGACCGGCTCCGCGCTCGCTCGCTCGAAGGTGCGCAGGCCGTTCGCGTCCCACAGTGCGCCTTGAGCTTCTAATGCCGATTGCCAGTTGCTGCTCATATAACTCCGTTGGTGCAAAACAGGGGTGAAGGACTTCTATATAATACCGAACTGTCCGCTGGATGCCGGACGTCGTCAAGTATCCGCCGCACAGCAACGCAGGCTTTACGGCTGAGATTATTTTTCCAGGTGAATTGTTATGTCGGAACAGGAGCAAGGGCAAAAAAACAGGCTTTTCTGGGCGAGCCGCCGCGGTATGCTCGAACTGGACCTGGTTCTGCTGCCCTTTGCAGAGAATGTGTATCCCACCCTGCCACAGGACGACCAGAACCGCTACTGGAAGCTGCTGGACCAGGAGGACCAGGACCTGTTCGCCTGGTTCCTGCGCCGCGGTGATCCGGAAGATCCGGATCTGCTGCGAATCGTGGAGATCGTCCGCGCCAATACCGGTCTCCAGGTCTGACACGCTGTGACGGGGCTGAGCCTGCATCTTCGCCCGTCACGGCTGCTGCTCTTTTTCCTTGGCCTCACCCACCTTGCCGCTGCCGGGGCCGTCTGGCTCTCGGCCCTGCCGTACTGGGCATGCCTGGTCGTCGATGCGGGCATCCTCCTCGGCCTGCCATTGAGTGTGCGCCCCCATTTGTGGCCCGGTTCGCGGCAACTAAGCTACCAGGGGGAGTGGCGTTGGATTTCCGACGTGGAGGCGGAGCGCCTGGAGCTCCGTGGGGAGTTTCTGGTCACTCCCTGGCTGATCGTCCTGCAATTTGTAAGTGCCGAAGGCCGGCGACGTCCGTTGATTCTGCTCCCGGACAGTGCCGATGCCGACGATCTGCGCAGGCTCCGGGTTCTGTTGCGCTACGGGCTCCGGAACATGGACCCGGCTAACCCACAATGATTTCCTGCCCGGCGTAGTTGGTGGGGACCAAAATGGTGTCCTTGGCCACCGGCGAGAGATCCGGGTAATCGAGCGAGAAGTGCAGGCCGCGGCTTTCCTTGCGCTCGGTGGCCGAGAGAATAATCAGCTCTGCGACCAGGGAGAGGTTGCGCAACTCGATCCAGTCATTGCCGATCTTGTAGTTACTGTAGTATTCGGCAATTTCCTTTTGCAGAAGCTTGATGCGGTGGCTGGCTCGCTGCAGACGCTTTTTGGTCCTCACAATTCCAACGTAGTCCCACATGAAGCGACGCAGCTCGTCCCAGTTGTGGGAGATCACTACGTCCTCATCGGAATCCACAACCCGCGATTCGTCCCACTGGGCAACCGGCGTAGGCTCCGGAATGGCGTCCAGGTGCTCGGCAATGTGTTCCGCGGCCGATTTTGCATAGACGATGCATTCGAGCAGTGAGTTGCTGGCGATGCGGTTGGCGCCGTGGAGACCGGTACAGGTGGTTTCGCCAATGGCGTAAAGATTCTGAAGGTCAGTCCGTCCGTGTTGGTCCACGATAATGCCACCACAGGTGTAGTGTGCGGCCGGCACCACGGGAATGGGGTCTTTTGTGATGTCGATACCGAACTCCAGGCAGCGCCGCTTGACCGTTGGGAAGTGCTCGCTGATGAAATCCGCGCTTTTGTGGCTGATGTCCAGATACACAAAGTCGCAGCCCAGGCGCTTCATTTCGTGGTCGATGGCTCTGGCTACAATGTCCCGCGGGGCCAGCTCGCCGCGACCGTCAAAGCGGTGCATGAAGCGCGAACCATCCGGAAGGCGCAGGTAGGCGCCTTCGCCGCGCAGAGCCTCCGTCAGCAGGAAGGACTTGGCCTTGGGGTGATAGAGGCAGGTGGGGTGGAACTGGTTGAACTCCATGTTGGCCACCCGGCAACCGCCGCGCCAGGCCATGGCAATTCCGTCGCCGCTTGCTCCGTCCGGGTTACTGGTATACAGGTAGACTTTACTTGCACCGCCGGTGGCCAGGACAACGGTCTTGGCATAGACCACCCGCACCCGGTCCGCCTCCCGATCGAACACATAGGCGCCTGCACAGCGCATGCGCCGGCTGCTGTGATCCGGCTGGGTGATCAGGTCCAGCGCCACGTGGTGCTCAAACAGGTCCACGTTCGCTTGGCGGGCGCGGGAGATGAGAGTGCTTTCCACCGCCTGGCCGGTCGCGTCGGCGCTGTGGATGATCCGGCGATGGCCGTGGCCGCCTTCCTTGGTGAGGTGAAAATCGTCGCCGTTCTCTTCATCACGGGTGAACTGGACGCCCTGCTTCACCAGCCAATCGACTGCGGCCTTGCTGCGCTCGACCGTGAAGCGCACGGCGTCCTCGTGGCAGAGGCCGCGGCCGGCGGCGAGGGTATCGGCGACGTGATTCTCCACCGAATCCGCTGTGTCCAGAACGGCGGCGATCCCCCCCTGGGCGAACCAGGTGGAGCCTTCGTGAAGTTCGTTTTTGCTGAGGACTGCAATGCGACCCTTGGGGGCAAGGTTCAGGGCCAGGGTCAGCCCGGCGGCGCCGCTGCCGATGATCAGCACGTCGTAATGAAGAGTCTGGCTCATGAGAATCGGGCTCCACTCGCGGCCCAAGCGACGGATATTTCAGAGAATTTACGCATACCGGGCGAGGCCGTGTAGTATATACAGCCTTTTCTTCACGGGGAATGAGGGCGTTTGGCAGCGACAGGGTTCGATTGAGATCGCATGAAAAACAACCATTTTGATCGCGAACTAAGCAATTATGACTCTTCTCGCTACATTAAAGGTGGCCCTTGTGAACTTATGGTCTAACCGTCGGTCTAGCCTCCCGTCGCTTGGGGTGATTTAGCTGCCACGGCACGGTCGGCAAGGACCTTGCCCGTCACCGGTAGCGCCTTGGCAAGGCTGTGGCATTCATCTGGACCACGCACGGTCAGCAAACAGGCACGCGAAGCGTTATCGCACAGCAGTATTGGGGAGTGTCTAGATGGCAGCGCAATCTGCGCAGGAAACAGATCAACAACTGGTCGAACGGGTCCAGAAAGGGGATAAGAGGGCCTTCGATCTTCTGGTGCTCAAATACCAGCACAAGATTCTGGCAATCGTCGGCCGCTTCGTCCGGGACAACGGCGAGGTCCACGATGTGGCGCAGGAAGCCTTCATCAAGGCCTACCGCGCGCTCGGCAACTTCCGGGGGGACAGCGCCTTTTATACCTGGCTCTACCGGATCGCTATCAATACCGCCAAAAACCATCTGGTCGCCCGCAGTCGCAGGCCGCCCGCCAGCGACGTGGACATGAACGATGCGGAGTTCTATACAGGGAGTGACGTTCTGAAGGATCAGGACACTCCAGAGAATTTGCTGTTCCGGGACGAACTCCAGGCGGTGGTGAACGAGACCATCGACAACCTGCCGGAAGACCTGAAGACGGCGGTGACCCTGCGGGAATTCGAGGGTCTCAGCTATGAGGAAATTGCGGTGGTGATGGACTGTCCCATGGGAACGGTGCGCTCGCGGATCTTCCGCGCGCGGGAGGCCATCGACAAGCAGGTGCAGATTCTGATGGACGGAAAAGCCTCGATCAAATGATGGCTAACGGCTGAATTTCGGGCTTTATCGGATGGCCTGGAAACCAATGCCGGCGGGGCTTGTCATACAGGGAGCCTCGGACAGCCAGGAGGCCCCTGACGTCGGCGGGAGAGGACCATTCCCGGCCGGCCACAATCGGAAATCAAGAATCCGCGTCTGGTCACAGGCGAGGGCGGCGCTTGCCGGATAAACAGTAAAAACTCGCCGATCGCAGGCGTCTCAAGTAAAGGTGTTAGCAGGAATGTCTCAAAGCATCAATCGAACTCAGCTCAACGAATCCCTTTCTGCACTGGTCGACGACGAAGCCTCGGAGCTCGAATTACGCCGCGTTTTGGCGGAAGTGCAGAAGGACGATGACCTCCGGGAACGTTGGCACCGATACCAGGCTGCACGCGCTGCGATGCAGGGCGAAGACGTTGTCCTGACCAACACCATGTTCGCAGATCGCATCCGCGATGCGGTATCCCACATTGAAATGGATCGTCCGGTGGACGGCCCTGAAAAGGCTCGACCCAGCGCGGCAGACAGTTCGGGCAGCCGCTGGAAAGCGAATGCGGGCCGCGTTGCCATTGCGGCCTCTGTGGCGGCTGCCGTGCTGCTCGGCTCTCAACAACTGCAGCAGGGAGGCATGCCCGGAGCGCCCGACGATTTTGCCCAGCAAACGCCAGCCGCTGATCCGGCACCGGCGTCGGCCCCGAGCGGTGTCAACATACCGACCATCAACGTTCAGAACGTGAGTGGGGGCGATGCGGTCATGCAACGCAGCCGGCTCCCGCAAAGTATTCAGTATTCCCCCAATATTCAGCAGCAGCAGTTGCAGGACGACCAGGTACGTCGTTACATCCGTCAACTGATGCTCGAACACGCAGAGCATTCAGCTCAGAACAGTGGCTCCGGCCTGCTGCCGTACGCGCGCGTACCGGCCGAGGACGAGCGCTGATATTTTGTTCGTGCCTGCTTTTCCTGAACTGCGCTTCGCCTCAACAGCGGCAGCTCGAGTCGGCGAAGCTACCGGTGCCCCCGAGCGAAGTGCAGACCCCGAAAGCGCCTTTCCGGATCGATCGTCATGAATATGCGGCGCACATTTCTGACTGCGGTTCTGGCTGGTTCCCTCTCGTTTGGTGCTACGGCGGCCGATGAAAACGATGGAGTCGACCAGGCCAATCGCGTCCTCAAGAAAATGTCCACAGCGGTTCGCGAGCTGAATTATCGCGGGCTGTTTACCTATGAGGTGGGCGGTGCACTGGATACCTATAAGATCATTCACCGGGTGGAGGGTGAAACCGAACACGAGCGCCTACTGAAGCTCAATGGTCCGCAGCGGGAAGTGATTCGCGCGGGTCATACAGTGGATTGCCTTAGCCGGGGCGACCAGTTGCTCCGGGGCGTGTTGCGCCCCGCAAGGGGTTCCGAACTTCACAATCATTACGAATTCCACCTGACGGGCGATGAGCGCGTGGCGGACCGTCCTGCGTTTTTGGTGCAGGTGGTCCCCAGGGACGAACACCGTTTCGGTTATACGCTCGCAATCGATAAGAAGAGCGGGCTTCCTCTCATGGCCATGCGTGTCAGCACAGACAAGCGGGTCATGGAGCGTATTCAGTTCGTCCAGTTGAATGTGGGCGGGAACATTGAGCAGGAAGAACTGCGGCCCGATTCGGCACAGGCTCGACAGGCCGCCCATGATTTCATCGAGTGTGAATCCACGGACCCGGAATCGGCCCCTCCGGACTGGAGCGCAGGGTGGCTGCCTTCCGGCTTCGTATATGCCGGTCAGCGCCAGCTCGATAACGGCGATCACATGCTGACTTACACCGACGGGCTTGCCACGTTCTCGATCTTCATCAGTCCCGCCAACAGCCGTCCGGCCATTCAGGGTCGTGCCCAGATCGGGGCGACGGTCGCCTACGTGAATCAACGTGTCTGGAGTCAGCAACCCCACAGTGTTACGGTGGTTGGCGAGGTACCGTTCGCGACGGCGCAGCAGGTGGTGGCGGGGCTGGAGCCCCGCTGAATCGCCGATCAGTCGGGACCCCGAGAGTTGCAATACCGGGGCGCATACCAATAATTCATTGCGCCGTGGACCTGGGGTTCGCGAGTTAACGGAAAAGTGAAAATGTTGACGGAAACCGGCCGCGTTGTCGCCATCGACCAACACCACCTGTGGGTGGAAACCATCAATCGAGCCGCCTGTGGATCCTGCGCGGCGCAAAAAGGTTGCGGGCAGAGCCTGCTGGCTCGCTGGGCCTCCAAAAGCGCCTTCTTAAGAGTGCCGCTCGATGGCCGGAACCCGGACGATTTCGCGATCAACGATAGCCTTTTGCTCGGTATTCCAGAGGACCTGGTTGTCAGAACATCCCTGCTGATTTACTGCCTGCCCCTCGTCCTGATGTTGACGGGCGGAGCCATTGGGCAGCAACTCGCAGGTGAAGGAGGCGCAATCGCGGGAGCGTTGGCCGGCCTGTTGACCGGCGGCGGTGTCGTGAGCGTCTGTACGAAGGCCATGCAGCGCAAGCGCCGGCTTGACCCGGTTGTCCTGGAGCTTTTGCCCGGCGTTGCCGCGCCGGCATAGTCCAGCCATTCACAGAGTCCTTATCAGGCACCGAAAGTTTCCCATAGCCTGCTGGGGTAATTGACCAGAAAGCGAGGTGATTCAGAAATGACGTTCAAGCGCTTGCTAATAACGCTGGTGGCGGTGGTGATGGTGCCGGTGACAACAACCGTGCACAGTGCCGAACTGCCGGAATTTACGAAGTTGATCGAGGAAGTGTCGCCGGCTGTGGTGAAAATCACCACCCAGGCCACAGTCGGGGGAAGTCAGGGCATGCCGATCCCGCCCGGTGAGGAGGTCCCCGAGCTGTTTCGGCGCTTCTTCGATCCGCGGGAGATGCCCGAGCGCAACATCGGCGGCATGGGTTCGGGTTTCATCATCTCCGAGGACGGCTACGTACTCACGAACAATCACGTTGTCGCGAATGCCAACGAGATTCTCGTGCGGCTGGGCGATCGCCGCGAGTTCGAGGCGGAAGTGATCGGCAGCGATGAGCGGTCCGATCTTGCCCTGTTGAAGATCGACGCGGATGACCTTCCCTACCTGGAGTTTGCGTCGGACGGGGACATTGAGGTGGGCGAATGGGTGCTCGCCATCGGTTCGCCGTTCGGGCTGGACTTCTCCGCCAGTCAGGGCATCGTCAGTGCGGTCGGTCGGGATATTCCCAGCGGTGGCGGCGGCAGCTACGTTCCGTTCATTCAGACCGATGTGGCCATCAACCCGGGGAACTCCGGAGGACCGCTTTTCAATCTGGACGGCAAGGTGGTGGGTATTAACTCTCAGATCTATACCCGTTCCGGCGGCTATATGGGGTTGTCTTTCGCCATCCCTGCCAACGTTGCCCAATCGGTCGTGCGGCAGTTGCAGAACAAGGGCCGCGTGGAGCGGGGCTACCTGGGCGTGCAGATTCGTGATCTCAGTCGTGACGAAGCCAGGGCTTTTGGGCTCTCCCGCCCTGAGGGCGCTCTGGTACTCGATGTGATGAAGGACGGCCCCGCTCACGAAGGGGGCATGCAGCCCGGCGATGTGGTGCTTGAGTTCAACGGGGAAGACATTGCGGACGCAGGGGACCTCCCTCTGATCGTCGGCGATACGGAGCCCGGAGAGAAGGCGCGGGTCGTGGTCATGCGTGAACGCAAGAAGCGCACCTTGGACGTGACCGTCGGCACCCTTGACGAGGAAGAGGAGATTGCGGCGGAAACCACTCCCGGCTCCAGCAGCGGCCAGGCAGACAAACTGGGCGTCGTGGTGGATGACCTGCAAGACAACCTGAAGCGGAGCCTGGGAATCGACGGCGGTGTGATGATCATGGAGGTGAACCCCGACAGCCCGGCAGCCGAGGCAAACCTCCGCCGTGGCGATGTTCTGGTCCAGCTCGGATTCAAGAACATCGGCAACATCCAGCAGTATCGGGAGGTTCTCGAGTCCCTGCCCACCGGTACGCCGGTGCCCATTCGTATCTATCGCCAGGGACGCCCCGCATACAGCACGATCCAAATCCAGTGATCCCATCGGGGCCGCCATAGCGGCCCCTTTTTTGTTCCTGCGATCAGCCGCGTTTGCGCGCGGCTGAGCCCCCCAGATTGCGCTGCCCTCAGCCAGCCAAATGCTGTAGACTGTGCGCCTTCCCGGCGGCGGAAATTGCCGCTTAACGTATTGATTTAAAAGTGATTTAGGCTCCTGTGACCGACCTCAGCCACATACGCAACTTCTCCATCATTGCCCACATTGACCACGGTAAATCCACCATTGCGGACCGCTTCATTCAGATTTGTGGCGGCCTCTCGGATCGGGAGATGGCCGCGCAGGTTCTGGACTCGATGGATCTGGAGCGCGAGCGCGGAATCACCATCAAGGCGCAGAGCGTTCACCTTCGCTACAAGGCCCGGGATGGGAAAACCTACGAGTTGAACCTGATCGATACCCCCGGACACGTGGACTTCTCCTACGAGGTGTCGCGCTCACTGGCGGCCTGCGAAGGCGCGTTGCTGGTGGTGGATGCCGCGCAAGGGGTGGAAGCCCAGTCCGTGGCCAATTGCTATACCGCAGTGGAGCAGGGTCTGGAAGTGATCCCCGTGCTGAACAAGATGGACCTGCCTCAGGCGGAGCCGGAGCGGGTGATCCAGGAGATCGAGGACATCATCGGCATCGATGCCTCGGCTGCGGTGCACTGCAGCGCCAAGTCCGGGATGGGTGTGGAAGACGTGCTTGAACAGCTCGTACAGCTCGTACCGCCGCCTGAAGGCGACGTGGACGCACCGTTGCAGGCGCTCATTATCGATTCCTGGTTCGACAACTACCTGGGTGTAGTGTCCCTGGTCCGGGTCAAAAATGGTGTTCTGAAGGTAAAAGACAAAATTATCACCAAGTCCATCGGTAAGCCCCAGGTTGTGGACAGTGTCGGTGTATTTACGCCGAAGCTGGAAAAAACCAGGGAGCTCAAAGCCGGTGAGGTGGGTTTTGTCGTGGCCGGTATCAAGGATATTCAAGGGGCGCCGGTGGGGGATACCATCACCCACAGCCATACAGCGTCGGTCGACGCTCTGCCCGGATTCCAGAAAGTAAAACCGCAGGTCTATGCGGGCATGTTTCCGGTGAGCGCCGACGATTACGAGGATTTCCGGGAAGCGCTGGCAAAGCTGACCCTGAACGATGCCTCTCTGTTCTATGAGCCGGAAAGCTCCGATGCCCTCGGCTTCGGCTTCCGCTGTGGCTTTCTCGGCATGCTCCATATGGAGATCATCCAGGAGCGACTGGAGCGGGAATACAATCTGGACCTGATTACCACGGCGCCCACCGTGGTTTACGAAGTGGTCAAGACGGATGGCGAAATCATTCATGTGGACAACCCCTCCAAGCTGCCCGATACCGGCAACATCGAGGAGATGCGCGAGCCCATTGTGGAGGCCAACATTCTGGTCCCTCAGGCTTACCTCGGTCCTGTCATCACCCTGTGCGAGGAGCGGCGGGGGGTTCAGAAGGATATGCAGTATCTTGGGGGGCAGGTTTCGCTCCGCTACTTTCTGCCCATGAACGAGGTGGTCATGGATTTCTTTGACCGCCTGAAGTCCGCCAGCCGGGGTTTTGCCTCGCTGGACTATAATTTCGTACACTTCGAGGCAGCCCGCCTGGTACGCCTGGATGTACTGATCAATGGCGAACGGGTCGATGCCCTCGCGCTGATCGTTCACAGGGACCATGCGCAATCAAAAGGGCGCTCCCTCGTGGAAAAGATGAAAGAGCTGATTCCCCGGCAAATGTTCGACGTGGCGATTCAAGCGGCCATGGGAGGGCAGATTATTGCCCGCGCCACCGTCAAGGCCCTGCGCAAGAACGTTACGGCCAAATGCTACGGCGGCGATGTGAGTCGCAAGCGAAAATTGCTCGAGAAGCAGAAAGCCGGTAAAAAACGCATGAAGCAGGTGGGGCGGGTGGAAATCCCGCAAGACGCATTCCTTGCGGTATTGAAGGTCGACAAGTAAGCCCGACCTGGCGAACCTGGACGCGGCTTGCCCTCCAGCGCAGCGAACAATAACGTCATAGCTGAAAGAGAAAACGATGGATATCAACTTTCCACTCATCCTGGTGATACTGGTGTTTGTAACCGGGGTGATCGCATTGTTCGACTGGCTGGTACTGGCGCGGCCGCGCAGAAAAGCGCTTGCGGAAGTCGACAGACAATTCGCAGGCACCGACCCTGCGGACAGCAAACAGCAAGGGGCCTACGAGCGGGCGCGGGCGATTGCTGCTCAAGAGCCAGTGGCAGTGGAGTATGCCAAATCCTTTTTCCCGGTTCTGGCCATTGTGCTGGTGCTGCGTTCGTTCATCGTTGAGCCGTTTCAGATTCCCTCTGAATCCATGGTGCCGACGCTGGAAATCGGCGACTTCATTCTCGTCAACAAATTCACCTATGGTATCCGCCTGCCGGTGATTCGCACCAAAGTTCTCGATGTCAGTGATCCGGAACGCGGCGACGTTATGGTCTTCTTTCCGCCTGGAGAGTCTCGCTACTTCATCAAGCGGGTGGTGGGCCTTCCAGGAGACAAGATCAGCATCTTCAATAACGAGCTCACGATCAATGGCGAAGTCGTCGAGCAAAAGCTGGTCGATCGCGAAGCGGCAACCAATCGCAGCGAGTTCTGTTACCGGGCCGGAGGGAGCTACCTGGTGGAGGATGAGCAACTTGGTGAATCGAACCACCGGGTTCGCAAGTGCACCGAGCCTGGCTCACTGAGCCGCGAAGGGTTCTGGATTGTCCCCGAGGGCCACTACTTCATGATGGGCGACAACCGGGACAACAGTTCCGACAGCAGGGATTGGGGCTCGGTCCCCGAGGAGCGCATCGTCGGCAAGGCCTTTGCCATCTGGATGCACTGGGAGGAGCTTTTCAGCCTGCCCAGTTTTGATCGAGTCGGTAGAATTCGTTAGGCGTCCTTGTACAATTCTGCGGCGTTCATAGCGGAGGTACCATAATGAAAACGAGATACTCCCAAAGAGGTCTGTCATCCCTCGGCTGGCTGACGGTTTTGCTGGTGGCGGGCTTTTTCCTTACCTGTGCTTTCAGGCTGGGTCCCGCTTATACGGACAACATCTACGTCCGGGACGCCCTCGGGTCGCTGACCGATTTCGAAAATTCCGAACGGGGCTACGCCGAAATGTCCGACCGGGACATTCGTACCCACCTCAGCAATTACTTCAGCATGAACGGTGTTCGCGGCACTCCAACCAAAAGCGTCAGGATCGAACGCAAATCCGACCGTGTACTGGTGAACATCAACTATGAAGTGCGTGTGCCCATGTTCTTCAACATCGACGCCGTGATGACCTTCAAAAACCAGTTCGATACCCTGCGACCTTCCGAATGCTGTACACCTCAAAGTGAGTGATCCGAACCGACAAAGACTGCTGAAAAGGCTGGGCTACAGCTTCCGCGATGAAGTGCACCTGGACCTTGCGCTGACCCACCGCAGCCACGGCTCGCCCAACAACGAGCGTATGGAATTTCTGGGGGATTCCCTGCTCAACATGATTGTGGCCGAGGCGCTCTACCAGCAGTTTCCCAAGGCCCGCGAAGGCGATCTGAGCCGCTTGCGAGCCCAACTGGTAAAAGGGGAAACCCTGGCGGAAATCGGTCGGGAACTGGAGTTGGGCGATTGCCTTCGACTGGGCGAAGGGGAGCTGAAAAGTGGCGGGTACCGCCGAGCTTCGATTCTGGCTGACGCCGTGGAAGCTCTCGTTGCGGCCATTTACCTGGACAGTGCCGATTTTCAGGTCTGCCGCAAACACCTGCTCAACTGGTACGGGGCGCGAATCAGCGAAGCCCGTCTCAGCAAATCCCGGAAAGACCCCAAAACACAGCTCCAGGAATGGCTGCAGGCCCGTGCTCAACCCCTGCCGGCCTACGAGGTGACAAAGGTCAGCGGCGAGGCCCATGCCCAGGTTTTTACCGTCAGTTGCCGCGTCAGCTTCCTGTCGGAGCCCGTGGTCACCTCTGCGACCACGCGACGTCAGGCGGAGAAACAGGCCGCGGCGGAGGTCCTGACCTTATTGCAAGCCAGGGAGCGTTGAGGCTCGCGGCCTGTTCTTCGCTTTCCCTCCTCGCGGGGGCTGGTAAACTGCTTTCCCACGGCCAGCATTGTGCTGGCTTGCATATCTTCTCAGGCAGCCAATGACAGAGACATCCAAAACCGGGCCAAAACGCTGTGGCTACGTTGCCATCGTCGGACGCCCGAACGTGGGCAAGTCCACTTTGCTCAATCACATTCTGGGGCAGAAGCTCAGCATTACGTCCCGCAAACCGCAAACCACTCGCCACAACCTTCTCGGAATCAAGACCGAGGGTGCGGTGCAAACGCTCTACGTGGACACCCCCGGCCAGCACCTCGGCCAGAAAAAGGCCATCAACCGCTATATGAACATGTCGGCCCAAACCGCCATGGCGGACGTGGATGTGGTTGTTTTCATGGTGGACAAGCTGGCCTGGACTCCAGAGGATGAGCAGGTTGCCAAACGGCTGGAGAACTGCCGCTGCCCCATCATTCTCGCGGTCAACAAAATCGACCAACTGGCCCGCAAGGAAGAGCTGCTACCCCATCTCCAGAAATTGGCGAACAAACTGCGGGTGGATGAGATTATTCCTCTTTCTGCATTGAAAAACGACAACCTTGACCGGCTGGAATCGCTGATCACTGACCGGCTGCCCCAGGGAGAGCATCTTTTCGATGAGGAGCAGATTACCGACCGCAGTATGCGTTTTCTCGCGGCGGAAATCGTACGGGAGAAGATCACCCGCCAGTTGGGGGACGAGCTGCCTTACCAGGCTACTGTGGAAATCGAAGAGTTCGACGAGCAGGGAACGACGGTGTTCATTACCGCCGCCATCCTGGTGGAACGCAAGGGACAGAAACAGATTCTCGTGGGTGAAAAGGGATCGCGCATCAAACTGATCGGTCAGGAGGCCCGGGCGGAGATCGAGCGCATGCTGGACCGCAAAGTAATGCTCAAATTGTGGGTGAAGGTAAAGTCGGGCTGGTCCGACGATGAGCGTGCCTTGCGCAGCCTGGGCTATGACCAATAGCAGCAGTCATGCAGGTTCAACTTCAGCCCGCCTACATCCTCCATACGCGCCCCTACCGGGACACCAGCCTTCTCATTGAAGCTTTGACGCCCGGCTACGGGCGAATCTCGCTGGTGGGCCGTGGCCAGCGCCAGTCGCGGCAGAAATCCCGCCGCCCCTTACAGCCCTTCACCGAATTATTGCTCTCCTGGCAGGGACGCAGCGACCTCAAGACACTGGTCGCCGCCGAAATCGCCGGCCGGGCAGCGTTTCTCAGTGGTTACCACCTGTTCAGCGGCCTCTATGCCAATGAGTTGCTGACGCGGCTGCTGCCCCAGGGCGATGCTCATCCCGAGGTCTATGCAACCTATCAGCAGCTGCTCGCCGAATTGATCGCGGAATCGGAACTGGAAGGCGCGCTGCGCCGCTTTGAATTCCGGCTGCTGGAGGAGTTGGGCTACGGTATTGAGTTCCGCCGCGACGCCAGAACGGACGATCTTGTGGAAGCCGGACAAAGTTACGTGTTCGCGGCGGATCTGGGCGTCATGCGAGCCGAGCACAATCATTCAGGTGGATTTGCGGGGGAAGATCTCCTGGCGATCGCCGCGGAGGATTACTCGCGCTCCGAGACGCGCCGCACAGCCAAACGCCTGGCGCGAATGGCGCTGGCGCCGCACCTGGGCAACCGGCCCCTGAAGAGCCGGGAGTTGTTCCGCTGACAAGATCGGCTGCTGGCTCGGCTCGCGCAGGACCGGGCAACTGATCAGTTGTTCAGTTACGCGCGAACCTCATCCAGTTCGAACAGCGCGTCCAGGTCATGTTCGCTTTCCCATTGCACCAGTTCAGCGATGGCGTCCAGTAGCTCAGCCACCGGCTGTTCGAGATTGGGGCTGCTCCTCCGGGCGTCGGTAATGCGTTTCAGTTCTTCGTCCAGGGCCGATGAGGTGTTGAGCAGCAGCGGGACGCCACAATAGCTGGCGCCGCCATGAAGCTTGTGGACTACGGCTCCAAGATCGGACAGCTCCCCCTGATCATAGAGCTGTTCTATCCTGCGGTGGTCTTCCGGCAAATCGTTCAGCAGCATGCGGAGCATGTCTCGGGCGAGTTCCGGCTTGTAGTTGCTCAATCTCAGTGAGAGCTGTACGTCCACCGGCGATGTTCGCGGTTCTCGCTCTTCTTCCAGAGGCTCGGGCGGCACCGCGGCGCTGACCGCGTCCGAATTGATCCATCTGCGGATTACGTGGATCAACTGTGCCTCACTCACCGGTTTGCTCAGGTAGTCGTCGAGTCCCGCCAGGAGTAGCTCGGCCTTCTGGTCGGTCATGGCGTGAGCGGTCAACGCGACTACCGGGGTACGCCCGTGCTTGTTCTCCATGGCCCGGATGCGGCGGGTGGTTTCGAGCCCATCGAGCACCGGCATCTGGATGTCCATGAAGATCAGATCGAATTCCTCCCGCTCGAAGCAACCCAGCGCCTCGGCACCGCTTTCGGCGAGAGTGACCCGGGCACCCAGGTCCTCCAGCAGCTCGCCGATCAGTTGCAGATTCGCGGCGTTATCGTCCACCGCCATGATGCGCGGGCCCCGGAGCTCTTCCTCGGCCCTGGCAGGGCTGGGCTCTGCCGGCCGGTCGGAGCTTCGGGCCTCTAATTGCCGGCGCAAAGCCTCATACAGAACCGTATGGGATACGGGGCGGCTGACCAGGGTGTGGCGGGCTTCCTGCTCCCGGTGGTCGTAATCCAGGTCGCATCCGGGACGTGTCAGGAGCACCACGGCACAATCCATCTCGTTCAGCGGGGGATGGTTCGCCGCCCAGGCGCGGGGGTCCTGTTCGTCGCTGATATCCCAGATCAGAGCGTCGAACCCGCCGCGTTGCAGCGCGGGTTCCACGTCCTCGTCCGTTTGCACGACCTTGAAGGTGCAGCCCCAGTTCTCGAGATACGCGCGTAGCTGTTCGATGGAATGGGCGTTGTTGTCACACACGAGGATCTGGCGGCCGCGCAGGTCGTCATAGCTCTGAACGGCGGCACTGTCGTCCAGCCCCAGGGCAGCGGTGAACCAGAACCGGGTTCCGCGGCCGACAGCGCTGTCCACCCCGATATCGCCCCCCATTTGTCGGACCAGGCCTTTGCAGAGGGCCAGCCCCAGCCCGGTGCCTCCCTGGGACCGGGCGTTCGATCCGTCCGCCTGAGAGAACGCTCTGAACAACTGGGGTTGTTGTTCCTCGCTGATGCCGATGCCGGAGTCCTCCACAGTGAACCGGAGCACGGCGATGTGTACATCGCTTTTGACCAATGCAACGCGTACCACCACGTCGCCGTTGTCCGAGAACTTCACCGCGTTGCTGACCAGATTGGTAATGACCTGCTTCAAACGCAGCGGGTCGCCCAGCAGATGAGTGGGAAGTTGGGGGTCGATAACGGAAAAGAGCCGAAGGTCCTTGGCTGCGGCCGCCGGTGCGAGCACCGAAAGGGGTTCCTCCACGATTTCCCGCAATTGCAGCGGGCTGTAGTCCAGCACCAGTTGGCCGGTCTCGATCTTGGATACGTCGAGGATTGCATTGATGGTGGTGAGCAGCCCCTGGGAGGACTTCTGAATGGTGCGCAGATAGTCGACCTGTTGCGGATTCAGCTCGGTTTTGAGCAGCAGCCCCGTGAATCCGATGATGCCGTTGATGGGGGTCCGGATCTCGTGGCTGGTGTTTGCAAGAAACTCGGATTTGGCCCGGCTGGCCTCCAGGGCCTCCTTGCGGGCCATGCTCAACTCCACATTCTGGACTTCGACCGTTTCCAGTGTTTCCCGCAGATCCCGGGTAGCCTGATCGATATGCTCCTGCATGGCGCGCTGCGAGTCGTGGAGTTTGCGGCTGGCGGTTTCGATACTCCGGGCGAGATCTCCGAAAAGCCCGGTGAGATCGCGGCTCAGATCAATGTCCAGATTACCGGAGGCGCACCGGCGCAGGGCATCGCGGATGCGATCGAGCGGCGCGACTACCCGGCGGGTGAGGGCCGCTACAGCCAGGGTCGCCAGAATGCTGACGATCAGAGTCAGGGCGATCGTCCACAGCACCGCGCGGTAAACGCCGAGCCACAAGCTGTCGCGGGTCATCTCCACGGCTGCCCAGCCCAGCAGGTCGCCTGATGCAAGGTCCGTGATCGGGGTAATGAAAACAGTGCTATAAGTGGCGGAGACGATCTGCTCTTCAGGGCCGAAGGTGGGCACTTTGCCGTCCGCCAGAGGCTGCGGCCCGGCGTGCGCGAGGCGTTCCTGCTCCGAGTCGAAGAGGGTGACCGAACGCACTGAGAGCTGATCCAGCATCAGGTTGACCGCATCCCGATCGGGGAGGCTGCCCCGCACCAGGGTCTGACGGGAAAGTTCCGCCAGCTGGCGACTTGTGGATTCGCCCCGGCTTTCGAACACGGTCTCCAGTTCGTTCGCGTAAAGAATGGTCAGGACAATGGCCAGAGAGCCAGCGGTGATGAGCACCGGGAGGAGAACGATGAGCAGGATTCTGGATCGATAAGATGGATTGGTCATAAGCTTATTATTCTTCGGCCCCATGCGCGTCCGTCGCGGGCTGGAAAAGCCCGGCCAAATTCTCCCCAAAACCCCAATGATAGCGGCTGCTGTGCCCATGTCCAGGCGCGAGCCTGGACATGGAAAACTGGCCACATAATTGCTGGCCCCGATGCGGCCGGGCAGTGCCAGCGGCATTATAAGGGCAACCTGCGTGTTAGAATTCGCCGCTACCACCTACCAGGCGAAGCACAGATGTCCGGGCGAATGAATATGGATTATCCCACGATCGAGTCCTGTATCGGCAACACACCGCTGGTAAGACTGCAGCGGCTGCCGGGAAACAGTTCCAACACCTTGCTGGTCAAGCTCGAAGGCAACAATCCCGCGGGTTCCGTGAAGGACCGGCCGGCGCTCACGATGATCCGCCACGCGGAACAGCGAGGCGAGATCGCGCCGGGGGACACCATTATCGAGGCCACCAGCGGCAATACGGGTATTGCACTGGCAATGGCGGCGGCCATCAAGGGCTATCGCATGAAGCTGATCATGCCTGCCCACTCCACCGCGGAGCGCAAGGCAGCCATGCTGGCCTATGGGGCGGAACTGATCGAAGTTTCCCGGGAAGAGGGCATGGAAGGGGCCCGGGACCTTGCCAAGGCGATGGAGAGCCGGGGCGAGGGCAAGGTGCTCGATCAATTCGCCAATCCAGACAACCCGGCCGCCCATTACGAAACCACGGGCCCGGAGATCTGGCGGCAAACCGGCGGTGGAATCACTCACTTCGTCAGCTCCATGGGCACCACCGGGACCATCATGGGGGTATCCCGTTTCCTGAAAGAGCAGAACCCGGAAGTGGAGATCGTGGGTCTGCAACCGGCCGAAGGCGCGAGCATTCCCGGTATTCGGCGATGGCCGAAAGCCTATTTGCCGACTATCTTTGACGAAACCCGGGTTGACCGCATCGTCAATATGTCGCAATCGCTGGCCGAGCAGACCATGCGGGATCTGGCGGCGCGGGAGGGCATTCTCTGCGGCGTTTCTTCCGGGGGCGCCGTTGCTGCTGCTCTGCAATTGAACGAAGAACTGGAAAACGCAGTAATCGTCACCATTATCGCTGATCGAGGGGATCGATATCTTTCCTCTGGATTGTTCAATCTCACCTAGCAACCAGAGCGATCACAGTGAGGATCGCTCGCGGTGACCTGACCGATGGTTAAAGTCCGAGAAGATCACCCGATTGCCGAAGACGGCAATATCGACATCGAAGCATGGATCGGCCGCATCGCTGAGCTGGTCACGCTGGACCGGCACGCGCCGGCAATGCTCCAGCGTGCTCTGCTGCTCTGCAAACAGGCCGAGGACGACGCCATCGCCAGCGCCGTGGAAAACGCCTGGGCCGACGGCCAGAGTTGCTATCGCACCGGCATGGAAATGGCCGAGATCCTTGCCGAGCTTCAGTTGGATCTGGATACCGTGGTCGCTTCCATTCTCTATCGTGCCGTGCGCGAGAAAAAACTGGCTCTTTCCCGTGTAAGCAGTGAATTTAACGAAAGTGTGGCCACCATCATTCGTGGCGTTATACGGATGGCGGCGATCAGCCAGCTGCGCAACGACTCCGATCGCGATGTATTCGGGCGCCAGTCGGAGGAGCAGGCGGGCAAGGTTCGCAAGATGCTGGTGGCAATGGTCGATGATGTGCGTGTCGCGCTGGTCAAGCTGGCCGAGCGCACGTGCGCAATCCGCGCAGTGAAGAATGCGAGCGAAGAGAAACGACGGCGGGTGGCCAAGGAAGTGGCTGACGTCTATGCGCCGCTCGCCCACCGGTTGGGGATCGGTCACATCAAGTGGGAGTTGGAGGACCTGTCCTTTCGCTACCTGGAGCCGGCTGACTACAAACAAATTGCCAAGTTGCTGGACGAAAAGCGTCTCGACCGCCAGCGCTACATTGAACAGGTGATCAGAAGTCTGCACCGGGAACTGGATCTGGTCGCCATCAAGGCGGACATCAGTGGACGGGCCAAGCACATCTACAGCATCTGGCGGAAGATGCGTCGCAAGGGAATCGGTTTTTCCCAGGTTTACGACATCCGCGCCGTGCGCATCCTGGTGGACACCGTGCGCGACTGCTACGGCGTTCTCGGCGTTGTTCACAGTCTGTGGCGCAACATTCCCAACGAATTCGACGATTACATCGCTTCCCCCAAGGAGAACGGATATCGCTCGCTGCATACGGCGGTGATCGGTCCCGAGGGCAAGGTCCTTGAAATCCAGATTCGCACTTACGCCATGCACGAAGAGGCGGAGTACGGGGTCTGCTCACACTGGCGGTACAAGGGCACTGATACGGACATCAACGCGGGCAGCTACGAGGAAAAGATTGCCTGGTTGCGCCAGGTTCTCGAATGGCACGATGAACTCGGCAGCACCTCGCTCAGCAGCGGCCTCGCCGACCACTTCAAACAGGATTCGATCTACGTTTTCACTCCTGAGGGGCACATCGTGGACCTTCCGGAAGGATCGACGCCCGTTGATTTCGCCTACCGGATTCATACGGACGTGGGCAATCGCTGCCGCGGTGCAAAGGTCAACGGACGCATCGTGCCTCTGAATTACCACCTGCGCACCGCAGACCAGGTGGAAATTCTCACTGGGAAGCGCGAGGCACCCAGCCGGGACTGGCTGTTACCGGCCCTTGGCTACATCAATACCTCCCGGGCCCGGGCCAAGGTCCAGCAATGGTTCAAGTTGCAGGCGCGGGATCAGAATATCGCCGATGGCAGGGCCCTGCTGGACAAGGAATTCAAACGCCTGGCCCTCGTGGACTTCGATTTCGAAGCGCTCGCCAAGAAGCTGAACATGACCAATCTGGAAAGCCTCTACGCCGCAGTGGGCGCCCACGACATCGGGGTGGGGCAGGTGCTCAATGCAGCCCAGCGCATGTTGCCGGTCAATCCGAACAATGTAGTCGTTCCATTAACGGGAAAGGCCACGGTCCAGCATGCCGGCGGCTCCGACGTGTACATCGAAGGGGTCGGGAACCTGCTGACCAATATTGCGCGGTGCTGCCGCCCGCTGCCTGGCGATGCGATCTCCGGCTACATCACAATTGGCAAGGGTGTCTCCATCCATCGCCAGGACTGCCGAAACATTCTCAAATTGCAGGAGAAGGACTCCGATCGCGTTATCAAGGTGGAGTGGGGCAAGGCCCCGGAAAATACCTACGCGGTGGCCATTGCCGTCGAGGCTTACGATCGACACGGCCTGCTGCGGGACATCACCTCGCTGCTGGACAATGAACGAATCAACGTCAGTGCAATGCAAACCCAGTCGGACAAGCGCAAGAATACCGTGGATATGGTGATGACGTTGGAAGTGCGCAGCTACGCGGAGCTCAGCCGGATTCTGGCGAAACTCAATCAGCTGCCCAACGTTGCGATGGCGCGGCGCAAGACATAAAGCTTGAGGGACGGCGCCAGCAAACGCGCGAGGTGCGATGAAAGGTCAGACGAGAGGTGAGACGTGAAGGGTGAGAGAACCGAAGGAAAGGCCAGGGCGGGAATCGAGGATCTGCTCGAGCTGATGGCGCGGTTGCGGGAGCCGGAGACCGGTTGTCCCTGGGACCTGGAGCAGGACTACGGGAGCATTGCACCCTCGACGATTGAAGAAGCGTACGAGGTGGTGGATGCGATCGAGCGCAGGGACTACGCCCACCTGAAGGAGGAGCTCGGCGATCTTCTGTTTCAGGTTGTGTTTTACGCACAGCTTGGCAGGGAAGACGGACACTTCAGCTTCGCGGACATTGTTCAGGAGATTACCGCCAAGTTGCTGCGCCGCCATCCCCACGTGTTCCCGGACGGCACCCTTGCGAGTCGGGTTGGACCCGATACCCCGCTCAGCGAAGCTCAGGTCAAGGCCCAATGGGAAAAGATCAAGCAGGAAGAGCGTAGCGACAAGGGCCAGCAAGGTATTCTGGCGGATGTGCCGGCGGCATTGCCGAGCCTCACGCGGGCAATGAAACTGCAAAAGCGGGCGGCGCTGGTGGGCTTCGATTGGCCGGATGCTAAAGGGGTGCTGGCCAAGGTGCGCGAGGAGATCGATGAACTGGAAGCGGCGATGGAGGGCGGCGATTCCCGGGATATGGAATCGGAACTGGGGGACACGCTTTTCAGCCTGATTAACCTTGCGCGGCACCTGCATCTGGAACCGGACAGCGCTTTGCGAGGCTGCAACCGCCGTTTTACCGACCGCTTTCAGTTCGTGGAAGAAGCGCTGCGAGCCCAGGGTCGATCACTCGAAGAGGCCAGCGTGGAGGAGATGGAGAACCTGTGGCAGCAAGCCAAGCAGCAAGCCGGACTCTGATACAGTATCAGACTTGTCGATAGTCAGGTTTCATTTTTGGAGCGGCAATTCTGAGGCTGGCCGGGTCTTTCCCGGTCGTGCTGTTCGACCGTGACTCGTCACTTGCGGACCCGCGCGACTCTGCGCCTGGGTCGAAACCTTCTTCCCCTTCCGAAGCCGCTTCCGCCGTGTCCGCACCCGCGGGTTGCCCCGTCTGCTGTTTCGGATCCGCTGCCATTTGCAGCCGCTCGCGCACTTCGACAGTCTGCTTCAGGTCCTGAAGGAGTTCACTGATCAACTCCGTGCGTTGGGCAATTTCCTCCTGGAAGCATCGGATCTCCTCTTCCAGCTGCCGGTGTTCTTCCCGGATCCGATCCTCCTTGGCGAGCGCATCCTGGACAATGTCGTCCACACTGATATTTGTGGATTCCAGTGTTCGGGTGACGACTGTAACCACCACTTCGCTGTTTTCGATCGGGAGCGACTGCATCAGCCGGATCGCGTCTTCAATCCCGTACCCGGTACGTCCGGTGTGGGCGTGAGATGTGGCACTCACTTTGAAACCTGTGGGCAGCACCTCCTCTTCAGGGGCGGTTTCGGTGCTGGCCCGCGTGTTGCTCGGTGCGTTGGTACTGTTTGAAATATCCATTGGCTTCGTCTCCTTACGGTGCGGGGGGCGCGTGCTTCGCGAAAATAGTCCCATGTTCTCGTCCTCCTTTCAGAAGAGCAGGAGTTTGAACGGGGCCGTCAGAGCGAGTTCCCGTGCTGGCGCAGGCTTTGGGGCCTGGCGCCCGTCGAACCCCCTGTGGGACCGGGCCGGATGGTTCGGAAACCGCTGTGTGCGTTCCGGTTTCGCTCAAAATATCTTTGAATTCAAGGGGATACTGTCGCTTCACTCGGCGGAGCCTGAGCCAGGTTGTCTTGCTTCCAAGCTGCGTGTAAGGTATGCGACCTTTTTAAAAGCCCATCACGCCCGATCGGGCAGTCAGTAGGAGCAGGTCACAATGCGGGTTATTCTCTTGGGAGCCCCCGGCGCCGGCAAAGGTACCCAGGCACAATTCATCATGAAGCGCTACGGGATCCCCCAGATCTCCACCGGGGACATGCTGCGGGCCGCCGTGAAGGAAGGCACTCCGCTCGGCGTCAAGGCCAAGGGCATCATGGAAGCCGGTGGACTGCTGCCCGATGACCTGATTATCGACCTGGTGAAAACCCGTATTCAGGAAAAGGACTGCGAAAACGGTTTTCTGTTCGATGGTTTTCCACGCACCATCCCGCAGGCCCAGGCCCTGCTGGACGCGGGCATTCAGATCGACCATGTGGTGGAGATCCATGTCGATGATGAGGAGATCGTGTCTCGACTCAGCGGACGCCGTGTGCATGCGGCTTCGGGTCGTGTTTACCACATCACCCATCAGCCCCCGCAGCGCGACGGCCTGGACGATGTGACCGGTGAACCTCTGATTCAGCGCGATGATGACAAGGAAGACACCGTCCGCAAGCGCCTCGCGGTCTATCACGAACAGACCGAGCCTCTGGTCGGCTTCTACAGGGACCTGATTGAACAGCAGGACCCCAACGCACCCGAGTACACACGTATCAACGGCATCGGCAGCGTCGACGAGATCCGCGATCAGGTCTTTGCTGCCCTCGATTAGCCTCTATCCCGAGGCGGTCCCATCACTCGCCGGCCGAACGCCAGGTTCGGCCGGTTAGCCGGCCCACCCCTCTCTCCACTCTCCCCTGACTGCAACGCTGAGCTGTGGCCCCTGTGTTAAACTCCGCGGCTTCGTGAGCGGGGATATGGGTGTAGCATGCACAAATGGGCGGTCATATTGATGAACCTGGGGACGCCGGCGGCTCCCACAAAAAAAGCCTACCGTGCCTTCCTGAAAGAATTCCTCAGCGACCCGCGCGTTGTGGAAATCCCGAGGCCGCTCTGGTGGCCCATTCTGAACCTGTTCATCCTGCCATTCCGTCCGGCAAAGGTAGCCAGTGCCTACCAGCAGATCTGGGACCCGCAAGAAGGCGCACCGTTGGCCGCCATCACCCAGCGACAAGTGGAAGCTTTGTCTCGCGAGCTGAAGGCACAGTTGGGCGAGTCGGCTCCGCTGGTGACCTTCGCAATGACCTATGGAGCTCCCAAGCTGGAGGAGCGCATCGGAGAGATGCAAGCAGCGGGAGCGGAAAAGATTCTGGTTCTTCCGCTATATCCGCAATACTCCGCCACCACCACCGCCTCCATCTACGATCAGTTTGCCGCCCTTGTTTCGCGTTCTCGGGACGTTCCCGATGTGACGATCAACAAATTTTACTTCGATGATCCGGGCTATACCGCAGCTTTGGCCGAGTCGGTGCGGGAATTTCGCCGCCAGAACGGGTCAGGCGAAAGGTTGCTCATGTCCTTTCATGGTATCCCCCAACGCAACGTCGACCTCGGCGATCCCTACGACATCCACTGCCGGGAAACCGCTGGCGCGCTGAGCGAGGCTCTCGGTCTCGACTCGGACAAATGGGGTTTGAGTTTTCAGTCGCGGCTGGGGAAAGCCACCTGGTTGCAGCCTTACACGGTGGATGTACTGAAGCGGTGGGCTGCGGAGGGAATCAAAGTGATCGACGTGGTGTGTCCCGCATTTGCGGCCGACTGCCTCGAGACACTGGAGGAAATCGCTGTGGAAGGACGGGCGATCTTCCGTGCGGCGGGCGGCGAAGAGCTACGGCTGATTCCCTGTTTGAACGACCGGGAGTCCCACATCGAGCTTCTGGCCAATATCGTCCGCAAGCGCACGGGCCTGACTGGTACCGGGCATACCTAGATACAGGATTTACCCGAGCGATCGTCAACATCGTGCTTGCCAACCACCACCCGAACTACGATTTCGTTATTAACAGCATGCGACGTCGAATCATTTTGTTCTGTCAGTGACCGCCTCCCGGCCCGCTTCGATGCCGCACCAGAATCACTTCGGATTTCGCAGCGCCCTCTCTCATCCATCTTCGAACGCTCAGTGCGCGGCAGCCGATTGATAAGCAGCGCCGGATTTATTTTGATCGCGCGCAACCGTGTTGTCGTCCATGTGAACCATCTTTCGTTTGCGGCCTCGCAGAAGAGGTCTGCAATTAGCTGTACTCGATTCGCGGCGCGTGAATCAATTACAAAGTTGCGGTGAAAACTTCCCGTTAATCCATGGAGCAAAGCGGTGCTGTAAACGCCGCGAATAATCGTTGTGTGCAGAAGAGGCTTCTTTCGGAAACGAAATACGTAAAAAAAATGGGTTAAAACAACAAAAAATCCGTTTTTTCAGCAAAAAATCTTTGTAAAAGGGTGCAAAACCCTTTTTTTTTAAATAATATTCGCCTCGAACGCGGCGCGTTCATTGTTTGTGCTAACGTGTTTGCTGTTAGAACCGGCTCAAGTTGAGGAGAAAACCGAATGGCTAGAGTGGCAAAAAAGAGAAAAGCAAAGGCACCGGCTAAGCGCCGCGTAGCCAAACGTGCAGTAGCGAAGAAGCCGGCGGCACCGGCTGTTGCCAAGGCCCAGGCAACCGCTGATAGCCTGCAAAAAGACATTCAGACCCAGGCCAAAGCGCTCGAAGCTGCTCGCAAGAAGGCAGCAGCGGCAAAGAAAAAAGCTGCTAAGTCCAAGAAGGCTGGCGACAAGCGCACAGCGAAATCTGCTGAGAGCCAGGTCACCAAGCTCAATACCAAGGTGAAAGCGTTGCGTTCAAAAGCAACCGCGGCCCGTCAGGCGCTGGCAAAGGCGAAAGCTCTCGCTGCTGCTCAGGCTGTTCAGGAAGCCACTAAGGCGAAGATTGCCGATCTGGAGTCCCGTCTGGCCTCGAAGTCGGACGCCGATCTTGGCAAGGCTCTGAAAGCTTTTGAAGAGCGTTGGAAGAAGAAGCGTGCTGCGGCCGACAAGAAGAAGGTAAAAGCGGCGGCCAAGAAGCTGGAAGCGAAGAACAAGGCCGCTCAGAAGAAAGCTGATGCCAAGATCAAAGCCGCTGAGAAAAAAGCGGCCGCCAAAGCCCGCATCGCAGCCCGTAAAGCGGCAGCCAAAGAACGCGCTGCAGCTCGCAAAGCGGCAGCGAAGGAAAGGGCCGCAGAGCGAAAGGCTGCTGCCAAGGCCAAGCGCAAGGCTCGGCCGGCCAAGGCCAAGCGTAAAGCGGCAGCCAAGTCTCCAGCCCGGAAGAGTGCCGCTCGCAAAGCCAAGGCCCCTGCAAAAGCCAAGCGTAAGGCGGGTGCTGCGAAAGCCGCGCGTCGCGGTCGCACGGCCAAGCGCAAGAGCAGCTAAATTGCTCTGATCCAGGGCCTGCCCTGAAAGCCCCGGGAGTTCACGCTCCCGGGGCTTTTTTGTCCCTGGTCCGCACTTCGGCAGGTCGCGACGGTCAGTTCTGCAGGGTGGGCAAATGCGCTTATAATGCCCCACTTTGTTTGGTGCGGCAGGCGTTCAACCGTTCGAGTCGACATCCGCCGTCCGTTTGAACCAATCACTACCAACCAACATTACTCCGTCCGTTTCGGAAAGCGGAGTCTGGCTGACTGTCATGACGAAGATTCTGGCTCTTGATACATCCACCTCTGCCTGTTCCGTGGCACTGAACGTTGACGGCCGCATCGAGGAAGAGTTTACGGTGGCTCCCCAGGACCACACCCAGCGGCTTCTGCCAATGGTGGATGGCCTGCTTGCAGCCCATGAAATCGGCCTGAGCCAGTTGGATGCCATTGCGTTCACCCAGGGGCCGGGGTCCTTTACGGGTTTGAGGATTTGCGTGGGAGTCGTTCAGGGCCTGGCGTTCGGGGCCAATTTGCCCGTCATCCCCGTTTCCAGTTTGAAGACCCTGGCTGCAGGCGCGGCGGAGCGCGTGGACCCTCGGCAGGGTGCTGTATTCGTTCCCGTGTTCGATGCGCGCATGCAGGAAGTGTATTGGGGCGTGTACGAGAGCATATCGGAATCCGGTGAACTGCAATGCCGGGTTGCGGACCGGGTGGGGTCTCCAGACGAAGTGCTCGAAGCCCTATCGGACTACGCGGCCAGTTGTGCCGTCCACGTGCTGGGAAGTGGGTGCCCTTTGATCGCCCCGGAGCACGTTGCTGCAAATACTGCCGAAGCCGGCAATGTTCAATATCATTCAGATGCCCATCCCCATGCACGGGACCTGGCGCGATTGGCTCAACCGCTGCTGCGGTCAGGGCAAGTGGTATCCGCGCTGGAGGCCCAGCCGGCCTATGTACGAAACGAAGTCACCTGGGCCAAACGCCAGCGAATCCGCTCAAAATAATCACTCACACTCATAAGGATCGGTTTTGGACTTACTACAGTTGATCGTTCTGGCCCTGATTCAGGGAATAACTGAATTCCTGCCCATTTCCAGCTCCGCCCACCTGATCCTTCCCAAAGAGCTGTTTGGCTGGCCCGATCAGGGCCTTGCCTTTGACGTGGCCGTTCATGTGGGCTCGCTGGCGGCCGTGTTGATCTATTTCCGCCGCGACGTGTGGCGTCTTACCAGCGCCTGGTTCAGGAGCATTGCTGCCCGAGAGCCAAGCGATGACAGTCGGCTGGGGTGGTACATTATTGCTGCGACCATTCCTGCCGGACTTGCCGCGCTCGCCTTCGGGGACATCATTGAGGACCATCTGCGCAGCGCCACCGTCATCATGCTGACAACGGTTATTTTCGGGCTTTACCTGGGCTGGGCCGACTATCGCGGTCGGAAGACGCTGGATCTGTCGCGCATGACCCTGGGCATCGCTCTTCTGATCGGTCTGGCACAGGCCCTTGCGCTGATTCCCGGAACGTCCCGATCGGGCATCACCATTGCTGCGGCCCTTGCGCTGGGAATGCAGCGGGAGTCGGCTGCGCGATTCAGCTTTCTGCTGTCGATTCCAATAATCGTGCTCAGCGGACTGTACACCGGCATGAAGTTGCTCGATGAGAGCCGGATCCCATGGGGAGATATTGCTCTGGGCGCGCTCCTGTCGGGCATCAGCGCTTACGTCTGTATTCATTTTTTTCTGAGCTTCATTCAGCGTATCGGGATGATGCCGTTCGTGATCTACCGCCTTTTTCTCGGTGCGGTACTTGGCCTGATGCTGTGGGCCGGATAAGGTTTGAGGAGGACCGTAATCATGTCGACCCAACCGGAAATGAAAACTGTCGCATTCATCGGCCTGGGAGTCATGGGTTACCCGATGGCGGGGCACCTCCAGTCAGCCGGCTTTGAAGTGCGTGTGTTCAATCGCACCGGAGAGAAGTCCCGGCGCTGGCATGCGCAGTTCGGCGGGACGGTCTGCGACACGCCACTGGAGGCCGCTCGCACGGCGAGCGTGGTGTGCTGCTGCGTGGGTAACGACGACGATGTTCGCAGCGTCGTGCTGGGTGAGCAGGGGGCTCTTGCGGGCATGGAGCCGGGCGCGATCCTGGTGGACCATACCACTGCATCTGCGCAGCTTGCACGTGAATTGCATCAGCGTGCAACGGAAGCAGGCTGCGGATTTCTGGACGCGCCGGTGTCTGGCGGACAACAGGGAGCCGAGCGGGGCGCTCTGTCCGTCATGGTGGGCGGCGAAGCGGAGCATTTCCAGCGGGCGAAGCCGGTGCTTGAAGTCTACGGCAAGGCAGTCAGTCTCATCGGACCACCCGGCTCCGGCCAACTCTGCAAGATGGTCAATCAGATTTGTATCGCGGGCCTGTTGCAGGGCCTGTCAGAGGGACTGCACTTCGCTCGCCAGGCGCAGCTCGACGTCCCGCGAGTCCTTGAAGTGATTTCCAAAGGCGCAGCCCAGTCCTGGCAAATGGAGAACCGCTCAGAGACAATGCTGCGCGGCGAATACGAGCACGGCTTCGCGGTTGACTGGATGCGCAAGGATCTGCAGATCGCTTTGAACGAAGCGCTGCGCAACGGCTCGACCTTGCCGGTGACTGCACTGGTGGACCAGTTTTACGCCGAAGTACAGACGCTGGGTGGCGGCCGCTGGGATACCTCCAGCCTGCTCGCGCGCCTGCAACACGCACACTCAGAAAAACGGTAATCGTCAAACCATGAATAACGATCAGTTCAACCGGGATTTGCTTCAGTTCATTCAAGCCTCGCCCACGCCGTTCCACGCGGTGGACTGGATGGTTGGGCAGTTGGAAGCGCAAGGCTTTCAGGCTCTGCGCATGGACGCCCCCTGGAGCCTGCAGACCGGCCAGCGCTACTATTGCACACGCAATGACTCCAGCATCGTGGCCTTCGTTTACGGCACCAATGCCCTGAGCGAGACGGGCCTGCGTATGGTGGGCGCTCATACGGACAGCCCCTGTCTGCGGGTAAAGCCGCAGCCCGAAATCAAGCAGAGCGGATTCCTGCAACTGGGCGTTGAGGTATACGGAGGCGCGTTGCTGAACCCCTGGTTCGACAGGGATCTTTCCCTCGCCGGACGGGTGACCTACATGGCCGCCGACGGGCAGTTGTGCAGTTGTCTTGTCAATTTCCATGAGCCGATTGCGATTATTCCGAGCCTGGCGATTCACCTGGATCGGGAGGTGAACAGCAACCGCTCCATCAATCCGCAAAAAGACATTACCCCGGTGGCTTGTCTGTCAACACCGGAAGAAGCCGTGAACCTCCGGGATCTGCTCGTGGAGCAGATGAAGCGGGAGCACCCGAGCGTGCAGGTGAGCAGGATCCTCGATTTCGAGCTGAGCTTCTACGATACCCAGGCGCCGGCGATCATCGGGTTGCGCAAGGAGTTCATCGCCAGCGCCAGGCTGGACAATCTCGCCAGTTGCCATCTGGGCTTGCGTGCCCTGCTCGAAGCAGGCGATCAGGTAACCAGCATGCTGGTGTGCAATGACCACGAGGAAGTCGGCAGCCAGTCGGCAGCCGGCGCCCAGGGGCCCCTGGTACGGGACATTATCGCCCGGTTGCTGCCGGATCCCGGGGAGCGGGCGCAGGCGCTGGAGCGCTCCATGCTGATCTCGGCGGACAACGCCCATGCGGTTCATCCGAATTATCCGGACCGCCACGATCGCAATCATGGCCCCGGGATCAACGGTGGCCCCGTGATCAAGGTAAATGCCAATCAACGCTATGCCACCAACAGCGAAGGCAGCGCCATCTTCCAAAACATCTGCCGGGAGGAGGACGTCCCGGTCCAGTACTTCGTAAGTCGCAACGACATGCCCTGTGGCAGCACCATCGGCCCGCTGACCGCGACCGCGCTGGGGGTAGCAACCCTCGATGTGGGCGTTCCCACCTTTGCCATGCATTCACCCCGGGAGCTGGCTGGAACGAAGGATGCCTACAACTTTTATCGGGCGCTTAAGCGATTTATGAGCCTGGAACAGGTTAGAATATAGGGTTTTCGGCGTCGCCTCTGCCGTTTTTCCGGAGTTGTGCGGATTCGAGCGACGGGAAAGCGCCCCAAGGGCAGACCCACTATCTGTGCCGGCAGCACTGGGAGGAAGTATTCCGTGGCGGTGTCACACGAGGAACTGCAGCAGTTCAGCCCCTTCGAGAAGATAAATGACAGTCAATTCGAAGCGATCTCCGCCTATCTTCGAATGGAAAATGTGGCCAAAGGCACCTTTCTCATTAAGCGGGGCAAGCCCCTCAAAGCCGTCACTTTCCTGGTTGACGGTCGCGTGGACCTGGTGGACGCTTCGTTCAACAGCGAAACCGTCGAAGGAGGCAGTTCCCGCAGCCGCAAGGCGCTGACGACTCAGTCCCCATCGGATGTGGCCGCCCAGGCCAAGTCAGAGGTTACCGTGCTCCAGGTGGAGCACCAGGCCTTTGAGGTGCTGGACCGCTGGACCGAGACGGTACTGCCGGACTACGACAGCCCACCCGCCCTGGAGGCGGACACAACGGAAGGCGGAGAAGACTGGATGAGCAGTCTGCTCGAGTCGCCTCTATTCGCCCAGGTTCCTCCTGCCCAGCTCCAGCAGCTGTTCGTGAGCTTCGAGCCCTTTGAAGCGAAGCCCGACGAGATTATTGTGGAAGAGAGTGCCGAAGGCGATTATTTCTATGTGATCGAATCGGGTCAGGCCAAAGTGATAACGCGCTTCGATGGAGAGGTGGCCACGCTCGGTCCGGGGCAGTTCTTTGGCGAGGAAGCACTGGTGGGCGACACCATTCGCAATGCCTCGGTGGTGATGCAAACGGCCGGCACCTTGATGCGCCTAAACAAAGAGAATTTCAAGGCACTGTTGCAGGAACCCCTGATTCGCTACATTGATGGGGAGGAGCTACGCAAGCGGGCCGGCCAGGGGCAACCGTACCGGTTGGTGGACGTGCGCATCCCCCTGGAACACCGCATGGCCCACGTGAAGGATGCAACCAACATCCCTCTTGCGTCGCTGCGCCGGCGCCTGTCCGGGCTGGAGGACAATACCGTTTACGTGGTCACTGACGATGGGGGCAAACGCAGCGAAGTCGCCGCGCATCTGCTTTGTCAGGCTGGCTTCACCACCTACATTCTGGAGAACGCTACCTCCTACTACGGGGCGGAATAATTTTATCGCCCCAGCCATTCCCGGTATCATACGCCGCTGCGCTTCACCAAGCGCCACTTTCACTGACCACGAACACAAGACCTGAGCATGAGCAAAAAACGGGTACTAACCGGCATCACCACCACCGGCACGCCACACCTGGGCAACTATGTGGGAGCGATCCGTCCCGCTGTCCAGGCGAGCCTGGACAGCGACAACCTCTCTTTCTACTTTCTGGCGGACTACCACGCGCTGATCAAGTGTCGGGATCCGGAATTGGTCCAGCAGTCCACCCGTGAGATTGCGGCGACCTGGCTGGCCGCGGGCCTGGATCCCGAAAAAGTCGTGTTCTACCGCCAGTCGGATGTGCCCGAAATACCAGAGCTGTGCTGGCTGCTCAGTTGCATGGCCGCGAAGGGGCTGATGAATCGAGCCCACGCGTACAAGGCAGCGGTTGCGGCCAATCAGGAGGCCGGCGAGGACGCGGACTTCGGCATCACCATGGGCCTGTACAACTACCCGGTGCTGATGGCCGCGGACATTCTCATGTTCAATTCAAACCTGGTTCCCGTCGGCAAGGATCAAATCCAGCACATCGAGATGGCCCGGGATATTGCCGCCCGTTTTAATCACCACTACGGCGAGCATTTTGTATTGCCCGAGGCGGCAGTGGATGAGAATGTGGCCGTTCTGCAGGGTCTCGACGGGCGCAAGATGAGCAAGAGCTACAACAACACGATTCCGCTGTTCCTGCCCGAGAAGAAGCTCAAAAAACACATCAACAAGATCAAGACCAATCTGCTGGAGCCCGGTGAGCCGAAAGACCCGGACGATTCCACGGTATTTCAGATCTGGCAGGCATTCGCCACGCCCGAGCAAACAGCAGAGATGCGTAAGGAGTTCGAAGCGGGCATCGCCTGGGGCGAAGCCAAGCGCCGGTTGTTCGAGCTTATCAATGAGGAACTGGCGGAAGCGCGGGAGAGATACAACAGCCTTATGGAGCGTCCGCAGGATATCGAAGAGGTGCTGCTGGCAGGCGCAGAAAAGGCGCGAGCCTACAGCGTGCCGTTCATGAAGGATCTGCGCGAGGCCATGGGCATTCGCAAACTGGGTTAGGCACCTTGATGTCCATGACGGGAAGTGGGGCGCGAGCCCCTCTTGCCGTGCTTTTCAGGTCGCGCAAAGCGTGGCCACCTCACACAATGCGCGACACAATTTTTCCAGCTCTTCATGGCTGATGATGTAGGGTGGCATCACGTACACCAGCTTGCCGAAGGGGCGCACCCATACCCCCCGCGCGATGCACTCATTCTGGAAGAACGCCATGTCCACCGGTTGGTGGAACTCCACCACCCCAATCGCCCCAAGGACGCGTACGTCGGCAACACCGCGAAGGCTGCGGCAGGGCTCGAGGCCAGCTGCCAGTTGCTTCTCGATGCGCTGAACGGAACCCTGCCACCCGCTTTCCCGCAACAGTTCCACGCTCGCGACTGCAACCGCGCAGGCCAAAGGGTTGGCCATAAAGGTGGGCCCGTGCATGAGTACACCGGCTTCGCCCTCGCAGATTCCCTGTGCGACACGCTCGTTGCACAGGGTCGCGGCGAGCGTCATATACCCTCCGGTCAGAGCTTTGCCGACGCACATGATGTCCGGAGCGATCCCGGCGTGTTCACAGGCGAATAATTTACCAGTCCGTCCGAAGCCGGTGGCAATCTCATCGGTAATCAGCAGAACGTCATACTGCTCCGCCAGTGCCCGCGCGGATTTCAGGTAGTCAGGGGAATAGAATCGCATTCCGCCGGCGCCCTGGACGATGGGCTCCAGAATAATGGCCGCAATCTGATTCCCGTGGGACCGAAGCATTGCCTCCAGCGGGTTTGCATCATCTACACGCCACTGTTCGCCGAACCTTACGGCCGGGGCAGGTACAAAGAAGTGCCTGGGAAACACGTCCCGGAAGAGGGTGTGCATGCCGTTGTCCGGATCGCAGGCCGCCATCGTGGCGAAGGTATCCCCATGGTAGGCAGAACGCAAGGCCACGAGCCGGTTCTTCTCCGGGCGCCCCTGGCTCGCCCAGTACTGAAAGGCCATTTTGATGGCAATTTCCACTGCCACGGAGCCGGAGTCGGCGAAGAAGACTTTCTGCAGAGGTTTCGGACTCAGCTCCACCAGCAGTTTTCCAAGCTCGATCGCTGGCCGGTGGGTCAACCCGCCAAACATCACGTGAGCCATTTTGGCCAGCTGCGCGGTGGCTGCGGCATTGAGCCGCGGATGGTTGTAGCCGTGCACGGTGCTCCACCAGGATGACATGCCGTCGATCACGCGTTCGCCGCTGGCGAGGTTCAGATACACGCCCTCGGCGGATTCCACCAAGTGTGGCGCAAGGGTGGAGGGCACGGGTGAATACGGGTGCCACAGGTGATCCCGATCAAAGGACAGCAGTTCTTCGCGTTCAGTCATTGGCGCTGGCTCTTGAGTAAAGCAAAAAGGTGGATGTTACCGAATCAGCGGACGGGATTCAGCGACGGTGACGCCTTGCAAGAGCTCTCCGGCGCAGTGTGGGTGCTCAGCCGACGAAGAACGGGAACTCTGTGTGCCTCACGGCGCCAAAAAAGGATTATTCCGACAGTTGAGTTGTAATTAAAGCGGCGAAAACCCCATTCCCGGAGATGGTCAGGTAAAATGCGACTATAGTTTGAGAGTCTCCCATTGCTCAACGAATCTGTGTGTATGTTCCCGTATAAAGTGAGACCCAGTTCCTTGAATCTTTCCTGGCGTCAGAATTTTGGCCGATCAATGGCTGAGGTCGGGCTTCGTGTGTGGAAGAACACCCTGGGCCGACTCTGCACCCGACACGTGCCGATCGCCTATCGGCTGGGTGCGAGCTTTACAGCTCTGATCGTGGCGGGGATGGGCTTGCTGGGCGCACTGGTACTCAGCTACCAGGCGGATTTGATGCGCCAGCAGATCAATGAATACGGCTCGACGATCGTGAGCCAGTTCGCCCACAGCGCCACTGAACCTCTGTTCATTGACGACCATTTCGCCCTGCAGGTGATGACCAATAATCTTACAGCGGACGCCCAGATTATTGGCGCGGCCGTCTTCGACGAAACCGGCGAACAACTGTTTGCGGCTGGTGACATACCGGAGCAGCCCCTGCGGGCGATGAGTGCCGGCCGCGACCTCGAAGGCAGTGTGTTTTCCAGCCTGCAATGGCAACTGGACGCCGGCCGGCAGGAACTCATCTCCTTCATGGCGCCCATCAGTTTCCAGGATGTGATCGCGGGGCACGCGCTGGTATCACTATCTGTGTCTTCCATTCAGTCGAGCTTCGAGCGCACTGCGCAGGTGCTGCTGATTGCCACCGCCGTGATGACCCTGCTCGCGGTGGCCATCGCCGCATGGATGAGCCGGAGGATGGCGAAACCGGTAGAGGATCTGGTGACTGCCACCGACCTGTTGGCTGCGGGCAACTTCGATATCGCACTGGATACCCGCCGCCGGGACGAATTGGGCAAGCTGTCGGCTGCCTTCAATCGAATGGCGCGCAGCATGAAGGAGAAGAGCCAGATGGAGGGCGTTCTGTCGCGTTTTGTGGCTGACGACGTCGCCCAGGCCATGTTGTCGGATCTGGACAAGGTGGACGTGGGCTGCACCAAGGTGGATGCGTCCGTGTTGTTCGTGGACATCGTGGGCTTCACCGAATTGACCGAGAGCAGCAGCTCGGAAGAGGTGGTCGAACTGCTGAACGAATACTTCGCCTACTTCACCGTGTGCAGCCGTCTGTTCTTCGGCACCGTGGACAAGTTCATCGGCGACTGTGCGATGATTATCTTCGGCGCACCCAAACACAACCCGGACCATCGCTTCAACGCCATTGCCTGCGCCAGCGTCATGTTGCGCCTCTTGGAGGAGGTGAACGTATTGCGCAAGCAGCGGGGGCAGCGAGAGGTGAATGTTCGTATCGGTGTGAACAGTGGAGAGATGATGGCCGGTATCGTCGGCGCCAGCCAGCGTATGGAATACACCGTGGTCGGGGACACAGTCAACGTGGCGTCCCGGCTCAGCCGTCTCGCCGAGCCCGGCGACATGGTGGTTGGCGAAGCAGTGCCGCGGGACGAATCCCTGAACGACCGGGTGCGTTTTGCTGCCGTGGATGAGGTCGCGGTGCGCGGACGCAAGGGGCTGGTCCGAACCTATCGCGTCACCAGTGTTGCGCCCGAATATGAGCGAACCATGGATAACATGATTGCAGACATTCTCAGAAACCCTCCCCGGGCGGGAATTTCCGACTACCTCGAAGCAACAGCCAAAAAAATGCAGAAGGTGAGTTAATGACGCGGTTTGCTCCGAGACATCTTCTGATCCCGCTGGCGGCGGCGATCCTGCTCAGTGCGTGCGGCACGTTGCCGACCGGCAAGGAGCGCCTGGAACTGGTTGAACAACTGGTTGCCCAGCGCGAATATGCCGAGGCCGAAGCCGTACTCGCCAACATCGACGCACGCGACCCCGAGTTCGAGGCGCTGGTGGTTCGCCGCCGCGCCATCCGCCCGCTGATTGCTCAATTCGAGGAGAACACCCTGCGTCGTCTGGCCCGGTTCAAGGCGGCGGACGAATGGCCCGCGGCCGAGGCGGTTCTGCAAGACGCCCTGGACAAGCTGCCCGACAGTGAGGCTTTGCGTTCGGCCGAGGATGCATTCTATGAGGATCGGGTGGCCCGCCTGGATCAGATCGAGCAGCAGATGCTCCTGTTGCGCGGCGAGCACCTCAGCGCCCAGAGCTCCCTGGTCAAAGAAGCCAGCGAAATCCACCCAGCTGGCCTCAAAACCCGCTGGCAGGCGTTTCGCCACGGACGTGAGGCTGAGAAACTTGCCCGGGACCTGAGCTCCTGCGGTCAGCGCGCACTGGATGAAGGCCGTTTCGACCTGGCGGAATCCTGCCTGAAAATGGCCGCCAGTCTGACCGGCGACGAGGAGACCGCCGCCCGCCTGGCCCTGCTCGACAAGGAGCGGGAGCGGGAGGAGGTCGCCGCCGCGGAACGGGCCCGTGCCCAGGCACAGGCGGAGCGGGAGGCACGCGTCGCCCGCAAGACGGAGCACGTGGGGCAACTCAAAGCCCGCTACCGGCGCTTGATCGATGCCGGCTGGCTGGCCGCCGCCCAGGAAATTCTCACTGAACTGCAATCCCAGGTTCCCGAAGATGCGGATGTGCTGTCCTGGTCCGAGGATCTGCGCGCGATCGTGGACCAGCACGTGGCGGCTCACATCAAGGAGGGCCAGTCTCTGTACAGTCAGGGACAACTTCATGAAGCATTGGCCGTGTGGCAGGAAGCTGCCAAGCTGTCGCCGGGCAACCCGGTGCTGGAAGCGCATATCGCACGGGTGGAGCGCTTCATCTCCAAGCTCGAACGCCTCGATAACGAGGGCGCCTGACGCAGCTTGCTCTGGTGGGGCGCCTCATTCCGGGGCGCTACGTTCAGAGCTCCGACCATCACCGGTTTTGCTTCGGGGGCCCTTCGCCGTACAATAGCCGCCCTTCACTCCCGACCGTCCGCACCTGAGCCTTATGTCCGTAGAGATTCATCACCCACCCAACAGCCGCCCGAACCGAAAGGATCGCGGCAAGCTCGAATTCAACAAATTGCAGAAACGCTTGCGGCGACACGTGGGCAACGCCATTGTTGACTACAACATGATCGAGGACGGCGACAAGGTGATGGTCTGCCTGTCGGGGGGCAAGGATTCCTATTGCATGTTGGACATTCTGCTCAATTTGCAGAAAACCGCGCCCATCAGCTTTGAACTGGTGGCGGTCAATATGGATCAGAAACAGCCGGGCTTTCCGGAAGAGTTGCTTCCGAATTATCTCGACAGCCTTGGCGTGCCTTACCATATTGTGGAGCGGGACACTTACAGCATCGTCAAGGAGATCATTCCCGAAGGCAAAACCACCTGCGGCCTCTGTTCGCGGTTGCGCAGGGGAACCCTGTACGGCTTTGCAGAAGAAATCGGCGCTACAAAGATCGCGCTGGGCCATCACAAGGACGACATTGTTGAGACCCTGTTCCTCAATCTGTTCTACGGCGGCCGCCTGAAGGCGATGCCGCCCAAGTTGCTGGCGGACGACCAGCGCAATATCGTGATCCGACCCATGGCCTACTGCCGGGAGAAAGACCTGGCGGATTACGCCGATTACAAGAAGTTTCCGATCATTCCCTGCAACCTGTGCGGCTCCCAGGAGAACCTTCAGCGCCAGGCCATCAAGCAGATGTTGACCGATTGGGAGAAAGCCAATCCCGGCCGGACGGAAACCATTTTCTCCGCTCTGCAGAAGGTCTCGCCCTCCCAGCTCGCCGACACAAACCTGTTCAACTTCCACGACCTGGCCTTGGACCGCAGCGCGCCTCCGGCGCGTTCGTCAGCCGGGGATACGGAAGCCAAAGCCCAGGACGCGAACCTGATTCGGCACCTTAATTTGTCCTGATCCGGCTCTCTGCCGCTTACTTGCCACCGCGGGAGCAAACGGGTAAATTCCATGGCTCGTTCGCTTTCCCGCGATGTCGCGGCCAGCACTCCCGCGGACGCTTTCTCTTCATGTCACCCCATAACAACTCACAAGAACAGAGGCGTGTAGCTTATGGACGAAGCGCGCTACGAAGTGGTTTTTATTGACAAGTTTTCCGATGGCGCCGAAGCGGATCTGGTGCGTGGGCGGGTGCGCCGTCGTTTCCGGCTGAGTGATCGAGCGTTTGCCCGAATTACCAGCGGCAGTCCGGTGGTGGTCAAGCGCTGCCGGGAGTTGGAGGAGGCCAGGCGTTATCTCAGCGTTATCCGGGCGCTCGGTGCGGTTTGCTGGATCCAGTTGAGTGAGGACGACGGCCGTCACGTCGAGCGTCGGAGCATTCAGCGTCGCGCATTGCTTGACCGCCGGGCCATCTACAGGGGCTCTTCCATTCTGCCCGACCGGCGCGGCGGCTGCGGGCGGCGCTCGAGCGATCGCTGGTTTTCCTGAAGTAATCCCCCATTGCTTTCCGCCTCACCCGGGCCAGCGGTGCAGCCGGAGAAGCAGGTCGGCAAAAGGCGGGGAGCAGACTCAGGCGGCCAGATCGCTGGCTTTTACGTCAATGCAGCGTCTGTAGGTATCCCCAAAATCGTCTGCGGTTTCGCTTGACCGATGGGGGAAGTGACGGAACCAGAAGTTGCCCAAACCGAGAATGTCGTCGGCCGCGGGCAGCTTCCGCTTGGTGCGGCGATACACCATCCAGGCAATGGCCGTGGCGTAGCTGAGGTTGGTCGCCAGTTCGGCGTGGGGGTGGGCAAGAAATTCATGCTGACTGGCCAAACCGCGGATATCGGAGGCCAGATCAGGATGGTCGATCAGGTAGCGATCCCAGATGTTCACATGAATCTGGGGTGTGATCTGATAGATGCCGATTCCGCGCGCACGGTTGATTCTCAGGTGAAAGCCGAGCCCGGACTCCTGGGCGGCTGTGCCCAGCAGGAGGTTTTCCGCCGCGCGGGCGCGTTGGCCCGACTCGCCCAGATACTCGAGAGTGGGCCGGATGACAAAGCTGCGAAGCTCTTCTGCGCAAATGCCCATTCAGTTAAGCGCTCCTGACGCTTGATGAGCCCCTGGGGTTTGGCCACCGGGGGCTGGTTTCCCTACCCGAAAACGGTCCTCGTATTGTAAAAATCCGGCTTTTCTTGAAACCTCGCGAGTCTCGCGGCTCATGCCAAACTGGAACTCAAGCCTGGGACATTGGATCTTGCGGCTTGTTCGCCTCAAATCTCCCAAAAACTGGAAACTTCATCGCGAAACACGCAAATAATCGACCAGAATACCCACGAAAAAACCGATCTTTAACTTATGCTGCCTTTCCGAGGGGCACACCTCCGGCCCCGCGCAGGGGAGAACTCCATCTGCCCCGTGCAATCAATAATTAACCACCAATTTCAAGAATGGTTCGGAGCAACTATGAAAATATCTGTGCCGCGGGAGCTGAAAACTCACGAGTACCGGGTGGGGCTGACTCCCGCCAACGTTGCGGCACTGGTCGCCCAAGGGCACGAATGCCTGGTCGAGAGCGGCGCAGGGATCGCCATCGGTTTCGGTGATGATGACTACCGCCATTGCGGAGCGACGCTGGTGGCCGACCCGCGTGAGCTCTACGAGCGGGGGGAGATGATCGTCAAGGTAAAGGAGCCGCAGCCGGAAGAATGTGAGCTGATTCGGCCGGAGCAACTCTTGTTCTGCTACCTGCATCTGGCCGCCAGCCGTCTCCTGCTCGACTGTCTGCGGGAATCCAGGGCGGTTTGCATTGCTTATGAAACGGTAACGGACGAACGCGGCCAGCTGCCGCTGCTGGCCCCGATGTCGGAAGTGGCCGGTCGCATGTCCGTGCAAGCGGGCGCCCATCACCTGGAGAACCCCCGCGGTGGCGCCGGAGTTCTGCTTGGCGGAGTCAGCGGGGTCGCGCCGGCATCGGTCGTGATTGTCGGGGGCGGCGTGGTGGGGACGCAGGCGGCGCGGATGGCCGTGGGGCTGGGGGCGGAGGTCACGGTGGTGGACAAGTTCGTTCCGCGGCTGCGGGAGCTGGATCAGATGTTCGCCGGACGCATCAAGACTCTGGCCGCCAGTCCGCAAGTCGTGGCGGAGGCTGTGCGCGGCGCGGACCTGGTGATAGGAGCGGTACTGGTGTCCGGCGCTGCGGCGCCCAAGGTTGTCAGCCGCGAGATGATTGGCACCATGCGGCCCGGAAGCGTCGTAGTCGATGTGGCTATCGACCAGGGAGGTTGCTTTGATACCTCCCGTCCCACCACCCACGAGGAGCCCACATTCCTCGTCGATGGCGTGGTTCATTACTGTGTGGCAAACATCCCCGGTGCTGTCGCCCGCACCTCGACCCAGGCCTTGACCAACGCCAGCTTTCCCTTTGTGGAAGCGATTGCCAACAAGGGCCTGGCGGGGGCTCTGGAGAACCCGCATCTGGTCCAGGGTTTGAACCTCTTCCAGGGGCGGGTAACGCACCCGGCGGTGGCGGCATCTTTCGGGCTGGATTATACGCCGGTGAATTCGCTGATCTGACGCGGCCTGCAAACCGCAGGCAAAGCAGACTGCTGCGACTTGTGTTTTAATGCCTGCCCTGGTTTTTCGGCAGTCTGGGGCCTGAATGCGTAAGTTCTTTTCCGCCGCCGGTCGCTCCGGCCTCGTCCGCGCGTTCCGTCATCGCGATTTTTCCTGGTACATCGTGGCCCATGCCGGTTCGGTGATCGGGTTGTGGATTCAGCGCATCGCCATCCAGTGGCTGGTCTGGACCCTGAGCGGATCCTACGCCTGGTTGGGCGCTTTCGCCGCCGCCGAGGCGGTCACCGCCATGACGTTCAGCCTCATGGCGGGCCCCTTTGCCGATCGCTTCGATCGTGTCAGGATGGCCTTCATCACCCAGGGGCTGCTGATGGTGGTGGCAGTGGCGCTGGCAGTCACCACTTATCTCGGGCTCATCAGCCTTCCGGTACTCTTCATTTTTGTAGCTCTCACGGGCGTGATCGAAGGTGTGTGGGCTCCGGTGCGCCTGGCGCTGATGCCCAACATGGTGCCGCGCGAAGACATGGCGGCGGCAGTCGCCATCACCTCCATGATGTTTACCGCCGCTATCTTCGTAGGGCCGGCCATCGGCGGGCTCATTATTGCCGCCATCGGAGTGGAAGGCGCTTTCGCGGCCAACGCCGTGAGCTACGTGGGGCTGCTGCTGGTTTTCAGCCGCATTCAGATCAAGGGGCAGGCGCCCCGCAAGTCCGGTGCTCCCGGGTCCTTCATGACTGATTTCAGCGCGGGAATTGCCCACGTGGTTCACTCACCTGCGTTGCGCGCCATCGTATTGTTCGGATTTACATTCTCCATTCTGGTTCGCCCGTACCGCGAGCTGTTCGCGGGGGTGGCGGATGACATCTTCGGGCGCGGGGCGGAGGGCCTCGCCGTGCTGGCCTCCGCGGCAGGGCTGGGAGCCCTGGTGGGGGCCCTGGGGATTGCAATCTACGGGCGCACCCGGGCACTCACCCGGGTCCTGGTGATCTGCGCGGTTGCGTCTGTGGTTCTGCTTCTTGTTTTTGCCTGGTCCCGCTCCTTTACGGTGTCCATCGTGGCGGCGGCCGCCTTGTCCCTCTGCGTCACTGTGTTTGGCACCGGTGCGCAGATGATGATTCAGATGAGCGTGGCCGACACCATGCGCGGGCGCGTCATGAGCGTGTGGCAGTCCCAGTTTCGGGGTATCCCCGCGGTGGGGGCCTGGATTATGGGCTTGCTGGAGCCGCGCCTGGGGCTCAGCATGGTGCTGGCCGGCGCGGGCGGATTGTTCGCACTCTACTTGCTGCTGGCTCTCCCCTCCAGCAAGGGTTTGCAACAGCTGGAGCAGGCCGAGGGCGAGCCGGTGAATCCGAAGGAGGGAAACTGAAGCCGGTGGGGGATGGTGTCCCCGGCAGGAGTCGAACCTGCGACCTGTCGCTTAGGAGGCGACTGCTCTATCCTACTGAGCTACGGGGACGGCAAAGGCGCAAACTATACTAAAAACTCACCCTGGCCGCGAGTTTGCCTTCTGGATGCAGCGGCCGGGCGACCCTCGGCGAGGGCCGTTAACAACGACGAGATTGTTCATGCTGGATACCAAACCTCTCCTCCGCGGGACCGATTTCCCGGCCGTGAAGCGCGGTGCTCTTGAGACACTGCAGGTGAATATGGGGTATCTCTGTAATCAGAGTTGTACCCACTGCCATGTGAACGCGGGGCCGAGACGCACGGAATTGATGAGCGGGGAGACTGTCGACCAGGTCCTCGCCCTGCTGGAAACCAGTGGCATCCGGCAGCTGGATCTGACCGGAGGTGCGCCGGAGATGAACCCGCACTTCCGCCACCTGGTGCGCGAGGCACGGCGACTGGGAGTTCAGGTAGTGGACCGCTGCAACCTGACCATCCTCCTGGAGCCCGGCTATGAAGACCTGGGGGAGTTTCTGGCAGATCAGCGGGTCCACGTGACTGCATCGCTGCCGTGCTACTCGGAAAAGAACGTGAGTGAGCAGCGGGGCAAGGGCATCTTCGAGCAGTCCATCGAAGCGCTGCGCCGGCTGAACGCGCTGGGCTACGGCAGCGATGCTGAACTGGAACTGGTGCTGGTATACAACCCCAACGGGGCTTTCCTTCCGCCCTCCCAGGAGCAGTTGCAGCAGGACTACAAACGGGAGTTGCGCGATGCCTATGGAATCGTTTTCGATCGCTTGCTGACCATTACCAATATGCCCATCAGTCGCTTCGGGGGCATGTTGCTCGCGAAGGGCCTCTACGACGATTATCTGGGTCTGCTGAAGGACAACTTCTCCCCGGCCAATCTGCGGGGGCTGATGTGTCGCTCGCTGATCAGCGTGGACTGGCAGGGTGCCATTTACGACTGCGATTTCAATCAGATGCTCAACTGGCCGGCGCACGCGGATCAGGCCGGGGTGATTGCCTCGGATCGTGCGGCGCTGCACGTGAGCGACCTGCTCAGCGGCGGACAATTGCACGACAACATCGTTGTTGGAGAACACTGCTACGGCTGCACCGCAGGGCAGGGGAGCAGTTGCGGCGGCGCGCTCAGTTGAGGTGCGGGCCGAGGAATAACTTTGAACGTCCAACCAACGCAATTTTCCCATCCCGATTACTGCATTCTCCAGTTTGCCCGCTCGCCGGTCGGTGCCCAGGTGAAAACCCGCCTCGCTTCGGTTCTGGACGCCCAAGGGCGGCTGGAACTCCACAGCGCGATGCTGGAACGGGTGGCGCTGCAGAGTGTCCGGGCCGGTGTATGCCCGGTCCAGCTCTGGGTCGACGGGTCCGTTGACCACCCCCTGCTGCAGCGCCTGTTTCGGGACCATTCGATCGGCTTGCATGTCCAGCAGGGCGCGGACCTCGGGCAGCGAATGGCCAATGCGGCGCGTGGTGCGGCTGGCCGGTATGCCGGCATCATTCTGGTGGGCAGCGATTGCCCGTTTCTGGATGGCGATTACCTGCGCCAGGCGGTCCAGGCCCTCGATAGCGGGGACGCGGTTCTGGGTCCGGCCGCTGACGGCGGTTACGTATTGTTAGGCTTGAGAGCGGTACATTCCGACCTCTTCGACCGGATGCCGTGGGGAACCGATCGGGTCTTCGCCATCACACGGGCCCGGATACGCGCCCTCGGGTGGTCCTGTTCCCTGCTTCCGACACTTCCGGATATTGACCGGCCGGAAGATCTTCCCCTTCTCGGTCATCGATCCTTCCCGCCTTCCCTTCGCCGTTTTGGCGACCGTTCCTAGCGGCCTGTTAATGCGGTGCGATCTCCTCTGACAGGTCCCTAGCGGCAAGAAATCGTTGGCGCCAAAACCCCTGTTTTTGTCCTTGCTCCCGGCTGGTTTCCAAGGCGCATTTTTTGGCGCTAAATCTTCTAAAAATTATCTTGACCGGTCGAAAAACCGGAGTTATTTTTCGACCGCAGCCGGGCAGCCCCGCTGGGTCCGGCTTCGTTGTGAATATCGTGCATGAGGGTTTATCGGTATGAGCAGTGATTCTTCATTTGTTTCCGACATCGACCTGGACGACTGGGTGGACGAGGACGGTGACGATCAGGAACTGGGTATGATTCAGCAGCTGGACAGCCGGCGACTGGTCGAGAACAAACTGGATGACCTGCGATTGTTACGGGAAACCAGTGAATACGATTTCGATTTCTAGGGAGCCTTTGAACAACTCTGATACGTCTCCGGCCTGAAGCGTACAGATGCACGACGAGTTTCGCAGTGAAGACCAAGACGCTTCGCGGGGCAGGCACCGGCCGAGCCCGTTGGAAGAAGCTCGACGCTGCAGATGTGCGCTTCAGGTTTGCCCTTCGCCATCGCGGCCGCCATTGGAATCATCCCAATTTGAGTCAAGGCGGGTAGCACCTGCCTGAGCTGTTGCCCGGGAGCGCCGTATTCGTACGGCGCCCTGGCTGGCCCGGAATCCGCCGTGCCCCTTAAAAGCCCTCAGTAAACGCTTCTCAGATTTTTTGCGACCGCGTCCACGAGTGCGGTTCAAGCAACTGTGCCTTCCCTGATTTTCGACTATGCTTTACAACAGGCGGCGGGTCTTCCAAGGTCCGCCGGGAAGCGCGCCAAGCGGACGACTGGTTACCTCGCAGAGCCGCTGCGGGGCCGCCGGTAGTCCATGGGGCTTGTGTTGGTCCGTCTGTGCGGTGTTCAGGCTGGTTACAACGGCTTTCCTGTTTCCACAGCAGACCCGAGGTAACAAGAGGTAGGTATGCCAGTAAGCTCTTCAGCGTCGCCGGATGGCAGTGCGCTGACCATAGCGATCAAGGGACGTTTCGACTTCAGTGCCCACCGCGATTTTCGCGGGAGCTACGAGCATCTGACCAAGCGGCCAGCGACGATTTGCGTGGACCTGCGGGAAACCACCTACCTGGACAGTTCGGCGCTCGGCATGTTGCTGCTGCTGCGGGATTTCGCCGGCGGGGATGAGTCCGCCATCACCATCACCAACTGCAATCCGGATGTGCGAAAAATTCTCTCCATATCGAATTTCGATCAGCTCTTCACTATTCAGGAGTAAAGTACCCGCATCTTCATCGGGAGAGGGCGGCCGAAGAATAAACAATAACAGGCAGGCTGATCATGTATCAGGACGATGGCGGTTCCGGAGCCTGGATCGGTGCTGACCCTCCCGAACGGCCCCTCACCATACTCATAGCCGAAGACAGCGAAGCCGATCGCCGAATTCTCGAAGCCATCATTCGCCAGGAAGGCCACCGGGTCATCAGCGCCCGCGACGGAATGGAAGCGCTGTCCGCATTCAAGGATAACGCGCCCGACGTGGTGCTGTTGGATGCCCTCATGCCCGGGCTGGATGGCTTTGCTACGGCTCGCCGCATTCGTGAACTGGCTGGCGAGCGGTGGATTCCGGTAATCTTTCTCACATCCCTTACGGATTCCGGTTCACTGGTGCGGTGCCTGGAAGCGGGGGGAGACGATTTTCTGCAAAAACCCTATAACCAGGTTATTCTCCAGGCGAAGATCAGAGCCTTCAACCGGATGCGCGGATTGCACCACACGGTTCTCGCCCAGCGCAATCAGATCGTTCGCCAGAATCAGCACCTGTTGCAGGAGCAGATGCTTGCGAAGCAGGTATTCGACAACGTAGCCCACAGCGGCTGCCTGAATGCGCCGAACATCCGGTACCATCTTTCCCCCCGGGCGATCTTCAATGGTGACGTTCTCCTTGCGGCGCGACGACCGTCCGGCAGCATGATGGTGTTGCTGGGGGATTTCACCGGGCACGGGCTGCCGGCCGCCATCGGAGCCATGCCACTCGCCTCCACTTTCTACTCGATGGTCCACCGGGGGTTCGCGCTCGAAGATGTGCTGCGGGAAATTAATGGGAAGCTGAATTCGATTCTGCCCCTGGGCGTGTTCTGTTGCGCCAGCGTCCTGGAGATGGACTTCCGTGAACGGCGCCTTACGGTGTGGAATGGCGGCCTGCCCGAGTGCCTCATATATCGCAAGGCTTCGGGCCGCCTGGAGATGATCACCTCCCGCCATCTGCCCCTTGGCGTCGTGGGGAGTTCGCAGCTGAAGGTGGACTGCCGGCACTACGAGATGGACGTGGGGGATCGCTGCTACCTCTGGTCGGACGGCATTCACGAGTCGCGCAACAGTGCCGGCGAGATGTTTGGGGAGAAGCGCCTGCGCGCGATCTTTCGCCAGCGCCATGCTGCAAGGATCTTTCCCGGAATTCTCAGCGCGGTTCGGGCTTTTGTGGGATCGGAGGGGGCGGACGATGATCTGTCCCTGGTAGAAGTGACAATGGTGGAGCCGGAGCGGGTACAATTACCCTCGGTGTCGGACAACCCGGGGCGCTCGACCGGATTGATGGAGTGGGAACTGGATTTCGAAGTCAAGCCTTCCACTTTCAAGCATTTCGATCCCTTGCCGCTGCTGCTCGGTGTTCTGACCGAAGTTCCGGGGCTGCGTCGCCACAGCGGAAGCCTCTATACCATTCTGGCGGAACTGTACTCCAATGCTCTTGAGCATGGGGTCCTGAGACTGGACTCACGGCTCAAGCAGACGCCAGAAGGCTTCGGCGATTACTACGAACAGCGACGGCGCAGGCTCGCACAGAGCACAAAAGGCTATGTTCGCTTCCATCTCAGTCATGAAAGTTGCGAGGACGGCGGCCGGTTGACGATCCGGGTGTCGGACAGCGGTCGGGGGTTTGCCTCGACTCGCCAGCCCGATAACGGCGAGCCCTACAGTGGGCGGGGAATAGCCTTGGTTCGGAATTTGTGCGACTCCCTCCGGTTCCTGCGTGACGGACGGGAAGTGGAAGCTGTATATCGCTGGACCAGAGAGCCGGTGGCGTAGAATAGGCCGACACCAGGACCTTAAGTAGTTGATTGGGGACAACGATGAGTGAAGAAGTACACCTGGACCCGGCGACACTGGCGATGCTGCAGGAGATTCTCGGGGACAGTTTCAAGGGACTGCTGGAAACCTTCATCAAGGATGCGGACGATCGGATCTCCGGCCTCAAGGCGGGGCTGGCGGAAGCTGACGCCGATGCCGTGCGCAGCAGTGCTCACAGTCTGAAGGGCAGCAGCAGCAACCTCGGAGCCCATCCCCTGGCGGAACTCTGCCTCCAGATGGAGCAAAATGCGCGGGAGGGGCACCTGGTCGGTCTCGATGAAATACTGTCAGCCATCGAAGCGGAGTTCGAAATCGTGCGGGGCCATTTGACTGTGAAACTGACGCAGTAAGGCATTCCTGGGCGTTAAAAACGGAGCTGAACGCAAGCGAGTTGATGCTGGCTGCTGACAAGCTCCCGACATTGCACATCTCGACCCAAGCCCTACACTCACGGACACGGATGGAGGCCGCCAATGTTCAACCCCCCACTCGGCATTGAAGGAGTCGGCACTCTGGAAGACGAGCCCTGGCAGGCTGTCAGCCCCCGCTACGGGACTCAGCTGCGCATTCAGTTGCTGGCTTATGGAATTGTGCTGAGCGCCACGTCCTGGTTACTCGGCGCCGCACAGGCGCAACTGGCCTGGCTGCAGGTGCTTGCGATTGCTGTGGCGGCGCTGTTTCTGGTCCTGATCGTGATATGGGTGCCGCGCCGGGTCCGGCATACCCGGTATCTGCTACGTCGCCTTGATGTTCACCTCCGTACGGGCCTGCTGTGGCGACGGATCACCTCCGTGGCCATCAATCGCGTCCAGCATCTGGAAATCACTCAGGGCCCATTGGAGCGAAGCCTGGGCCTCAGTCGCCTGGTGGTGTACACGGCCGGCGGAGTCAAATCGGATCTGGTGCTCCCCGGTTTGCCGATGGACACAGCGCGACGGCTGAAGGTGCAGATCCTCAGTGCCTCGCAGCAGGCCGAGCGACAGGATGGCGCCGATGACCCTGACCTCTGAGTGGCGGCGGGTTTCTCCGCTGGCCATTTTCTATTTTGTATTTGACGCATTGCGCCAGGCGGTGAATCTCTGGCCGGCTCTTCTGGCGGTTCTTGCCGGGGGCGAACAGGTTCGGTCCAACTTCGTAACGTTCGGATTGCCCGGGCTGCTGGTGGTTTTTGCCGCAAGCGTCTTCCTTCACTTCTGGTTTTTCCGTTACAAGGCCGAGGGCGATCGTATTCAATTGCAGCGAGGGGTCTTCAGTCGCAATCGCCTCACTCTGTACTTCGATCGCGTGCAGCAGGCCGACATCGCCCAGCCTTTCTACTTTCGCCCTTTCGGATTGGCGACGCTCGGGCTGGAAAGTGCAGGATCGAGCCGTCAGGAGGTGGACATCCCGGGGCTCCGTTACCCGGAGGCGGAAGCCCTCAAGTCCGCCATTCTGGCCCGCCGCCAGGCCGCCGAGGTTCGCAGCGACGAGGGTTCGCAGCCGGCTGATGTTGAACCGGATTTCCAGTTGCATCTGTCCTGGCGAGAGGTCCTGCGCTACGGCCTCATGTACAACGGCCTCCTTTTTCTCGCCCCCGTAATCGCGCCCTTTACTCAACATCTGGGCCCCTCCATGCAGGACTGGTTCGCCGGTCTGGAAGGTACATTTGTTCACGGTGCTTTGGCGGAGCTGTTCAATCGCAGTCGTCTGTGGCTGGCGGTCCTTGTGGCGGGAGTGGCGGTTCTGAGCGGCTTGCTGGTCCTGTTCTTCATCTCCATGCTAATCGCACTGTTTCGCTTTTGGGATTACCGGCTGACGCGAACGGGCGATCAGTTCCAATATCGCGCGGGACTGGGGACGGTTCGCACACGCGGTTTTCGCATCCACAAACTGCAACAGGTCACCGTTACCCAGGGGCTGGTTGCACGACTGCTGCGGCGCCACACTCTGAAGATCAGCAAGGCCGGAGGCGCCGGACCGGGGCAGGAGGAACATCGCAAACACTTTCTGGTTCCGGTGCTCTCGAACACCACGCTCCGGGCGCTGGAGCAACAGCTATCCGTCCCCCGAGTGCGGTGGCGGCGTGTTCATCCAGCATACATTCTGTTGCGAGGTGGCCTGACGGCTTGCGCGTTGTCCCTTGTGCTGCTTTTGTTGCGCCCGGAGTTCATGGCGGGCGTCCCGCTGATTATCCTGGCCTGTTTTCTTCTCGCCTGGCGCTACTGGTTTGTACTTGGCTACTACCAGGACGGCCACTGGACCTCCATGAGGACCGGACTGGTGGGCAGCAGGTCCACCTGGCTTCCCGCCGGCAAGACGCAAAAGCTCTCCGTCACCGAGCCTCCGTGGCTGAAGCCCTGGAGACTGGCCAACCTTTCCGTCTGGGGTGCGGATGGGCGGGTGACCATACCCTGCGTGCCCCTGGGCGTAGCCCAGGCAATGCGCGATCAAAGCCTGTATCAGGCGGTCACATTTCGTGGGCGCTGGTTCTGATGACCAGTGGGCAGTCCGCCAAGGGGCTCACGGAGGAACAACGGTGAAGAACGGATCCACGGTACTCGAACGGACGGGCAATCCGGTGTGGGGATTCTGGGCCACCCTTGCCTGGAGTGTCCTGATCGGTGCCGTTTTCATTGCCGTGCAGACGCTGGTGGTCGGTGCATATGTCAACATCGGCGATGCCACCAAGGGATATGATGCCGCGCTCATGGACGGCGATGTTCTGTCTGCTGCCACCATCGCCTCTGCATTCGTGTGCACCGGTCTGGTGTTGCTGGCCGTGCGCTTGCGGCGAGGAGGGCGGCCAGGTTCGTATCTGGCGCTCCGCGGAGTCAGCGGAAAGTCGATACTGGTCTGGACCGGGCTGTTCATTGTTCTCCTGGTGGCCTTGGACCTGCTGACCTCCGTACTCGACCGCCCGGTAACACCCGACGTGATGCGGGAGATCTATCAGTCCACCGACAGCAAACTCCTGCTGTTCGTGGGGGTGGTGTTTGCCGCTGCGATTTTTGAGGAAATATTCTTCCGGGGATTTCTACTGGAAGGGTTGCGCCGAAGTGCGATGGGCAACTGGCCCAGCGTCATTCTGACCGCGGCCCTGTGGTCGCTGGTGCACCTGCAGTATGATGTTTATGGCATGGCCAGCATTTTCGCCATCGGGGTGTTTCTGGGTGCCGTTCGCATGGGCACTGGGTCGACCCTGCTCGCCATCGCTCTGCACGCGCTGAACAATGCGCTGGCATTTCTGTTTCTGATGCTGACCACCTGACTCGGTCGATCAGGGTCGTCGCCGGCGGTTCGTCCCTGCGCATTGCCTCCCGGTGCCGTGAAACGGCGGGAGCAGGTCTGTGGTAAACTGAGTGGTTTCCGCCAGGACATCTGGCACTTCCCAGGTTTGCAGTTGGGAGAACCATATCTTGTCCACCCGTCTCTTGATCCTTCTGCTGGGCGCACTGATCGGCTTGTCGCCCCTCGCCATTGATATGTACCTGCCCAGTATGCCCTCCATCGCGAGGGAACTGTCCGCCTCACCTGAGGCTGTGCAGTGGACGGTGAGTATCTACCTGATCTTCTTTGCCTTGCCCCAGCTCTTTTTCGGGCCACTTTCTGACGCCATGGGCCGCCGTTTCGCAATCTTTTGTGGTCTCGCGTTCTTCCTGGGCGGCTCCATCCTGTCGGCGGTGGCACCGAATATCGAGGTGCTGCTTGTTGCCCGTGCCCTGCAGGGAACCGGATCGGCAGCGATCTCTGTTACCGTCCCGGCGCTGGTAAAAGACCGGTTCAGTGGCGCGGAGTATACCCGTACTGTCGGCTTCATCATGATGGTGATGTCGGTGGCGCCGCTGGTGGCCCCGATCGTCGGTGGCCTGATTTTTTCGCTCGGTGGCTGGCGAAGCATCTTCTTGGTGCTGGTGGCCATCACGCTTCTACTGTCCGTCCTGTTTGCCCGCGCAGTGACAGAAAGTCTGCCAGGAAACAAGCGCAATGAGATGCGCTTCGGGCCGCTGCTGAGCAATTATCGCATCTTGTTTACCGACCGCCATGCTCTCGGGCTGGGGATCTGCGTGGGCTTTATGGTGGCGGGCATGATGGCCTATATCGCGGGTTCGCCTTTTGTTTTTATCGAGGTTTACGGCGTTCCGCCCGAGTACTACGGGTTCCTCTTCGGCCTCAATGTGTTCGGGATGATGTTGCTCACCTATAGCAATAATCGCCTGATTCATTTCTTCACCAACCACACGCTGCTGCGGGCAAGTGTTGTTCTGGTGGCGCTCGCCACGCTCTATTTGTTCGCAATCACCCGCATGGAGGCACCCCCTTTGTGGATGGTGGTGCTCGGGTCCGTGCTGTACGTGGCCAATCTGGGGATGCTCTCTGCGAACATTCAGGTCTTGTTGCTGAACCGTTTTTCCCATATCGCCGGAGCCACTTCCGCGATGCTGGGCTCCCTGCGTTTTGGAGTGGGTGCTTTTGGCGGTATAGGGGTCAGTCTGTTTCACGAGCACTCGAGCGCGCCGCTGACGGGCGTTATGGCAGCGTGCGGGCTCGCGGTGGTACTGAGCTATATCTTCGCGGGCCAACCACCAGTGGACCAATCGCCTGGAAACGGCGGGCAACTTGCAAACTAGCAGCCGGTGGAAAGGTCCTTTTCAACCGCAGGTTTGCGGCGCATGCCCGCTGCTGATAGCTGAAAACCGATAGCAAAGGAACTGGAACTCAGGAATGCAAATCGGCCTGATCTCTGATACCCACGGACTTCTCCGGCCGCAAGCGCTGGAGGCGCTCCGCGATTCGGACCTCATTGTTCACGCCGGTGATATCGGTCGCCTGGCTGTTATCGCAGAACTGTCGTCGATCGCGAGAACGGTAGCGATTCGGGGAAACGTCGACGAACACGGGGAAGCAGGTGAGTTTCCCGAGACGGCCACTGTTTCCATGGAAGGCCAGCGTATTTACATCCTTCACGATCTGAAAAAACTCAACATCGATCCCGTTGCAGAGGGCTTTGGTCTGGTGGTATCGGGGCATTCTCGCAAACCGGTGATTCGCAGCGAAGCGGGAGTGCTGTACGTCAACCCGGGCAGTGCCGGTCCGCGTCGGTTCAAGTTGCCGGTTTCGGTTGGGAGGGTTCGTTTACAGGGCGGGAAATTTGCTGCGCAAATCTGTGAACTGGACGTTTAAGGTCGTCTGCTTGCTGCCGAGCGAACCTTCCGGCCCGCTCCGCCGCGAGTGATTGTCAATGGACGTGCCCGTGGGCAATTTCCTCTTCGGTCGCATCGCGCACTTCGACTACATCGATATCGAAGTTCAAAGCCACGCCTGCCAGAGGGTGGTTGGCATCGATGGTGACTTCATCCCCATCAACGTCTTTGACCCGGACGCGCTGGACCTGGCCATCGGGTGCCTGGGCTTCGAAATTCATACCCACTTCCACTGAATCCACGCCCTGGAATACTGAGCGGGGCAGGGTCTGGATCAATTCAGGCATAACCTCGCCGTAGCCTTCCCCCGGCTCGATTCGCACCTTGAAGGAATCTTCGCTGGTCTTGCCCGCGAGAGCCTTTTCCAGACCGGGAATGATGTTGCCCGCTCCATGAAGATAGGCCAGGGGCTCGGAGCCTTTCGAGCTGTCCAGAACGTTGCCTTCGTCGTCGGTCAGTTCGTAATGGATGTTGACTACGGAATTGTCGCTGATTGCCTGAGACATTATCTCTCCTCTTACACTTTGGTTCAGAACGCACGCTAACATTTTGAGTGCACAATTAACACCAAAAGAGGACTCGAACGCTGATTTTATTCATGGGGATGAGGGGTCAAGCTCTCGAAGGGGAGCGGCGGGACAAACTGGACGCCGAACCCGACTGTAGGCGCGCACATGCTCATACACAACCGTCGCTATTCGGTGGCGTGTTTGCCAGCCCCGGGACCCACTGCTACTTTGTAAGGACGAGTCTTCGTCTCCGCCGAGTAGTATGTTCATGTCCAATTCCTTCGCGCTTACCCCCGTTTTCATCATCGGTCGTCGAATGTCCAAGTGGGTGGCCGCCGCCTGCCTGGCTGGAGCGCTGGGTGTGCCTGGGCTGGCGGCTGCAGAAGGCGACAAATCCAGTGAGGAGCGCCTCACGGAGGTGGTTGCTGTCTCTCTTTCCCAGGCCAAACGCCTGTATGATCTGGGAGCGGTGTTTATCGATGTAAGATCCGATGAAGAGTGGCGATTGGGACACATCAAGGGCGCTCATCATGTCAATTTCCGCCGCAACTTCGCGCGACTGAAAGACCTGGAGGGCGTGGACCGAAAAACGGCGCTGGTCTTCTATTGCTCCAGCCTGGAGTGCAAGACCGGACCGTACGCGAGTGCCGTGAGCAAGGAGTGGGGTTTCAAGAACGTCTTCTATTTCCAGGCCGGATATTTCGCCTGGATGCTCGAGGACTATCCCATCGTCATAAATGCCGACGTGACGACCTTTGCGGGAGACACGATTCAGATCCGGCGGGCTCCTCGTCAGTAAGACGTTCTACACTTTGGGCTGCGCCTGAAACTGCTGACCGCTGCAATCCGCGCTGTCCCGGCCCATCAGGTACAAATACAAGCCCATGATATCTTCCGGTGTTTTCAGGCTGCGGGGATCTTCGGCCGGATAGGCGAGGGCGCGCATCCTGGTGCGGGTGGCTCCGGGGTTGATGCTATTGAAGCGGATTCCAGTGGTTTCAGTGAGCTCCGCGGCAAAGATCTGCATGGTGTTTTCCACCGCTGCCTTGGAGACCGCGTAAGCGCCCCAGTACGCGCGTCCGTGGTAACCCACGGAAGATCCGGTGAACACCACCGATGCCTGCCCGGATTTTTCCAACAGCCCCAGTAAAGCCTTGGTCATCAGAAACGGCGCGGTAGCGTTGACTTGCAGCACTCGCTGCCAGGTCTCTTCCGGATACTGGCTCAACGGTGTGCGCGGGCCCAGCTCTCCCGCGTTATGCAGGATGCCGTCCAGCCGACCGAATTCCTTCTCAAAGGCCGCGGCCATATCCTTGTAATCGTTCTCCTGGGCCCCCGAGAAGTCGATGGGATAAATGGCAGGACGGGAGTGTCCTTCCTTCTCGATTTCATCGTACACCGCTTCGAGTTTCTTGACGGTGCGCCCAAGAAGTATGACCGTCGCGCCGTGGGCCGCGAAGGTGAGGGCGGCCGTTCGCCCGATGCCATCGCCCGCGCCAGTAACGGCGATCGTCTTTCCGCCCAGCAAATCCGCTGGAGCCGTGTAATTCAATGGATCAATGCTAGCCATGGCCACTAGATCTCGAGGTAATGGGGAATGATGTCCAGCAGTTCGTATGCTGAATGAATGAGGTGGTCCGCCTGCCAGTGGGTGGGGTCGATCCCATCGGCCACGTAGCCGTAGGCGGCGGCGACGGTGTAGCTGCCCGCGGCCTTGCCACAGTCGATGTCCCGCTGATGGTCGCCAACGTAGATAACTTCCCGGGCTTGGCAGCTCAGTTGGTCGCAGGCCAGCAGGAGGGATTCCGGATGCGGCTTGGTGTTCTCCACATCCTCGGGGCAGATCACTGTGGCCGGATCGGGATGCAAATCCAGTGCGTCCAGAATCGGCCGGGTATAGGTGTGGGACTTGTTGGTAACGATGCCCCACGGAATGCTGTGAGACTGGAGCAGTGCCAGAGTCTCGGGAATCCCTGGGAACGGTTGGGTGCTGGCCGCCAGTTGCTCTGCGTATATTTGCAACAGGCGCTGATGGAGCCGGTCAAATCCGGGAGCTGTAAATTCCAGCTCGAAGGCCATGTTCACCAGTGCCCGGGCCCCGTTGGAAACGGTGCGACGGATGATGTCGTTGGGCAGGGGCGGCAAGCCTTCTTCCTGGCGGAGCTGGTTGACCGTGGTAAAAAAATCAGGAGCGGTATCGAGCAGGGTGCCGTCCAGATCAAAAATAACTGCTTTCAATGTCATGGGTTCTGTTCTGCAAATGGATGTGTGCAAATGGTCAGCCGCTCTTGGTGGCGTGGACCATGTAATTGACGCTCACGTCCCGGGGGTTGAGCTTGTAGGCTTTTGTCAGCGGGTTATAGGTGAGCCCGGTCATGTCCACAAGCTCCAGTCCCGCTTCGCGCAGCCAGCCCGCCATCTCCGAGGGGCGGATGAACTTGGCGTAATCGTGGGTTCCGCGCGGCAGCAGCTTCAGCAGGTATTCCGCACCCAGAATCGCGAACGCGTAGGCTTTGGGGTTGCGGTTGATGGTGGAAAAATACAGGTGGGCGCCCGGCTTCGCCAGCTCCGCGCAGGCCTGCACAACCGCGGCAGGATCCGGGACGTGTTCGAGCATTTCGAGGCAGGTGACAACGTCGTAGGCGGCGGGTTTTTCGCCGGCCAGTGCTTCTGCGGTGCTCTGCCGGTAGTCGATCTCCAGGCCGCTTTCCAGGGAGTGAAGCCTGGCCACTGACAGGGGCGCCTCGCCCATGTCGATGCCGGTCACCCGCGCACCCCGGTGGGCAAGCCCTTCACAAAGCAGGCCGCCGCCGCAGCCCACGTCCACCACATCCTTCTCCGCCACGGGGGAGCGCCCGTCGATGTAGTTGCAGCGCAGTGGGTTGATCTCGTGCAGCGGCTTGAATTCGCTTTGCGGGTCCCACCAGCGGCTGGCCAGGGCTTCGAATTTGGCGATTTCTGATTGGTCGACGTTGATATTCACGCTCTTACCTCGTTGTGTCCGCACCGTGACGATCGTGTGCCGGTTCCGCTTCGATTTCCGATTAACGAAGCTGTGGTTCCGTTGATCAGGACGCGGGGCGTCGGCTCATCAATTCCTGCCACTCGCGGGCTTTTCCGCGAATCTCCATTTCGTTCAGGGTCAGCAAGCGGCGCTCCTGCAACAGTTCCTTTCCCTTCACCCATACGTGACTTACGTCGCGGCTGCAGTTTGTGTAAACCAGGTGCGACACCGGGTCGAATATGGGGCTGGCTTCCAGGGAGTCCACGCACACGGCGGTGATGTCCGCCGCCTTGCCCGCTTCCAGGCTGCCGATGTGCTGTTCCTGATTCATGGCCCGGGCGCCGTACAGGGTTGCCATGCGCAATGCTTCGTGGGCATTGAGAGCTGCGGCGTTGCCGGATACTCCCTTCGCCAGCAGGGCGGCTGTGCACATTTCTCCCATCAGATCCAGGTCGTTGTTGCTGGCGGCACCGTCCGTGCCGAGGGCCACGTTTACACCGGCTTCGAGCAGGTCATTCACCGGGCAGAACCCGCTGGCCAGTTTGAGATTGGATTCCGGACAGTGGACCACGTGGGCGCCGGTTTGGAGCAGTAGCTCCACGTCCACGGGTGCCACCTGGGTCATGTGAACGCACTGGGTCAGTGGCGTCAGCAAGCCCAGGTCTTGCAGGCGTTCGGTGGGCCGGCGGCCGCTGTTCTGGAGGGCCTGCTCCACTTCAAACGCGGTTTCATGCAGGTGGATCTGAACAGGGGCCTGTAGCTCTTCCGCCAGGACGGCCAGGCGCTGCAGGGGGCCGTCCGACACCGTATAGGGGGCATGGGGGCCAAAACCGACCGTGATCAGGTCGCTGGAGCGGAAGTCGTCGTGTACGGCCAGGGCCTTGCTGATGTACTCGTCCGGATTCCGGCCCCACACCGTGGGGAAGTCCAGTACCGGGGCTGTGACCTGGGCCCGCATGCCGGCCTGCTGAGCGGCCTGTGCGACCTGATCCGGGAAGAAGTACATGTCCGCAAAGCAGGTGGTGCCACCGCGCAGCATCTCGGCCATGGCCAGTTGGCAGCCGTCCCGGACGAAGTCGCGGCTCACCCACCGGGCCTCCGCCGGCCAGATGTGGTCTTCCAGCCAGGTGTGCAGGGGCTTGTCATCCGCATAGCCACGCAGCAAGCTCATCCCGGCGTGGCCATGGGCATTGATGAGGCCGGGAATCAGAATGTGGTTGGGCAGGTCCACCCGCTCCCGCGCCTGGTAGCGCTTCTCCGCTTCCGGAACGGGCAGAATGGCAAGGATCTGCCCCTTGTCCACCGCAATGGCGCAACCTTCCAGAACCTGGTCATTGGGAACCACCGGGACGACCCAGCGCGAGCTGATCAGCAGATCGATGTTCTGGGTGGCTGGCATTGATACTCCTGTGGGTGGTCGGGTGGCAATCCGGGGTCGCAGAGGCTGAAACGGCCCCGTACCGGGGTCATGGCCCCGGCCGGTCGTGGGCGCCGAGAGTATACCGGGATTGCTCCCTGCATGCAGCGCAACAGGGCCGCCGGAATGCCTATATGACTGATCTTGTGGTAATATTGCACGCTTACTTTCAGCGATCGCCGGCCTTTGCTTCAGCGGTACGGAAAAGGCTTCGCGCGCTGCAAACCAGAATAAGTCCCCAGTGAGGAAAGCCGCAGTCTATGGGCGATGACATAGCGAAAGAAATCCTACCGGTCAACATCGAAGACGAGCTCAAGCAGTCCTATCTCGACTACGCCATGAGCGTAATCGTCGGGCGGGCGCTGCCGGACGTGCGCGATGGCCTCAAGCCCGTGCATCGCCGTGTGCTTTTCGCCATGAGCGAGCTCAACAACGATTGGAACAAGCCTTACAAGAAATCCGCCCGGGTTGTGGGGGACGTGATCGGTAAATACCACCCGCACGGTGACTCCGCGGTATACGACGCGATCGTCCGCCTGGCCCAGCCGTTTTCCATGCGTTACATGCTGGTGGACGGCCAGGGGAACTTCGGTTCCATCGACGGCGACCGCGCGGCGGCCATGCGTTATACGGAAATCCGCATGGCCAAGCTCGCCCACGAGCTGCTGGCGGACCTGGACAAGGAAACCGTCGACTGGGTGGACAACTACGATGGCCAGGAGAAGATCCCCGACGTTCTCCCGACCCGGGTTCCCAACCTGCTGGTGAACGGCTCTTCCGGCATTGCAGTGGGCATGGCCACCAACATACCGCCTCACAACATTCGCGAAGTGGTTCGGGCCTGTATCGCGCTGATCGACAATGAAAATCTGTCGGTGGACGAGCTGATGGAGTTCGTCCCCGGACCGGACTTCCCCACCGGCGCCATTATCAATGGCCGCGCGGGGATCGTGCAGGCCTACCGCACCGGGCGCGGCCGCATCTACGTGCGCGCTAAAGCGGACGTGGAGCACGACGATAAAACCAATCGGGACGTGATCATCATTCACGAAATCCCTTACATGCTGAACAAGGCCCGGCTGATCGAACGCATCGCCGAGCTGGTCAAAGAAAAGAAAATCGAAGGCATTGCCGAGCTGCGCGATGAGTCGGACAAGGAAGGCATGCGCATCGTGATTGAAATGCGGCGCGGCGAATCCGGCGAGGTCGTGCTCAACAATCTCTACTCCCAGACCGCGCTGCAGAATGTCTTCGGCATCAATATGGTGGCTCTGGTTGACGGCCAACCGCGGACCCTGAACCTCAAGGAGCTGCTGGAATATTTCATTCTGCACCGCCGCGAGGTGGTCACCCGCCGTACCGTCTACCTGCTGCGCAAGGCGCGCGAGAGGGGCCACATTCTGGAAGGTCTGGCTATCGCCATCGCCAACATCGACCCGGTGATCGCGTTGATCAAAGCGTCAGCTTCACCGGCTGATGCCAAGGACGCATTGCTGGCCCGCGGCTGGGATCTGGCGGACGTCGGTGAATTCCTGGACCGGGCCAAAAGCGACACAGGGGACAGCGTCTGCCGGCCGGACAATCTGGAGCCTCAGTACGGCCTGCGTGACTCTGAAGGGGGACAGCAGTACTTCCTGTCGCCGGCCCAGGCCCAGTCCATCCTTGACCTGCGCCTGCATCGTCTGACCGGCATGGAACACGACAAGCTGCTGGCGGAGTACGAAGAAAAGCTGACTCAGATCGCCGAGTACATGAACATCCTTGCCAATCCCGAGCGCCTCATGGAGGTGATTCGCGAGGAACTCGACCTGATCGTCAAGGAATACGGCGACGAGCGTCGCACGCAAATCCAGGAATCCCACCTGGATCTGACCACCGAGGACCTGATTTCCGAAGAAGACCGGGTGGTGACTATTTCCCATCTCGGCTATGCGAAAACCCAGCCACTGGATGCCTACCAGGCCCAGCGGCGCGGCGGCATGGGCAAGGCGGCGACCGCTGTGAAGGACGAAGACTTCGTCGAGCACCTGCTGATCGCCAACACCCACACCACCATCCTCTGCTTCAGCAACCATGGCAAGGTTTACTGGCTCAAGGTTTACCAGATTCCCGTAGCGGGGCGGCAGAGCCGTGGCCGGCCCATGGTGAATCTGCTGCCCCTGGAAGAGGGGGAGCACATCACCTCCATTCTGCCGGTGCAGGAGTATGACGAGGACCATTTCATCTTCATGGCCACCAGCAAGGGCACGGTGAAGAAGACCTCTCTGACTCAGTTCTCCCGTCCGCGCAGCACCGGCTTGCGGGCCATCGACCTGGAGGAGGGCGATCGCCTGGTCAGCACCGCCATTACTGACGGTCAGCAGGAGATTATCCTGTTCTCCAGCGCCGGCAAAGCGGCGCGCTTCAAGGAGACGCAAGTTCGGGCCATGGGCCGGATTTCGCGCGGTGTGCGCGGTATTCGCCTGAAGGAAGGTCAGCAGGTTATTTCCATGGTCATCCCCATGGAGGGCGGCACCGTGTTATCCGTGAGCGAAAAGGGCTACGGCAAGCGCACATCCGTCGAGGAATTCTCCACCAAGGGCCGCGGTTCCCAGGGCATCATCGCCATGCAGACCACCGAGCGCAACGGCGATCTGGTGGGCGCGGTGCAGGTGCTTGAAGGCGAAGAGATCATGCTGATCTCCGATCAGGGAACCCTGGTACGCACCCGGGTGGAAGAAGTATCGATTCTCGGACGTAACACCCAGGGCGTGCGTCTGATCCGCCTGAAGGAAGGCGAACACCTTGTGGGCGTCGAGCGCATTGAGGAATCCGACGCGGAAGAGGTGGAAGAGCAGGAGCAGGAATAAATTCCTGCCCGGCCAGTGGCGGGAAGGGCCCGCATTTTTCAATAGGTCGCGCGCCCAAGGCGCGCGCCGGACTTCAGATCCGGGGCCAGAGTTTTTCGGAATGAGCAAAGACACGGAACAACAGGAAAACGAACAGTTGCGCGCCCTGCGCGAGCAGATTGACTCCATTGACAGCGAGATAGAGCGCCTGATCAGTGAGCGGGCCAAGTGCGCGCAGGACGTGGCCGCGGTCAAAAAAGCCGAGGGCGAAACCGATGTGCACTTCTATCGTCCGGAGCGCGAAGCCCGGGTGCTGCGCAAAATCATGGACAACAATCACGGTCCGCTTTCCAACGAAGAAATGGCGCGTCTGTTCCGGGAAATCATGTCCGCCTGCCTTGCGCTGGAGCATCCGGTGCGGGTCGCCTACCTCGGTCCGGAAGGAACTTTTACTCAGCAGGCTGCGCTGAAGCACTTCGGCCGGTCCGCCGTGTGTGTACCCATGGCGGCTATCGATGATGTGTTCCGCGAGGTGGAGGCGGGCGCCGTGGAGTTCGGCGTGGTGCCGGTGGAAAACTCTTCGGAGGGTGTGGTGAATCATACCCTCGATACCTTTGTTGAATCCGGGCTGAAAATCTGCGGGGAAGTGGCCTTGCGGATTCATCACCATTTGCTGGTTTCGGACATCACCAATACCAGCAATATCACCCGGATCTACTCTCACTCCCAATCCCTGGCGCAATGCCGAAAATGGCTTGATTCGCGCTACCCCAATGCAGACCGGATTCCTGTCAGCAGCAATGCAGAGGCGGCCAAGCGGGTGCGCGGCGAATGGAATGCAGCGGCCATTGCCGGGGAAATGGCCGCGGAGCTCTACGGCCTCAAAGTGCTGGCCGAAAAGATTGAAGATCAACCCGACAACGCCACCCGGTTCCTGATCATCGGGACACAGGACGTGCCGCCCAGCGGGACGGACAAAACATCGGTGATCATTTCCATGCGCAACGAGCCGGGTGCGCTCTACGATCTGCTGGAGCCGTTTCGCAATCATAAGGTGGACCTCACCAGCGTCGAATCCCGCCCCTCCAAAACCGGCAATTGGAACTACGTGTTCTTCATCGATATCGTCGGTCACCAGGACGATGCCAACGTCAAGGCGGCCCTGCTGGACGTGGGGGAGCGAGCCTCGGATCTGAAAATGCTCGGCTCCTACCCGAAGGCGGTGCTGTAAGGCCCGTCCCGGCACTCAACGCCAGCGGTATTCTCATGGAGGGGGCGATGGCCTCCCTTCATTTCCGTTCATCCCTGCCATATCCAGCGCAAAACTATGAAAATCAAAACGCTCGTTGTTATCGGATTCGGTCTAATAGGGGCAAGTGTTGCTGCGGGCCTGAAGTCAGCCAGAGCCTGTCAGCGGGTCGTGGCCATTGCGCCTTCCCAACACACTCGAGACACAGCCTTGCAACAGGGGCTGGCCGATGCAGCCTTCGACAGTCTGGCAGCGGTGGCGGACCAGCTCGGCAAGGGTGATCTCATCTGCATCGCAGTTCCCACCCTATCGGTCACCAGCGTTCTGCAACAGATTGCCGACACTGTCAGTTGCGATGTAACCATTACCGATTGCGCCAGCGTCAAAGGGCACGTGGAAAAAGCGGCGCAGCAGGTCTTCGGGCAAGTTCCTTCCCAGCTCATTCTCGGCCACCCGATTGCCGGGTCCGAAAAAAGCGGAGTGGGTGCAGCGGATTCCAGACTCTTTGTGCGCCATCGCGTAATTCTCACGCCTAGCGGCGATGCCGATGAACATCATCTGCAGCGGGTGATCAGAATGTGGAGAGCGCTGGGCGCAGAAGTGGTGGGCATGCCCGTGAAAGAGCATGACGACGTACTGGCGGCAACCAGCCATCTGCCGCACCTCATTGCCTACTCTCTGGTGGATACTCTTGCTCATGATACGGAGAACGAGAACATCTTCCGCTATGCGGCCGGAGGCTTCCGGGACTTTACCCGCATCGCCTCCAGCGATCCGACCATGTGGCACGATATCGTTCTGGCGAATCGCGACAGCGTTCTTCGCGCGCTGGACTTGTTTGGCAACAATCTCGCACAGTTGCGTGACGCAATCGACCGGGACGACGGTGATTACCTGATGGGTGTATTTACCCGCGCCAAAGCTGCGCGGGACCATTTCAGCTCTCGCGTAGCGAGAAAGTCTTATACGGAAAGCAGTAACCATATGGCCAGAGAAAGCCTCCAATACAGGGTTCAACCGGGGGGGACGATTACCGGTTCCCTGCGGGTTCCCGGCGACAAATCCATTTCCCACCGTTCCATCATGCTGGGTTCCATTGCCGAAGGCATAACCCACATTGAAGGCTTCCTTGAAGGGGAGGACGCACTGGCCACCCTCCAGGCATTCCGCGATATGGGGGTAGTGATCGAAGGCCCAAACCAGGGCAGCGTGGTGGTGCATGGAGTGGGCATGCACGGCCTGCAGGCGCCGCCGGGACCGCTGTATCTGGGCAACTCCGGTACCTCCATGAGGCTGCTTGCCGGTTTGCTGGCAGGGCAGGTGTTCGACACCGAGATGAGTGGGGATGGGTCTCTTTCCAAACGGCCCATGAACCGGGTTGCGGACCCTTTGCGCACCATGGGGGCAAAAATTGACACGGAGGCACGTGGCCTCCCGCCGCTGCGCATTAGCGGCGGGCAGAATCTCCACGGCATTCACTACGACATGCCCATGGCCAGCGCTCAGGTGAAATCCTGTCTGCTTCTGGCGGGTCTCTACGCCGAGGGCGAAACAACGGTGGTGGAGCCGGGGGTGACCCGCGATCATACGGAACGCATGCTAAAGGGCTTTGGCTATCCCGTGAACTGCGATGGTGCGCGGGTCAGCCTCGAGGGCGGCGGCACCTTGAAGGCCTGCGACATCGAAGTGCCGGGGGATATTTCCTCTGCTGCCTTCTTCATGGTGGCGGCCGCCATCGCCCCGGGCTCCGATCTCACACTGACCCATGTGGGCATCAATCCCACCCGCACGGGGATTTTGAACATTCTGCGCTTGATGGGCGCGGATATCGGGTTTGCCAACAAACGGGAAGTCGGGGGCGAACCGGTCGCCGACATCCGCATTCGCTACGCACCCCTGCACGGAATCGATATTCCCCCGGAACTGGTACCACTTGCCATCGACGAATTCCCCGCCCTGTTCGTGGCCGCGGCCTGCGCCGAAGGGACTACGCGCCTGACCGGCGCGGAAGAGCTGCGGGTCAAGGAAAGTGACCGGATTCAGGTGATGGCGGAAGGGCTGCAGACCTTGGGCGTTGATGCAGAGCCCACACCCGACGGCATGATCATCAAAGGCGGTCCGATGGGCGGCGGTATTGTGGAGAGCCACGACGACCACCGGATCGCAATGTCGTTTGTGGTGGCGGGGCTGCGGGCTTCCCAGCCCATTCACATCAGGAACTGCGCCAATGTGGCCACTTCATTTCCCGGGTTCGTGGAACTGGCGAAAGCTGCCGGAATAAGCATAGAAACAAACGCTACTTAATTGCGCCATCCGGATTCCCTATAATCCGTGCACCGGCACGAGTTTTGCCGGTGCACGTGACACTGTTGACGTTGAGCACGAAGTCCGGGCCTGCCCCGAAGCCATGTCGACCCGAAGCTCAAACCGACGCGTCCCTGCCGAACCAATGGAGTCCCAATACCGCATATGTCCGATTCTTACACACTGACTCACCTGAAGCAGCTGGAGGCGGAAAGCATCCACATCATCCGGGAGGTCGCTGCAGAATTCGACAATCCGGTCATGCTGTATTCCATCGGCAAGGATTCGGCGGTGATGATGCACCTGGCCATGAAGGCCTTCCACCCAGGCAAGCCGCCCTTTCCCCTGATGCATGTGGATACCACCTGGAAATTTCGCGAGATGATCGAATTTCGGGATCAGCGCGTGAAGGATCTCGGCTGGGACCTGATCGTCCACATCAACGAGGAAGGGGTGAAAATGGGTGTGAATCCGTTCACCCATGGCAGCGCGAAGCACACGGACATCATGAAGACCGAGTCTCTCAAGCAGGCGCTCAACAAATACAATTTCGACGCCGCGTTCGGCGGCGCCCGCCGGGACGAGGAGAAGTCCCGGGCCAAGGAGCGGGTTTACTCGTTCCGCGACAGAAATCACCGCTGGGACCCGAAGAATCAGCGGCCGGAGCTCTGGAATATTTACAACAGCAAGGTGGATAAGGGTGAGAGCATTCGCGTTTTCCCGCTTTCCAACTGGACCGAACTGGATATCTGGCAGTACATCCATCTGGAAAACATTCCCATTGTGCCCCTCTATTTTGCGGCAGTGCGCCCGGTGGTGGAACGGGATGGCGTTCTGATCAAGGTGGACGACGACCGCATGCCCCTGGAGCCGGGTGAGCGAGTGATGGAAAAGATGGTTCGCTTCCGCACCCTGGGCTGCTACCCGCTGACGGGCGCCGTGGAATCGACTGCCACGACGCTTCCGGAGATCATCCAGGAGATGCTTCTGACCAAAACCTCCGAACGCCAGGGCCGGGTCATCGATCATGACAGTTCCGGGTCCATGGAGAAGAAGAAGCAGGAAGGATATTTCTGATCAACTGGCCGGGAAGGCGGAACGCAAACTACTGAACAAATCAACGAGTCGACAGGCTCGGAGCGGAGTTTTATATGTCGCATCAGTCGGATCTGATCGAACAGGACATCGAGGCCTATCTGAAGCAGCACGAGCATAAGGAGCTGTTACGCTTTTTGACCTGCGGCAGCGTGGACGATGGTAAAAGCACTCTCATCGGACGTCTGCTCCACGATTCCAAGATGATTTACGAGGATCAACTGGAGGCGGTACGTTCTGACTCCACCCGCCATGGCACCACGGGTGAGAAGATGGACCTGGCGCTGTTGGTGGATGGACTGCAGGCGGAACGGGAGCAGGGCATCACGATCGATGTGGCCTATCGTTACTTTTCAACCGCTCGGCGCAAATTCATCATTGCCGATACTCCCGGGCACGAACAATATACGCGCAATATGGCCACCGGTGCGTCCACCTGTGATCTCGCCGTGATTCTCATCGATGCACGCCACGGGGTCATGACCCAGACCCGTCGCCACAGTTATATCGCATCACTGCTGGGTATCCGTCACGTCATCGTAGCCATCAACAAGATGGACCTGATGGAGTTTTCCGAGGACGTGTTCGAGAAGATCAAATCCGATTATCTGACGTTCTCCGAGGGCCTGGATCTGGGGGATGTGCGCTTTGTGCCTATCTCCGCGCTGGACGGCGACAATGTCGTGACACCCAGCGCCAAAACGCCCTGGTACACAGGCCAGTCCCTGATGGATATCCTGGAGACCGTGGAAATCGCCGGGGACAAAAACACCGAGGATTTCCGCTTCCCGGTGCAGTATGTCAATCGTCCCAATCTGGATTTCCGCGGCTTTTGCGGGACCGTCGGTTCCGGAGTGGTTCAGGTGGGGGACGCGATCCGTGTCCTCCCTTCGGACAAGAGCAGTCGCGTGAAATCCATTATCACCTACGATGGTGAGCCAGAGCAGGCATTCGTGGGGCAGGCCATCACATTGACACTGGAAGACGAGATCGACATCAGCCGCGGCGATATGGTGGTCCATGCGGACGACCACACTGTGCAGCAAAGCAATCACCTGAGAGCCCACCTGGTGTGGATGTCCGAGCAGGCACTCCAGCCCGGGCGTCAGTATGGCTTCAAGTTCGCCACCAAATATACCACGGGTGCAGTCAGCAACATCCAGTACAGGGTGGACGTCAACACACAGGCGCACAGCGAGGTGGACAGCCTCCAGCTCAACGACATCGGGCTGGTGTCACTCGCTTTGAGTCAGCATGTGGCGGTGGACCCCTATCAGAGCAATCGCACCACCGGGGCGTTTATCGTCATCGACCGCCTCACCAACATCACCGTCGGTGCGGGAATGGTGACCGAGGCCCTGAGCGACCAGGCCGGCTTCGCCGCGGATCCGGCGACCATCTCACCTTTCGAGTTGGAACTGAACGCCCTGATTCGCAAGCATTTCCCTCACTGGCAGGCCGTTGACCTGGCGGAGCTCCTGGCCAAGAAAGAAAAATAAAACCTGCAAACAGAAACGCCGCGACATGCGCGGCGTTTGTCAGCAGACTGAGGAGGACTCGTTCAGGCGAGTTTCTGCTCCGCGAGCAAGGGCGGAACCGGACAATCCAGACTGTCGGCAATTGCGCGGAACAGTTCCGCTTCGGTCACCGTGACCTGGGCATCGTATTCGATACAGGCTGCGATGGCTTTCAGAAGTGCCGGCTTCTGCAGTGGTTTCAAGCCGCGCAGGCGCGCCAGGGCGCGGTCCAGATCGGGTAGGTGAATGGCGTCCCGGTTCAGGAAAAAGCGCGAGCTTAATCCCAGTTGGCTGAATCCCTGCTGATAGGCACTCTCCGCTTGGCTGCGGTTCGGGTGGCCGCTGTGGGCCACCATGGACAGAACCAGCTGGCACTCATCCGAAAGTTCCTTGAGGCTGGAATTCTGCTCTTTGGTCTCGGACGGCTCCAGGTTGTGCATGACGATGCGGTAGAGCGACCATTCGAACAGCTCTACTTTTTCGTCCGCCCTGATCAGCGACTGCAGGTTCCGCTTGAATACCTCCTGCTGAGGAGTCGACATTGCCTTGAGCGCAGGTATGCACAACTCCAGCAGTGGCAGATGCTGAGCGCGGGCCAGTTCGCCCACCCGCGTATACACCTTCCCGGTGAACTGGTAGGTCACCGGATGCGCCTGCTGCTGCAGTTGTTGCCATTGCCGTTCCAGTATCGCGGAATCGCTGCGCTGCATGAGCAGAGAGTAAACCACGGCACGTGCCGAAAACGGATCATGGGCCGCATCCCGAAGCTCCGGGTCGATCCCCTCGATCAGATTGTGGGCGTGCTCCACGTGTTCGGGTCCGGGCTGGCCGATGGACTCCACCGCCGATAGTGGGGCCGCGGCTGCCAGGCCCGATACAGCCTCCTGCCGGGGCCTTTCCGCCCCCGGGGCATTCGTCTGTTGTGCCGTCCCTTCTACCGCGGGGAAACGTCCATCCCAACGCGGCTCGATTCGGGAAATGCGCTCCTGCAAAGGCGGGTGCGTGGCCATGAGTGCACTGAATCCGGCCTTCACTCCCTGCCCGAAATACATATGACTGAATTCGGCGGCCCGCGGCGACTGCAACATGGACCCCTGAGCGTAGCCGCCGATCTTCTTCAGCGCACCGGCGATACCGTCCGGATTGCGAGTGAACTGGACTGCGGAAGCGTCGGCCAGAAACTCCCGCTGACGGCTCACGGCTGCCTTGATCAGGTTGCCGAAAAATGTGCCCGCATAGCCGATGATCATCAGGCCCAGCCCCATGGCCAGCATTGGCAGAGCATTGTTGCCGCGTCGGCGCGAGGAGGAGTAAGCGCCCACGTGGGCCGTCCGCAACAGGAAGTAGCCAATCAGCCCCAGTAGCAGGATGCCGTGCAGAATGCCCACCAGGCGAATGTTCAGGCGCATATCCCCGTGAAGGATATGGCTGAATTCATGGGCAATGACCCCTTGAAGCTCCTCCCGACTGAGGATCCGGATACTGCCCCGGGTGATGCCGATCACCGCATCCTGGGGCTGGAACCCGGCCGCGAAGGCATTAATGCTCTCGTCCTCGATGACGTAAACGGGCGGCACGGGCGTCCCTGAGGCGATGGCCATTTCCTCCACCACATTCAGAATCTTGCGCTCGTCCGCGTTTCGCGTATCCAGGTTGATCAGCCGACCGCCCATGGCCTCGGCTACCGTGCGCCCGCCGCTGCTCAACTGCATCAACTTGAAAGCGCTACCCAGGGCAACAACGATCCCAACACCCAGAGCCACATAGCCCACAATCTCCCAGCTGAGGGTCTGGAAGGCGGCGCCCACCACATTGCCGCCCATCTGTTGGGGATCATTGCTGTACTCGAAGTAGTAAAGGACCACCGCAAGCAGCACCGTCGTCACGGCAATCAGGCTCAGAACTGCGGCCAGCATCAACAGCACCAGCCGCCGCGTGTTGCGGCGGGCGATATCCTGATGTTCGAAGAAGTTCATGGTTTAGAAGGAAACCGTCGGGGCCGCCTGAATCTGTTCGCTGTCCGCAAACTCGAGCAAGCCTGCATCGGTTCCATGGCCGAAGGTGGAGGCCAGAAGTACCGGCGGGAAGGACTGGCGGTAGGTGTTGTACTCCATCACGGAGTCGTTATAAGCCTGCCGCGAGAACGCCACCTTGTTTTCGGTGCTGGTCAGCTCCTCGGACAATTGCATCATGTTCTGATTTGCCTTCAGATCCGGATAGGCCTCCATCACCACGTTGAGGCGCCCCAGGGCCCCCGTCAACATTCCTTCCGCACCACCGAGCTGCTCCATTGCCGCCTTGCTTCCGGGCGCTGCCGCTGCGGCTTCCAGGCCCTTGGCCGCTACATTCCGGGCGCTGATCACCGCATCTAGTGTCTCCCGCTCATGGGCCATGTAGCCCTTGGCCGTCTCAACCAGATTGGGAATCAGATCGTGCCGGCGCTTTAGCTGGACTTCGATCTGGGCGAAGGCATTCTGGTACCGGTTCTTCAGGCTGACGAGCCTGTTATAGATCCCGATGCCGTAGAAAACCAGTACCGCAACAATGACAATGATTATGATCGCTGTGATGCTCATGGTGCGCCTCGCTGTTTGGTCTGTTCCTCAGGGATGCCCCGATACTAACACTGTCGGGATAGGAAGGGGACCTTCAAGCGACTACGCCGGTGGGGCCGCGGGAAAGGCAGGTTTTCTTGTCAAGAGATTCACCCGGTATTTCGCATCCCCGCCGCGATGCCGGCTATGGTAACCAGCAAGGCCTTTTCGGCCGCGGGCGAAGATTCCTGACGGTCCCGGTGCAGCAACTCCACTTGCAGCAGATTGAGCGGATCCGTATATGTGTTGCGCAGATGAACCGATTCTTTCAACCAGGGCAAACCCTGCATCAGGCTCTCATCGTTGGCGATCGACAGCACCACCTCAATGTCCTTGCGCAAACGCTCCCGCAGCATCGCCCCGAGCGGATGCAAACGCTCCTCCACCAAGCGGCTGTCATAGTACGTGGAGAGTTCCGGGTCGGACTTGGCGTACACCATCTCCAGCATACTCATGCGCGTCGAGAAGAAGGGCCACTGGTCACACATCGCCTCCAGGGCCTCCCGCTTACCCTGCTCAATCAATTGTTCTATCGCCTCCCCGGCCCCATACCAGGCCGGAAGCATCAGACGGTTTTGAGACCAGGCAAAAATCCACGGAATCGCCCGCAGCGTCTCGATACCGCCCTCGGCCTTGCGCTTCGCAGGTCGGGAGCCGAGGGACAGCTTGCTCAGCTCATCGATCGGCGTACTGCTGCGAAAGTAATCGATGAAATCCGGATTGCCTCGCACCAGATCCCGATAGGCTTTGGCCGAACGCTCCGAAAGCTCATTCAGCAGTGCCCGCCATTCCTCCCGTGGCCTGGGCGGCGGCAGCAGATTGGACTGCAACATGGCGTTCGTGTACAGGCCAAAAGTGGTCACCGCGATTTGCGGCATACCCAGCTTGAAGCGGATCATCTCCCCTTGTTCCGTAACCCGCAGGCCGTTCTCGAGCGATCCCGGTGGCTGGGACATCAAGGCCGCATGGGCCGGTGCACCCCCTCGTCCGATGGTGCCGCCGCGGCCATGAAACAGCGTCAATTGAATGTTCGCTGTCTTCGCCACCTCGAGCAACTTCTCCTGGGCCTGATACTGAGCCCAGCCGGCGGCCATCACGCCGGCATCCTTGGCTGAATCCGAGTAGCCGATCATCACCATCTGCCGGCCCTCGATATATTCCCGGTAAGCGGGAATGGCGAGCAGGTCCTGCAGAACGCCCGCCGCATTATTCAGATCATCCAACGTCTCGAACAAGGGGGCGATCTGCATGGAAAAGCTGCAGCCGAATTCACGCAGCAGCAACTGCACCGCCAATACATCCGAAGGTGCGCGGGCCATGGAAATCACATAGGCGCCCAGTGCTCGCCGCGGCTGTTCGCCGATCATCACGAAGGTATCCAGCACCTCCCGCACAGGATCGGAAACTCGCCAGCGGCGGGGAAAAAGAGGGCGTTTGTTGGCAAGTTCAGCAGTCAGGAACTGAACGCGCTCACTCTCGCTCCAGGACCGGTAGTCGCCCAGGTCCAGGTAACGGGTCAACTCGGAAAATACCTCTGTGTGGCGATCCGACTCCTGGCGAATATCCAGGCGCAGCAAGCGAACGCCGAAGCACCGTACCCGCCACAGGGTATCTCTGAGCTTGCCGTCCGCCATCATCCCCATTCCACACGCCTGAAGAGATTCGTAACAGGCGTGGAGCGGATCCCAAAGCTGGGCTTCGTCGGTGAGCACCCGAGTGGTGCGCGGCTCCCGTCCTTTAAGCAGATCGTCCGTATACTGCAGGGTGTTGTTCAACAGCTGCCGGAGCTCTTTGAGTACCGCGCGATAGGGCTCGCGCTGCTCACCGACCAGGGCCCGCACCGCATCGGAGCAGCGGTTCATGGACAGTTCACCGGTCAGCTCATTGATATCCTTCAGGAAGAGGTCCGCCGCCTTCCAGCGGGCCAGCAGCAGAACCTCGCGGGTGACATCGGCGGTCACATTGGGGTTGCCATCCCGGTCGCCACCCATCCAGGAGGTGAAGTGAACCGGCTGATAGGTCAGCGGGAGCTCATGCCCCAGGTACTCCCTGACCGTGCGGCTCAATTTGTCGAGAAATCGGGGCACTGCCTCCCACAGGGAGTTCTCGATGACTGCGAAGCCCCACACCGCTTCGTCCACCGGGGTGGGCTTTTCCGTGCGGATTTCATCCGTGTGCCACCACTGGGCAATCTGCTGGCTCAGTCCCTGCCGAACCTGGTAGAGACGTTCCCCTTCAAGCTTGCTGGTCTGCATTTGTTGCAGATGGTTGTAGATGCGGGTTTGTTTGTCGATGAGGGTGCGGCGGGTTATTTCCGTGGGATGGGCCGTGAGCACCAGGTCGATATCCAGATTTTCGATAACGCGCAGAACTTCTTCCGCGGGTATCCCCTGTTCCAGCAATTCGCTGACCTGCTTGTTGAGTGAACTGACCGCGCTCAGTTCCTTGTTGTCCGCGCTCAGGGTGCTGTGCAACTGTTCGGCAATATTGGCGAGGTTGAGGAACTGGTTGAAGGCCCGCGCAATCATGATCAGCCCGTCCGGCTCAACGGTGGAGAGATAATCAATCAGCTCGACGCGCTTGTCCTGCATGCCACTGCGGTAGGCCTTGGCGAGTTGGCGGATGTGCTCCACCTGATTCAGAACGGACTCGCCGTGAGAGAGTCTGATTGTCTCGCCGAGTACCCGACCGAGCATGTCCACGGAGCTTTTCAGGTCACGGTAGTCTTCTTCGGCCACCAGCGTTTGATATGTGGAATCTGTCACTGCCTCTCCTCCCGAACCTCGCATCCGCCAGCGCCGCGCCCGCGGTCATGGTGGCAGATTATCACAGAGTGAAATCGGGAATGAATCAGACATGTGCCAGCAACGGGCCGACGTCCGGGGCCCTACGTCTAAGCGTGGCAGGCGTGTTGCACACGCGTGGCAGACGAGTTGCACAGACGAGTTCATAAGCCGCGACGCCCAAGGTGACAGGCAGGGGCTGCTGAGTTTGGCGGGCACGCTTCCTGCGTAGGGGATCGAAGCAAAGGCGCGGCAGGAGACCGGAATGAAATGCGACATTCTCATCGTGGGAGGCGAAGGAGATCTGGCGTACCGCAAGCTCTATCCGGCCCTTTACTACCTGGATGTTTCAGGATGCCTGTCGGATTGCCTCAAGGTGGTGGGAATCGCGCGCAATAAAGCGCCAGCGGAGGATTTTGCCGAACGAGTGCGCGCCAAACTGGAAGAATTTCACGGTACGGAACCACTGGACGAGGACACCTGGCAGCGCTTTGCCGCGCGACTCCGCTACTATCCGGCGGATGCAACGGCCCGGGAGGATCTGGAAGCACTGCGCAATGACGTGTTCGCTGAGTCGGATCGCGACCTGATCGTTTATCTGGCGACACCGCCCTCCATATTCGCGCCCATCTGCGAAGCGCTCGCAGCCGTAGGACTGGTGCGCGACAACAGCCGGCTGGTAGTCGAAAAACCCCTCGGGGACAGTCGCGAGTCCTTCCTCGAAATCAACCGCAGCCTCACGTCCATTTTCCGGGAGGACCAGGTCTACCGCATAGACCACTACCTGGGTAAGGAGACGGTACAGAACCTTCTGGCGATGCGGTTTGCCAATGCCCTGTTCGAACCTTTGTGGAACAGCCACTACATCGATCACGTGCAGATCACAGTGGCGGAAACGGTGGGCGTGGAGGGTCGCTGGGACTTTTACGACGACGCCGGAGCGTTGCGGGACATGGTCCAGAATCACCTGTTGCAATTGCTCTGCCTCGCGGCAATGGAACCGCCGGCGCGCATCGATCCGGAGGCTGTGCGCGATGAAAAACTCAAGGTACTGCGCTCTCTGAAACCCCTGGGAAAGCGGGGAGTGAGAGATAATACAGTGCGCGGCCAGTACGTCGCGGGCGCCGTCGGCGGAAGGCCTGTACCCGGCTACATGGAGGAGGAGGGCGCGCGCCCCGGCTCCAACACCGAAACGTTTGTGGCCGTGAAGGCCGAAATCGATAACTGGCGCTGGGCGGGTGTGCCTTTTTATCTTCGCACCGGCAAACGTATGGTCGAACGTTTTTCAGAGATCATCATCCAGTTCAATGAAGTGCCTCACTCCATATTTGGGGAACAGATGACCTCGGGAGCGGCCAACCGTCTTACTATTCGTCTGCAACCGGACGAGGGCATTCAGCTGCATCTGCTGAATAAGGTCCCCGGGCTGGATGAGACCATGCCCCTGGAGTCGGTGGCGCTGAACCTTTCGCTCTCTGACGTGTTCACCAACCGCCGCGTTCCTGATGCATACGAACGCTTGTTCTATGACGTCATGCGGCGGAACTCGACCTTGTTTATGCGTGCCGACGAAGTGGAGGCCGCCTGGGCGTGGGTGGACAAGATTGTTGAAGGGTGGCGTGCTACCAAGAAAAGGGTGGTCAGTTATACCGCCGGCAGTTGGGGGCCCGCCGAAAGCATTGCGCTGATTGCGAAGGACGGAAGGCAGTGGCACGAGTGAATTGTCATCTCACATTAATGAGCTGGCCATTCGACCCGTCAACGGCCGAGCCTGGCCGCGGCCATTCCGTCGGGGATCGCGCGCGGGCGGCACGCCCTCTTTGCAAATCAATGGGTGTCGTTCATGTCCTGGTCTATTGAAAAGTTCGAATCCGACAATGCTCTGGTTCAAAAGCTGAGCGCTTCCATTGCCGCCGCTCTTCGGGACGGCGTGAAGAGCCGCGGCAGCGCATCGCTGGCGGTTTCGGGGGGCAATACACCCAAGCCGCTGTTCGAGGCACTGTCGAACATCGACCTTCCCTGGGAGAAGGTTGTGATTACCCTGGTCGATGAACGCTGGGTGGACAGTCAGCACCCGGATTCCAATGCCCGTCTGGTGGCGGAGCATCTGTTGCAGCACCGCGCTGCCGCGGCGCGCTTTGTGCCCTTGAAAACCGCGGCGGCCGAGCCCTTCGGGGCGGAGCCGGAGGTGGAGCGTCGTCTCCAGGATGTTCCCATGCCCTTTGACGTGGTGGTACTGGGCATGGGGGATGATGGTCATACGGCCTCCTTTTTCCCCGGGGCCGCAGAACTGCGTACTGCCTTGCAACCCGAGGAGGGACGGCTCTGCTGCGCCGTGCACCCGCCCTCTGCACCACACAATCGCATGACTCTGACCCTGCCGGCGATTACCAGTACCAAACACCTGGTTCTGCATGTGGTCGGAAGGAAGAAGTGGCAGGTTCTGCAAAGGGCCATCCAGGACGGAAGAACCGAGGAGATGCCTATCAGGGCGGTCCTGCACCAAATGAGCGTTCTGCTGGACATCTACTACGCGGCGGAGTGACACATGAGTTCAATTAATTCGATTCTCGAAGAAGTAACGGCAGAGATTCGCCATCGCAGTCAGGCTACCCGTCGCGACTACCTGCAACGGATGCAGCGCAGTCGCGATGAGGATCCGCCCCGGCGGGTGCTCTCCTGCGGCAACCTGGCTCACGGGTACGCTGCCTGTGGCGAGCAGGACAAGCAGACCATCCGCATGATGCAAAGTGTCCACCTGGGCATCATCAATGCCTACAACGATGTGATTGCCGCTCACGAGCCCATGGAGGGCTACCCGGAAACCATCCGGAGTATTGCCCGCGAAATGGGATGCTCGGCGCAGATGGCTGGCGGGGTGCCGGCCATGTGCGATGGCGTGACTCAGGGCCGCACGGGGATGGAGCTGAGCCTGTTCAGTCGCGACGTGATTGCGATGGCCACGGCCGTAAGCCTCAGCCACAACCTCTTCGATGGATTCATCTGCCTGGGCACCTGCGACAAGATCGTTCCCGGTCTGATGATCGGCGCCTTGCAGTTCGGGCATCTGGCGGCGGCCTTTCTGCCCGCGGGACCCATGCGATCCGGTATTCCCAACAAGGAAAAGGCCAACGTGCGGCAGCGTTATGCAGAGGGGAAGGCCACCCGGGAAGAGCTGCTGGAGGTTGAATCCGCCTCCTACCATTCGCCCGGGACCTGCACCTTCTACGGCACCGCCAACAGCAATCAGGTGATGATGGAGATGATGGGTGTCCAGCTTCCCGGATGCTCGTTTATCAATCCAGACGACCCGCTGCGCCAGGCCATGATTCGTGAAACCGTCTTGCGGCTCATTCCCGCGGCGGACCCCGATTCAAAAGAGTTCAAGCCACTCACCCGTCTCGTTACGGAGGAGTCCATCGTCAACGCCCTTGTGGGCCTGTTGGCCACGGGCGGCTCCACTAACCACACTCTGCACCTGGTGGCCATGGCCAGGTCCGCCGGCATCCACTTGCGCTGGGAGGACTTCGACCGCCTGTCCCGTGTGGTTCCGCTGATCGCCCGCGTCTATCCAAACGGCGATGAGGATGTAAACGCTTTTCGGCGTGCGGGCGGCATGGCGTTTCTGGTTCGGGAACTGCGTGGGGCGGGCCTGCTCAACGAAAACGTACTGACTCTCATGGGCGAGGGGATGGAGGCCTACGAATTCGAGCCCGCTCCCGGCGAAAACGGCCGTGTGGCGTGGCGGGACCGGGTTATGGAAAGCCGCTTTCGGGAGGTGCTGCGCCCTGTTAGCGAGGCCTTCAATCAGGAAGGGGGGCTTCGGCTGCTGAACGGCAACATTGGTCAGGGCATCATCAAAATCTCTGCGGTCAAACCGGAGCAACGCAAGACCACGGCGCCGGCGGTAATCTTCCACAGCCAGGCCGAGCTCAAGGAAGCTTTCGAGCGCGGCGACCTGAACAGGGACTTTGTAGCGGTGGTTCGTTTTCAGGGTGCCAAGGCTAACGGCATGCCCGAACTGCACCACCTCACACCCTTCCTGGGCGTTCTTCAGGACCGCGGTCACAGTGTCGCGCTGCTGACCGACGGACGCATGTCCGGCGCTTCGGGCAAGGTGCCGGCCGCAATCCATGTGTCCCCGGAAGCGGTGGAGGGCGGCCCCATTGCCAGGCTGCGCGACGGGGACCTTATCACCATCGATGCGGACGAGGGCACCATGGAGGTCCACCTGGATGAGGGCGTGCTCGCCACCCGCAGCCCAGCTCTGCATCACCAGGATAACGGCACTATGGGGCGCCCCCTGTTTCAGGCGTTCCGTGAACACGCCAGCACCGCGAACCGGGGCTGTACGGTCTTCTGAGTTGCCAGTCGGGAGGAATGCATGGAATCGGTTATTGCCCTGCTAAAGCCGCTGCGGGTCCTGCCCGTGCTGACAGTGAATTCCGCCGAGCAGGCGGTGGAGACTTCGCGGGCCCTGCATCGCGGTGGACTGGCCGCGGTGGAAATCACATTGCGAACTTCGACCGCGCTCGAGGCCATAGAAGCAGTGAAGGCGGCAATACCGGATTTCCTGGTGGGAGCAGGCACACTGAAAACCGTGGCCGATGTGAACGCAGTGAAAAAGGCCGGGGCGGACTTCGCCGTGAGCCCCGGGCTCACCCGGGAACTGGCCGAAGCTGCGTCGCAACAGAATCTCGCCTTCCTGCCCGGCGTGGCGACGCCCTCGGAAATCCTTGAGGGCATGGCTTTGGGCTTCGATTGCTTCAAACTGTTTCCCGCCGAAGCCGTGGGAGGGATTCCGCTCCTGAAAGCGCTGGCGGCACCGTTCTCCGGCATTCAGTTTTGTCCGACCGGCGGAATCAACCGGGAGAACCTGGACAGCTATCTGGCGCTGCCCAATGTAATCTGCGTGGGTGGGTCCTGGATGGTAAAGCCCCAACTCATTCAAGCGGGGCAATGGTCAGAAATAGAGCGGCTTGCGCGCGAACTCGCCTGACCGGCGGCTCCGACTACTGGTCGGTGTACTCGATGGCGAGGACCACCTTTTGAACACCTGTGGTTGAGCGGGCGACTTCCGCCGCGTGCTCCGCTTCGGTTCGCGGCACCATCCCCATCAGGTAAACGATGCCGTTTTCAGTCAATACCTTGATGCGTCTGGCCCGCGCTTCGTCATTGAAGGCCAGCTTCGACTTTACCTTTGTGGTGAGCCAGGCGTCGTTGGTGTTGGCCAGAAATGAGGTCGGTGCCTGAACCTGAAGCTCGTTGTATACCTGGCGAACCTTGCTGAGCTTGCTCACCGTGCGGGCCGCAAGCTCGCGCAGTTCGGCGGATTTGACCTGGCCAGTCAGCAAGATCACACGATTGAAGCTCGTGACCGTAATGGGGGAGCTTTTGAGATCCGGGTGAGCTTTGTCGATGTTGACTTTGGCGATGGTCTCCAGCTGGGAATCATCCATCATGGTGCCCATGGTGCGACGATTGGGGTCCATGTCGATGGGTTCGCTGGTCGTTGCTCCAACAATCGACGCACAACCGGCGAGCCAATAGCACACCAGAGGAAGGCAGAACACAGCGAGTTTCTTCATAGAGGTTCCTCGGCTCCAAAAAGCTGAAAGTCGATAAGATCGCAGAGACAAAAAGTGGTCAGCAGGTGCACCTCGTGCACGTGGGCGGCGGAGTCGGACGGAACGCGCAGTTCCAGATCATTGGCGTCCAGCAGGGTGGCCAGATCGCCCCCATCGCCGCCGGTCAGGGCGACAACGTTTACCTGACGATCATGAGCGGCCGCCACGGCCTGCACCAGATTGCTGGAATTACCGCTGCTGCTGATCATCAGCAGCACATCGCCCGCATTGCCCAGGGCGCGAATCTGCTTGGCAAACACATCATTGAAACTGAAGTCGTTGGCCACGGCAGTAAGCACCGCGCTGTCGCTGGCAATGTTCACCGCAGGCAGACTGGGGCGCTCCTGCTTGAGACGGTTGATCAGCGTCGTCACGAAGACCTGCCCGATCGCCGTGGAGCAGCCGTTTCCGGCCACCAGCACCTTCCCTTCATTCAACAGACTGCCCACCACCAGTTCGCTTGCTTTGGCAATGAGAGGCGCCAGCAGTTCACCGGCTTGCATCTTGGTCTCAATGCTCTGGTGGAAGGTCTGAATGATTCTTTCGTACATCGGTCCGTCCTGTGGCCACAGGCCACTTCTGAATCAAAAAGCGTCTTTGATCCACTGGATTTGAGGGGGAGCCCCACCGGTAATGCTCACAACGTCGAAGCGGCAGGGGATCGCGTCAACAAGGCGCTTGCGTTGCATAAAGTACTGGGCGCTGCGAACGATCTTTTGCTGCTTGCGATAGTCAACGGATTCGGCGGGCGAACCGAAGCGCGGATTGGTGCGATAGCGAACCTCGGCAAAAACCAGGGTATCGCCGTCTCGCATGATCAGGTCGATCTCGCCAAGCTTGCAGCTGAAGTTGCGCTCTTCAAGCCGCAGGCCCTTGGCGCACAGGAAGGCCTCGGCCTCCCGTTCAGCCCGCTGCCCCGTAAGACTAGCTGTCATCCGCCTCGGTAACCACTGTGGGAAGAGGCTCGGCCCGGCCGCTGATGATCTGCGCCCACACCTGCTCACGCTGAACCTTGCGCTCCGGGGTGAGGGCGAGAACGCCGGTCTGGCCGTAAAACCGGGTACCTTGCACCCGTTCCAGTTGCTTCAGCCGAGGATAGAGTCGATAAGCGTCGACTCCCATGGCGTAGAGCCGCAAATAGGACGGAGCGGGATCGGCATAGCGCTCAACCGCGCTCTTGACCGAGCTGCTGTTGTCGAAATGCCAGGGCAGCGTGATAAAGCGGATGCCGTTCAGGTCCCGGCTGGTGCGCAAACCTTCGTCCGCCGCAAATATGCTGCTGGTGGAATAAACCGGTAATCCGCCAGCGTAATGGAAAGCGAGGGTCGGTTTCAGTAGCTGGCCCGCGGCGGCGTCTGCCGCCATGAACACGAAGTCCACGTCCTGGCGTCGGCGCGGGGTTTCAAAACGCAGGCTGCCGCCCAACCGCTGGCGCAAGGCCCGTGCCCGGGCCTTGCTCTCGTCCACCAGCAACGCGGATTCCACCACACCGGAATAGTCGCGCGGGTCCGCGTAGTAGCTCTGGTTTACGATAGTGCCGCCCAGTTCGGTCCAGGCCTCACGAAAAGCCCGGGCGCTGCGCTCGCCGCGCTCAGTCTGCGGTACCAGCACCAGGGCGTAACGGTGGCCTTCGAGCCAGGCGCGCGCGGCCACCTGACGGGCTTCGTCTTCCACCTCGAAGCTGAACTGATAGAGCTGGTCCGGGAGGCCGAAGGGATTGGCCGCATAGTTCAGTGCCAGGGTCGGGACAGGCAGGTTGGGGCGCAGATGCAACTCGTCCAGGTATTCCGGGCGCAGAGGGCCGACAATCAGCTCCGCACCATCCTGTACCGCCAGGTCGTACACTGCGTTGAAATCGTCGGAATTGGTGTCGAAGATCCGGATCTGGGGGACGTAGCTGTTCTGATCCTTCGCGTGATAGTAGGCCGCCAGAAAGCCGTCGCGCACGGCCTTCCCGGCACGCTCGTAATCTCCGTTGAGCGGAAGCAGCAGAGCCACCTGTCGGGGCTGTTCTTCCACCAGTTGTTTGAGAAGCTGCAGGTCGCTCGGCAGGCGCTGGCTTGCCGGGTGTTCCGGGCGGCGGGCGATCCAGTCGTCGATCAGGGATTCCTGGCGTTCGATGTCCGCCGCGTTGTTCTTGCTGAGAACCGCCAGTTCGGCCCATCCCCGGAGGACGGGGCTGCGGGTGATCTCCGGGTTTGAGTCCAGCGCAGCCAGCTCAGCTTCGGAGAGGGCCATCAGGCTTTGCCAGATGCCGTCCTGGTTGGCCATGTGCTCCTCTTCCGTTTCCAGAAGCGGGCCGAGTACTACCCGCTCCTGGACGCTGGCCACGTGCTCGCCCAGAAGAGCGAACAGCTCGGCCCGGCTTGCGCGAAGCTCCCGCGCGGCTTCGGTTGAAAGGGCGTCCCACTGTTGTTCAACCCGGGGGTTGGTTAGAATGCGCTGCGCCAGGAAGTAGTCGCCCAGCTCCCGGGCCGCACGGCTGTAGTCCAGGGTGTAGTTCACAAATTCTCCGGCCACAAGCAGGTCCGGATCGATGGAGCCCAGCAGATCCATCGCCCACTGGAATTCGCCGATTTCCACCAGTAATCGAGCAGCTTCCAACTGGCGCCGATCGCGCTCCGGCGAGTCACTGGTCTGTGCCTGGGCCAGCAGATCGCGGACCCGCTCACTGGTAACCGCGTCCACCTGAACATCCCCACGCGGGCGGGGTTGACCACTACACCCGGAAAGGATCAGGAGACCGGAACAGAGAGCAATGAGCAGAAAGGGGCGAGCAAAACTAAGCATTCAGGGACCTGCAGTTCGCACCCGGCGGGGTGCCCAAGAAGTGGCTATCAACATGGACCATTACCGCAAACGGACCACGGACAAATCAGGGCGCATCTGTCAAAAAACGGGTCGGGCGCTGACGAATCACCCTTGCGGGGCGGCTCGCCCGGGGACGACTCGATCCAGTCGCGCTGTCCGCTCCCTGGCAGCGTCCGCTCATGCGTTTTTTGGAGGTGCCCGTTAATGAATGATTCACCTGTCGAGCCAGAGAACAGCACCAAAGTCCGGGTCGGCGGGACGCTGTTCGTGGTGGCAACGCCCATCGGCAATTTGGCAGATATGGTACCCCGAGCCGCGGAAACACTACAACAGGTGGACATAATCGCGGCCGAGGATACGCGGCACAGTAAGCGTTTGCTGGAACATTTTCACATTTCCACTCCCATGCTGGCCTACCATGATCACAACGAGGAACAGAGTCTCCCTGGACTTTTGAAGCGTCTTGCGGAAGGCCAAAACATCGCCCTTATATCCGATGCGGGTACTCCCCTGGTATCCGACCCCGGTTACCGGCTCGTGCGGGCCGTCCGGGAGGCCGGGTTCCGAATCGTCCCCATCCCGGGGGCATCGGCACTCATCGCGGCTCTCTCGGCCGCCGGACTGCCTTCGGATCGTTTTGCCTTCGAAGGATTTCTGCCTCCCAAGCGCGGGGCGCGCCGCAAAGTGCTGGAAGACCTGGCGGCGGAAAGCCGCACTCTTATCTTCTATGAAGCTCCTCACCGGGTGGCCGCGGCACTGGAGGATATGACCGAGGTGCTCGGTGCGGATCGGGAGGTGGTGCTGGCCCGCGAATTGACCAAGACCTTCGAAACCATCGTTGGCGGGGCCGCGGGGGAATTGCTGGAGTGGGTGGTGGCGGACCCCAACCAGCAGAAGGGCGAGATCGTCTTGCTGGTGCGGGGAGCGGAAAGAGGGGGCAGTGAAGAGCTGGGAGCGGAAGCCCGGCGGGTGATGGCAATCCTGAGCAAGAACCTTCCGACCAAACAGGCGGCGGCCCTGGCCGCCGAGATCACTGGAGCGAAGAAAAACGCACTGTACCAGTGGGCCCTCGACCAGCCCTCCTGAAGGCTTATCCGATCACCGAAGTGGTCTTGACCCGCTTGCTGCCACGCACCACCGGCTGCCGGCGAAGTTCGGCCCGGCGCTTCAGGCCGGAGTCGATCCAGTTTTTCAGGGCAATGAGGAAGCCCGCCGCCAGAAAAGCGCCGGGCGGAAGGACGGCCACGAGGAAGCCGGAATAATCGGGAATCACCGTGATCACCCAGTCCCGGGCTCCTTCGCCCAGCAACAAGTGCATGTTGGCGAACAGGGTTCCCGCCCCCAGTACCTCGCGAATCGCACCAATCACAATCAGCACGGCACCAAAACCCAGGCCCATCATGAGTCCGTCCACCGCGGAGGGGAGGATCGGGTTGCGGCTGGCAAAGGCGTCAGCCCGCCCGAGAATCGCGCAGTTGGTAACAATCAGCGGGATAAATATACCCAGCACCTGGTACAGCTCGAATGTGTAGGCCTGCATCAGCAGTTCGGCACAGGTGGTGAATGAAGCGATAATCATCACGAAAGCGGGCAGGCGCACCGCATCGCTGACCGTGTTGCGAATCAACGAAACTGCCAGATTGGAGCCCAGGAGCACGGCCATGGTAGCGATACCCAGCCCCAGGGCATTGACCACCGATCCGGTGACCGCCAGCAGTGGACAAAGGCCCAATAGCTGTGCGAGTGCCGGGTTGTTGCTCCACAGCCCGTTCACGCTGATTTCTTTGTAGTTGATCAGATTATCGCTCATTCCGGTTTCCAGAGTATCCGCGACCCGAATTCGCCTCCGTGCCCGAGAGACGGTCGAGTGGCACCGCTTCTCCTTCGCCAACTTTCACGGGCGAAAGGTCCTCCAGAAGCCCGGCCTCATCAAAAAACCGCAACGTTCGCTGAACCTGGCGGGTCACTGCCTTCCGAGTGATGGTCGCCCCCGTTAACTGATCAAAACCCGGATCCCGTCCGTCCAGCCTGGCCGACGCCGACTTGCCGTCGAAGGACAGAATCCAGTTGCTCTTTCTGGTTTCGATCTTGTCGCCCAGTCCGGGGGTTTCGTTGTGGCGCGTGACCCGGAGGCCGAGAATACCGCTTCGGTCAATGCCCATGATCATTTCAATCGCGCCACTGTAGCCGTCCGGCGCCACAGTGGGAACGATCACCGCAAACGGCTCACCCGCGCGCCGGGCCACGTGAATCTGCTTCTTATTCGCCGCCCGATCCGATAAGCCCAGAACCTCCTGATATTCCTCCGGTATCTGGAGGGTATCGGCCAGCAGGTCATTATCGTGCCGTTCCTGGGGGATGATTTCGTACAGCGCCTGCTGAGCCGCGCGCGTGCGCGATTGGGCGATCGAGTCCTTTGTGAGCTGCTGGGTAGTCGCCACCACACCCGCCGTAACCAGCGCAAACGCACCAAGCAATAAACTGTTGAAGCCAACGGATCTGCGCAACATCATCAATGTCCTGTTCCCGGGCGACTCCGGGCGTGGCCGTAGCTGCGGGGCACGGTGTAGTAATCAATGAAGGGTGCGGCAAAATTCATCAGCAGCACCGCGAACGCCACCGCGTCCGGATAGCTGCCCCAAGAGCGAATCACATAGATCAATACACCGATGCAGGCCCCGAAAATCAATTTGCCCCGGCGGCTCGTGGCGGAGGTGACCGGGTCCGTGGCAATAAAGAATGCACCGAGCATGGTACCGCCCGAAAGCCAGTGGAAAAGAGGCGAGCCGCCGCTGGCGGAACTGCCGCCATCGTAGAACACAGCCGCCATCAGCCCCAGCGTGGCGAGCATGCTGACCGGCGTATGCCAGGTGAAAACCTTCTTGTAGAGCAGAAACAGACCACCGGCCAAAAAGCCCAGGTTTACCCATTCCCAGCCGGCGCCAGCCCATTCAGCCCGGGCAAAAACAGGTTCCGCCTCGTAGATGCCCTGAACCGTGAGACCCTCCTGATGCTTGAACAGATCCAGGGGGGTTGCACCGCTGTAAGCGTCCACGGGTGTTTCCAGAAATATCCGCGCAAGCGCCGAGATGGGGCCCATCAGGTTCTCGCCCTCCGCCAGCACACTGCGCGGGGCCGCCCAGGTGGTCATCTCCACGGGGAAGGAAATCAACAGCACCACGTATCCGACCATTGCCGGGTTGAACGGGTTGTAGCCGAGGCCGCCGTACAGGTGTTTGGCCAGCACAATCGCTGTTGCGGTGCCCACCACCACGATCCACCACGGACAGTAGGGCGGCAGGGCCAGGGCCAGAAGTGCCGCTGTCACCAGTGCGCTGCAATCGCGAAGGTAAAACCCGATTGGCCGGCCGCGCAACTTCAGCATTGCCGCTTCGCACAGCAAGGCAGTGACCCCGGCCAACACCAGGTTGTATAAAGTACCGGGGCCGAAGAAGTGCGTGAGTGCCGCAAGGCCGGGTACGGTAGCCAGCAATACCCATTGCATGATGCGCGCAGTGGAGTTCTGGCTGTGAGCGTGAGGGGATGTGATCTGGGGCATCATGTTCAGCTTTCCACCTTGCTGGCATCCTCACTGGAATGAGGCCCGGGGCCGGCAGGGTGCGTAGCACTCTTCGGTTGCGCCGGGTCGTTCGCAAGCGCTGCCAGCTTGTCGCGAATGCCCTGGGAGGCAAGCTCCGCTTCCTTGATTCGCGCGCGCAGCGCTTCCGCCTGCTCTGGTTGTTCGGCCGCGCTGTCGAGCTTCTGGCGCAACTTGTTCAGGCGATCATCCGCTGCCAGAAGCTTGCGTTCCAGTCGGCCCCGCTCATCGCCGGCGCCGCCTTGCTTCGCCTTCTCCAGCGCAGCAGCCAGCCGCCCGGGTTTTTCCGACTTGGGGGCGTTCGCGGGGGGCTCGCCTCCGGCCTCCGCCTTGCGCTGGCGGGCTTTGGCCTGTGCTTCTTCCCGGGCTTTGAGGCGGGCGGCCTTTTCCGCTTCGATGCGCTGCTTGTGAAACTCAAAACGCTGGCGGGCACGATCCGCGTGGCGGCGCTCGGCTTCGTGCTTGCGGATCTCCCCCTTGGCGGCGCGGTAGTATTGGACCAGGGGGATATGGCTGGGGCAAACGTAGGAGCATGCCCCGCACTCGATGCAATCGAACAAATTGTGGGCCTTTAGCTTCTCTTCTTCCTGCGCTCGCGCAAACCAATAGAGTTGCTGGGGCAGCAGGTTCACCGGACAGGCCTCCGCGCACAGGCCGCAGCGGATGCACGCAGTGGCGGGTGCCGGTGGAGGAGCCTCCTGCATTGACGGTGCGAGCAGACAGTTGGTGGTTTTGATCACCGGCGCATCCGGGTTGAGGATGCTGAACCCCATCATGGGGCCGCCCATGACCAGGCGCGAAGCACACGCGGCGTCGTAGCCGTGTTCACCCAGTATGAACGAAATAGGCGTGCCCAGGCGGGCCCGCACATTGCGCTGGGTTGCGAAGGCATCGCCGGTAACGGTGGTGATGCGCTCGATCAGGGGCTCGCCGAAGCGCACGGCCCGGTAGGCGGCAAGCACCGTGGCCACGTTCTGACAGACGATTCCCAATTGGGCGGGCAGTCCGCCGGAGGGCAGTTCCTGCCCCGTGAGCAACTGGATCAGCTGGCGCTCTCCGCCGCTGGGATACCTGGTGGGCAGGGGCACCACTTCCATGCGTGTGTCGCCCACATTGTCCAACGCGTTTTGCAACGCGGCGATCGCGTCCGGTTTGTTGTCCTCGACAGCGATGAGAATTTCCCGGGGCTCATCCAGAAGATAGGAGAGCAACCCGATGCCTCGCACAATGTCCTGGGCGGCGGTCCGCATCAGCATGTCGTCGGCGGTGATATACGGCTCGCATTCAGTGCCGTTCACGATCAGGGCTTCGATGGGCCGGCGGGAATCGAGTTTGACCGCCGTCGGAAAGCCTGCGCCGCCCATTCCCGCGATGCCCGCTGCCTGGATTTTTTCCAAAGCCTGCGCCGGTTCCAGTTGCCGGTAATCCTCGCACGCTTGCAGCGGCGCCCATTCATCGTGGCCATCGGCATCCAGCACGATGCACATTCCGTTCAGGCCGGACGGGTGGGGCAGGGGGCGTTCTTCAATAGCCGCAACAGTGCCGCTGGTGGAGGCGTGCACGTTGGCGCTGATGGCTTGCTTGCCTTCGGCTATGAGCTGCCCCTTCAATACCCGGTCCCCGACCGCAACCACGGGTTCGGCAGGTGCGCCCAGGTGTTGGGAAACCGGGAGCACCAACTGCGCGGGCAAAGGAAGCTCCGCCAGGGGCAGGGCGAGGGATTGGTCTTTGTGCCCGGGTGGGTGAATGCCGCCCGGGATGTCCCAGATCTTCCTCATGCCGCCGCTCCCGATTCGTCGCGATCACTGGCGATGAGATGAACCGTTTCCGTCTCAGGGGAGGGGAGCTCCCAGCGCCAATCGTTCACTGTGACTTCCACCGGTCGCATTTCAATGCAATCCACGGGGCAGGGTTCCACACACAGATCACAGCCGGTACATTCGTCGGCAATCACCGTATGCATCTGCTGGGCGGCGCCGAGAATCGCATCCACCGGACAGGCCTGGATACATTTGGTGCAACCGATGCACTCATCCTCGCGAATGTACGCTACCGTCGGAAGTTCACTTTCCTCCCCATGTTCTTCATCCAGGGCTGGCGCTTCCACATCCAGCAGCTTGGCGATCGCATTGATCGTCGACTGCCCGCCGGGCGGACATTTATTGATGGCTTCGCCCTCGCTGATTGCCTGGGCGTAGGGCCGACAGCCCGGATGACCGCACTGACCACATTGGGTCTGGGGCAGGATTCCGTCGATCTGATCCACGATCGGATCCGCCTCCACCCTGAAGCGCACCGCCGCAAAGCCGAGCAGGGCACCAAAGGCGAGCGCAAGTCCCACCAGCGCGAGCACGGCGATCGAGGTTTGCTGTAACAGACTGAAGAGTGATTCCATTGGAGCGCTGCGTTAAATGAGTCCGCCAAAGCCCATGAAGGCCAGGGACATGAGCCCCGCGGTTATCATGCCAATGGCGGCGCCTTTGAAGGGCGCGGGAACGTCCGCGTAGGCGAGGCGTTCGCGCATGGCAGAGAACAAAATCAGTACCAGGGAGAACCCCACACCCGCACCAAGTCCGTAGAGCGATGATTCCATGAAGCTGTGGGAACGGGTGGTGTTTTGCAGGGCGACCCCGAGTACTGCACAGTTGGTGGTAATCAGCGGCAGGAACACGCCCAGAACTCGCGAGAGAAGGGGGCTGGACTTGTCGATGAACATCTTGGTGAACTGGACCACCACCGCGATAACGAGAATGAAGGAAATGGTGCGCAGGAACTCAAGATCAAGGGGCACCAGGATAAAGGTCCGCACCAGGTAACTGGCGATCGAGGCCAGCGTGAGAACAAAAGTCGTGGCCGCTGCCATGCCAATGGCCGATTCCAGCTTGTTGGACACACCCATGAACGGACACAGCCCCAGGAACTGAACCAGCACGAAGTTGTTCACCAGAATGGCGCCGATGAGAATAAGGGCGAAATCGGTCATTGCTGAATGGCTGTCCTGAGTGGGTGTCCAACGGAGATCTTGCAAGGTGGATCGGTCAGATCCGGGCAGCAGCGCCGCCCGATTATCTCTGTTTGGTCCTCTGTTGGGTTACGCTTCGCTAACCCAACCTACAGGGTTACCGCTTCACGAGTAGGTTGGGTTAGCGAAGCGTAACCCAACAAATTTCATCTACATCACCCGCATGCCCGGCTGCGCTCCCGCATCCGGTTGCAGCACGTAAATGTCCTTCCCACCTGGACCCGCTGCCAGAACCATCCCTTCCGACATGCCGAATTTCATCTTGCGCGGCTTGAGGTTGGCCACCATCACCGTCAGCTTGCCTTCCAGTTCCGCCGGGTCGTAGGCGCTTTTGATACCCGCAAACACATTACGCTTTTCGCCGCCCAGGTCCAATGTCAGACGCAGCAGTTTGTCCGCCCCTTCCACATGCTCGGCTTTCTCGATCAGAGCTACCCGAAGATCCACTTTTGCGAAATCCCCAAACTCGATCTCGTCGGCTATAGGTTCTTCCGCCAGCGGCCCGGACACCGCAGGCGCTGCCTGTTCCAGAGATTCTTTGCTGGCTTCCACCACCGCTTCCACCTTGTCCTTCTCGACCCGGGTCATCAATGGCTTGAACTTGCCGATCTCATGATCGCCGAGCCAGGTGCCGGTACGGTCCCAGGAAAGTTCGGCGCGCAGGAACTCGGCTGCCTGCTCCGCAAGGTTCGGAAGGACGGGCGCCAGATAGGTCACCAGCAAGCGGAACGCGTTGACCGCAAGGGAGCACACCTCGTTGGTCGCGTCCTGCTGAGCCTCATCCTTGATCATCTTCCAGGGCTCTTTGCGCGAGACATACTCGTTCGCGTGGTCCGCCAGATCCATGATTTCGCGCATGGCACGGCTGAAGTCCCGTTTTTCGTAGTGGTCGGCCAGGGACTCGGCCGTGCCCACAAAGCGCTGCCAGAGGTCCGGATCTTCGATTCGCGTGGACAATCGCCCGCCGGTTTTCTCAATGAACTTCGCGCTGCGGCTGGCAATGTTGATGACCTTGCCTACCAGGTCGGAATTAACCCGCTGAATGAAATCGTCCAGGTTCAGGTCCAGGTCATCCACGCTGCTGGACAGCTTGGCCGCATAGTAATAACGCAGATACTCGGGATTGAGATGGTCCAGGTAGGTTCGGGCATCGATGAAGGTGCCGCGGGACTTGGACATCTTCGCGCCGTTTACCGTCAAAAAGCCGTTTACGGCGATTTTGGTGGGCGTGCGAAAACCGGCGGAGGTCAGCATGCAGGGCCAGAACAGGGCGTGGAAGTTGATGATGTCCTTGCCAATGAAGTGGTGCAATTCGGCCTTGGAATCCGGCTTCCACCATTGTTCCCAATCCAGGCCGTTTCGATCGCAATAATTTTTGAAGCTGGCGATGTATCCGATCGGGGCGTCCAGCCACACGTAAAAATACTTGCCGGGCTGGTCGGGGATTTCGAAGCCGAAGTAGGGGGCGTCCCGGGAGATGTCCCATTCCTGCAAACCTTCGTCCAGCCACTCGGAAAGCTTGTTGGCGACCTCCGGCTGCAGGTGGCCGGCCCGGGTCCACTCCCGCAGGAAGTCGGTGAATTCCCCCAGCGCCAGGAAGAAGTGCTCGGACTCCTTCTGAACCGGGGTGGCGCCGGACAGAACGGAGCGCGGATTGATCAGTTCGTCCGGGGTGTAGGTCGCACTGCAGACCTCGCAGTTGTCCCCGTACTGGTCTTCCGCCTTGCATCGGGGGCAGGTCCCGCGGATGTAGCGGTCCGCCAGAAACAGGTTCTTCTCCGGGTCGTAGGCCTGAGTGATGGTGCGGGTCTTGATATGCCCGTTGGCCAGCAGTTTCTTGTAGATGTACTCGGCCAGCTCGCGATTTTCTTCCGAGTGGGTCGTGTGGAAGTTGTCGAAATCCACCCGGAAGTCCGCGAAATCCCGCTCGTGATCCGCCTTGATCCGGGCGATCTGCTCTTCCGGCGTAACGCCCAATTGTTCGGCCCGCAGCATGATGGCGGTGCCGTGGGCGTCGTCCGCGCAGACGAAAACAACATTGTGGCCGCGCATGCGCTGGTAGCGCACCCAGATGTCCGCCTGAATGTAGCCCACCAGATGACCCAGATGGATGGGGCCGTTGGCGTAGGGCAGGGCGTTGGTGACAAGAATGTCGCGGCGTTCGGTCATGGGGTTTCGAATCCTCTCAGTCGCGCAGGTCCGGTCCAGAGGTCAGATATTGGCTGAGTTTGGGGCGAGATGGGCCTGGCTGAAAAGGGCGCAACTATACCACCTTTTGGCCCCTCGATCAGGTGCGGCGCCGTCTGCCGGGGCTTGCGGGGACGGGGGTTGGGGCCCTTGTGAATCCGAGTAATTTGGTCGGATAATACCCCTTGCCCCGCACCTCAACACGCATTTCAACACAAGGTCGTCGTATGTCTCACGCCAGTCTGGCGGCAATCGAAACCGCCCTCGGTGAATTCAAAGATCCCGTTCTCAATCAGAGCCTGCGTTCCCTGGATGCCCTGGAGCTGGATGAACAGGGCGGGGTCCCGCACCTGCGCGTGGCGCTGGGCTACCCCTGCGCCGGACTTGCGGCGGAGCTTGAATCCGCGCTACGCGAGGAAGCCCGGAATGCGGGCTTTTCAAACCTGGAACTGGAGGTCAAAAGCCGGATTATGGAGGCAGTGAGCGCGCGGGAGGGTTCCATCAGTGGCGTGAAGAACCTGATCGCGGTGGCCTCCGGCAAGGGCGGGGTGGGCAAGTCCACTACGGCGGCCAACCTGGCGCTGGCACTGGCGGCGGAGGGGGCCCGGGTCGGCCTGCTGGACGCGGACATCTACGGGCCGAGTCAGCCCCAGATGCTGGGCGCGGGTAACCAGCGCCCGAAGGTGGTGGATAACCGTTACATGATGCCCATCGAGGCGCACGGCCTGAAAACCAATTCCATGGGCTTTCTGGTAAGCGAACAAACTCCCATGGTGTGGCGCGGACCGATGGTGAGCGGGGCCTTTCAGCAACTGATCAAACAGACCCATTGGGGCGAGCTGGATTATCTGATCATCGACATGCCGCCCGGCACCGGCGACGTTCAGCTGACACTGACTCAGAGTGTACCGGTCACGGGGGCGGTGATCGTAACCACGCCCCAGGACATTGCCCTGCTCGATGCGAGGAAGGGCATCGAAATGTTTCGCAAGGTGAACGTCCCCGTGCTGGGGGTAGTGGAGAATATGGCCGTGCACGTGTGCAGCCAGTGTGGTCACGAGGAGCACATCTTCGGGACCGGTGGCGGCGAGGAGATAGCCCGCAAATACCACACCCCCCTGCTTGGTTCCCTCCCTCTGGACCTGCGTATTCGCCAGCAGGTCGACAGTGGCTGCCCGACCGTGGTTGCGGAGCCTGCCTCGCCGGTCGCGCGCGCCTATCGCGAGATCGCCCGTCGCATTGGCGCCGAGTTGTGGCAAATCAACCGCCTGGCGGCAGCGACGGAAATCAGCATCAGCGACGATTGAGCAAGGCCCGCGCTGCTTGCCGCCCGCGGACGAGCCGCTTTTTTGCGGCGCCAAAAACCCGTATTATTCGCCCCCCGGCAGCGCCTGCCGCGTGGGGCATCCCCCTCCGTTCAATTCAGCGCTGGCCCCTTCATCCGTTCAGGAGAGTTCATGAGCATCAAATCCGACAAGTGGTTGCGTCGCATGGCGCAGGAACACGGCATGATCGAGCCCTTCGAACCGGGCCAGATTCGCTACGACGGAAACGACCAGCGCATCGTTTCCTATGGCACCAGCAGCTACGGCTACGACGTGCGATGCGCGGATGAATTCAAGATTTTCACCAATGTTCATTCGGCCATTGTGGATCCGAAAAACTTCGACGAAGACAGTTTTGTGGACGTGAAAAGCGAGGTTTGCGTGATTCCGCCCAACTCGTTCGCCTTGGCGCGCACCGTCGAGTACTTCCGAATCCCGCGCAACATACTGACGATCTGCCTGGGTAAATCCACCTACGCCCGATGCGGAATCATCGTTAACGTGACTCCGTTGGAGCCCGAGTGGGAGGGCCACGTTACCCTGGAGTTTTCCAACACCACGCCACTTCCAGCCAAGATTTACGCTAACGAAGGGGTGGCTCAGATGTTGTTCTTCGAGTCCGATGAAGTCTGCGAGACCTCGTACAAGGATCGCGGCGGCAAATACCAGGGACAGCGCGGCGTGACCTTGCCTCAGACCTGAACCCTGGTTCGGAGAGCGGGTCTCAGGAGCCTGGCAAAGCATTCCATTTGCGAGCCGAACACGGACAATTTTTCCCGGTCCCGCCAGGCTCCGCGAGAGGCCCGGCAATTGCAGAGCCGGGTTGGCACAAATCGGTGCGAGGATTCCCGCTATGGGCGACGTAATTCCCTTCAAGCGGCCCAAGCTGAAAGAAAAGTTCAAGGGCCGCAGTCTCTGCCGCGATGGCTTCCACAAATGGGAAGTGGTGACGGAGAAGCAGTTTGACGTAAAGCAGGGAAGGCTGGTGACGGTCTATCGCTGTGCTCGATGCGGCAAGCAGCAGACGAAGGCGATTTGAGGGGCGGGAGCCCGGATTACAATTCGCCGATCACCGCTCCCTACAGGCCGCGAACCTCCTTCCCGTCCAGAACGGCGCGGTGGAGATCAATTTCGTAATTTGCCCCGTCTTCCTCTTTTTGCAGGAGCCGGACCACCAGGTAGTCCCATTCTTTCGCCATCCAGAAAATGGTATGGCGCTCGGCATCTTCGTCACGCAGACGTTTGACCTTCACAGCCTTGAATCGGCCCGCGTCCGTATCGACTTCTTCTTCCCCGAGAACTTCGAAACTGTACTGCTTGAGGCTTCCGCCGTCGGCAACGTCATACTCGAGCAGGGGGCGGCCGTTCAAGAGATCGGTTCGAATCTGCAGCTGCCAGCTGAGCTTGTCCAGAGCACCCGCCGGAACCTCCATTCGCCAGGGCTTGTCGCTCGCGTCGTTGACGACCTGGCGCTTGTCCCAGTCGAAATCCACCACCAGTTCGCGGTCCCGGCCCAGGCCACTGCGTTCGTACACATAGCGCAGGGGTTGGATCCGGTCGGCGTCGGCCCAGCGGAACTGGCTGACCTCTTTCAGATCCGCGAGCCAGCTATCGGCAAAAAACGTGAACAGGCGGGAGCCGTCTCCAAGTGTTTCCAGCTTGCGGGTGGCGGTGACCGAAATACCGAAGTACTTGGCCTTGTAAGTGGCTTCGAAGTTCTTGGGCTGGGTGGCGGGGGCGGCCTGAGCAAGCAAGCTGAACAGCAGCAGGCAGGCGGCCGCGGGCACTTTATGCAGAAGAGCTGATTTCATGGGTGACATTCATGTTGCGGTGTATGGCCGGGCGCTCAGTACTCGGCAGCGCAGCCCGGATCAAGGTGTCGCGTCGATTAGATGACCTTGAGGGGGTAAAAGTTCGCCGTCGAATGTGCAGCGGCTCCCATTCAAGTGTAGCCGACCCTCCGCAAACCACTGCACGGCCATGGGGTAGATCCGGTGTTCCTGCTGAAGAACCCGCTGTTGGAGGCTTTCCTCGGTGTCCCCGGGCAGAACCGGAATGCGGGCCTGGATAATGGGCGGGCCGCCATCCAGTTGATCTGTGACGAAGTGCACGGTCACCCCGTGGTGAGTATCGCCGGCCTCCAAAGCGCGGCGATGGGTGTGCAGGCCGGGATACTTGGGTAACAGGGACGGATGAATGTTCATCATGCGGCCCTGGTAATGGGCCACGAAGCCCGGGGTAAGAATGCGCATGAAGCCGGCCAGCACCAGCAGGTCAGGCCGATACTGATCCAGAGCCAGGGCCAGGGCCTTGTCGAAGGCCTCCCTGTCCCGAAAGTCCCGGTGGTCGACGACCTGGGTCGGAATACCCGCTTTCTGGGCACGGGCCAGTCCTTTCACGCCGGGGCGGTTGCTGACCACGGCCACGATCTGCCCCGAGAGTTGCCCCGCCTGCTGCGCGTCGATCAGGGCCTGCAGATTGGTGCCGCTGCCGGAGATGAGTACCGCGATCCGGGCTGGGTTGCTCATTCGACGGTTCCGGCTTTGCCGGTAATGCGCACGGGGGCGGCGTTTGTGTCCGCAGTTTTGATCTCGCCGATGATCGCTGCGCTCTCGCCAGCGGCGCGGAGCTGATCAAGCGCCTCCTGGCTGTGCTCGCCGGCCACCACCAGGACCATACCGATGCCGCAGTTGAAGGTGCGGTACATCTCCCGTTCCGCCACATTGCCCTGCTTCTGAAGCCAGTCAAAGATGGCCGGGCGCTGCCAGCTCTGTGCATCGATTTCGGCCTGGACGCCGTGCGGCAGAACCCGGGGCAGGTTTTCCAGCAGCCCGCCCCCGGTGATGTGGGAGAGGGCGTGGACCGGGACCGTTTTCATGAGCTGTAGCAGAGGTTTTACATAGATTCGGGTGGGAGCGAGCAGCCAGTCGCGCAGAGGTCTGCCCTGCAGTTCCGTATCCAGGCTGGCGCCGCTGTGCTCGAGAATCTTGCGGACCAGAGAGTAGCCGTTGGAATGGGGGCCGCTGGCGGGTAGGCCGATCAGCACATTTCCGGCGGCCACCTTGCTGCCGTCGATGATGTCGCTCTTCTCCACCACACCCACGGCGAATCCGGCCAGGTCATAGTCATTGCCTTCGTACATGCCGGGCATTTCGGCGGTTTCGCCACCAATCAGAGCACAACCCGCCTGTTCGCAGCCTGCACCCACGCCGGTCACGACGGAGCTGGCTACATCCACATCCAGGCGACCGGTTGCGTAGTAGTCGAGAAAGAACAGAGGCTCGGCGCCAGTGACGATGATGTCATTCACACACATGGCCACCAGGTCGATACCGATGCTGTCGTGTTGGCCGCTGTCGATGGCCAGGCGCAACTTGGTGCCCACGCCGTCGGTTCCGGAAACCAGAACGGGCTCCCGGTAGCCGGTCGGAAGCTCGAAAAGCCCCCCGAAGCCGCCGAGGCCGCCCATCACGCCCGGACGATGGGTGCGTCGGGCGGCGGATTTTATGCGATCCACCAGCGCATTGCCCGCGTCGATGTCCACTCCTGCATCCTTGTAACTCAGGGACTCCGAGGGAGGCGGGGAGGAGGAAGAGGGGTCCTTCTTGCTCATAGTCGTACTCTGCGGGGGGTGGATGGAAGTTCAGGCGGGCGGCATTTTATCAGTTCAGTACCCGCTCTTGCAGGAGAAATTGTCCACCGTGCAGGCCGCCAACTGGCCCGACGGTGGCCCAAGGCAAAGATTGAGTGCGCTGCGCGTCACGCGCAGAAGTCTGGCTACTTATTCAGGAGCGGGACAGCCTGATACAATAGCGCCGAAATTCACATTCGTTTAGCCACAGTACATGCGATCCGCCGAGGAATCTTTCTTGAATTTTGCCTTTCGCGTTTTCATCCTTCTTGTTCTGAGCTTCAGCGCCGTAGCGCAGGAACGAATCGACCTGTTTCGAGCGGAAATGCTGGTGACCAGCCAGAGTCCCCGTGAACGCAGCCAGGCCACCGTGGACGGGCTGGCCGAAGTGGTGGTACGGGCCTCAGGCCTGCCCGAGGTGCTGGAGAATCCGGACGTGATTGACGCGCTGGGGAACGCCGACCGCTATCTGGTGGAGTGGCGCTACGAAACCACTGAGGAGACGGTCGAGGACGATGGCCGCGAAGTGCCTGCCTGGCGCCTGGTGTTGCGCTACTCCGGCGACGCTGTGGAGAAGCTGCTTCGGGATCTGCGTTTGCCGATCTGGCCGGCCAATCGGCCCAGTGTTCTCCCGTGGCTGATGGTGGACGATGCGTCGGGCCGCAACCGCGTCACGCCGTCGTCTCACACCGAAGTGCTTGAAGCACTGGAAAGTGCCGCCAGACGCAGGGGATTGCCCCTGATCAAGCCCATACTCGACCTTGAGGACAGCGTTGCGCTGCCATCGGAGGCGCTCTGGTCCGTACAGGAGGATACGATCCGTGAGGCCTCGGAACGGTACAATCCAGACAGCATTCTGGTGGGCCGGTTGACCGAAACGGCCCGGGGCGAGTGGCGCGCCAGTTGGCGCTTGATGCACCGGGGTCGCAGCACCGTGTTTGACAGTCGGGCGGCCGACCTGGAAGGCGCGGTCGCCGCAGCGGTGGACGAGATGGCCGCTCACTTCTTTCAGATGTACGGGATCATTCCCCAGGAGGGCAGCTCCGAGGCCCTGGTCTTTCAGATCGACGATGTGGACGACTTTGCCGGCTATGCCCGCCTGAGCAACTATCTCGACAATCTGGCGGTCATCCGTCGCTATGATCTGGTCGCCGTTCACGGGAGCAGTATGTTGGTCTACGTCTATCCGACGGCCGACCTGGATCAGCTGCAAAGCGCCCTGGCCCTGGATGAGCGGCTGCTGCCCTATACAGACCTGGGTCTGGCAGGTGTTCCGCCAGGCAGCCCGGGTAACCCCCTGCGTTACCGCTGGCGTTGACGATGGAGCCCCGGCCGCGGCAACTGTCGCTGAGCGTCTCCCTGCACGACGAGGCTACTTTCGCTAACTTCTACCTGCCGCCCGAGAGCCCGAACCGGCAGGCGGTGGCGGCGCTGGAACGGCAGTTCGGGGGCGGTGAACGGTTTATCTATCTCTGGGGCGCCCCGGGGGCGGGCCTTACGCACCTGCTCCAGGCCGCGTGCCACAAGGCGGCAGGGGAGGGGCGATCCGCCCAGTACCTCCCCCTTCGTGAACTGGCGGGCTTTGCACCGGAAGCACTGTTCGAGGGCCTGGAAACCCAGGACCTGATCTGCCTCGACAGCCTCGAAGCGGTGGCGGGACTTCCCCATTGGGAGGAGGCGCTGTTCGGTCTGTTCAACCGCGTCCATGATGCCGGCAAGCACATGGTATTTTCAGCGGGAAGCAGCCCTCAATCCCTGCCACTGCAGTTGGAGGATTTGCGCTCGCGCCTGAGTTGGGGCGTGGTTTTCCATCTGGAGGTGCTGGACGACGAGGAAAAGCAGCGGGCCCTGCAAGCGCGGGCCCGGAGACGGGGCATGGAGATGAGCAGGGAAGTGGCCCAGTTTATCCTCAGCCGCTCGCCCCGGGATATGAACGAACTGTTCTATCTGCTCAACCGCCTGGATGAGCAATCCCTCCAGGAGCAACGCAAGCTGACCATTCCCTTCGTCAAGCAGGTGCTTGGCAAACTCTGATTCCGTCCCTTCAGCAACCCGTTCAGCGCGGGGAGACGCACTGCGTACAGTGGGCGTATACGCTCCCCGGGCGCTTGTCGGTCTGGACCAGTTGCATCAACTCGGCAAGTCCCTTCCATGGACTCCGGGTCTGGCCCAGAGCCGCCGGGTCCAGCCCGGTTTCTGCCTCGACTGCCGATCGCAGCAGACTCCTGGCACCGGTTCCCATGCTTTGTACGAACAGCTCCCAGGGTGAAAGAACCTGCTCGATAACCTCCACCTGGTAGTCGCTGACGCCGCCGTGTTCCGCAGCCGCTGCGATGGCGTCGTCCAGATAGCCCAGTTTGTCGACCAGCCCCAACTCCTGGGCTGCAATCCCGCTCCAGACCCGTCCCTGAGCAATCGGGTGGACCAGATCCGGTTCCGTGTTGCGCCCTTCGGCCACAATGGTCAGGAAGCGGCGGTAGATGTTCTCGACATTAAGCTGAATGACATTCGCGGCGATCGGGTCCAGGGGCATGTCCAGGCGCATGGAGTCGGCCAGCGTGTTGGTCCCGTAGCCGTCGGTACTGATGCCCAGCCGATCCAGGCTGTTCTCGAAGGTGGGCAGTATGCTGAAGACGCCGATGGACCCGGTAAGTGTCGTCGGGGTGGCCCAGATTTCGTCCGCGTTGGCGGCGATCCAGTACCCGCCGGAGGCTGCCACGCTGCCCATGGAGACGATCACCGGAATCCCCGCGTCCTGGGTGGCCAGCAGTTCACTGCGAATGATCTCGGATGCGAAGGCACTGCCGCCGCCGCTGTCGATCCGTAGCACCAGGGCCTGGACGTCGCGTGATTCCCTGGCTTCGCGGATCAGCGCCGCCAGCGTGTCGCCGCCGATGCTGCCGGGGGGCTGCTCACCGTCGAAAATGGTGCCGCTGGCTACGATGAGCCCGATCCGGTTGCGGGCCATCGCGGGCTGTTGTTCAAGATGGTCCACATAGCGCAGGTAGGGAACGGCCCGATAACTGTCCTGCTGCTCGTCATAGCCGTATTTTTCAATCAGCATTTGCCGAAGCTGGGGCGCGGTGGTGAGGCTGTCCACCAGTTTGTTCTGAACCGCCAGAGCGGCCGCGTCCCCGTCAAGGGAGAGTAAATGCTGGTCCAGGTTGCTCACGTAGTCGTTGATGGCATCCTTGGGCAATTGCCGCTGAGTCTCCACCCGGCTCGTGTAGATACCCCAGAGCTGATCGATCCACTGGCTGTTGTGCTCACGGGAGGCCTCCGACATGGACATGCGGGTGAAGGGCTCCACGGCGTCCTTGTACTCCCCGACCCGGAACACGTGCAGGTTGATGTTCAGCTTATCCAGGGCTTCGTTGAAGTAGTTGCGGTAGCTCCCGTAGCCTGTGAGCAGTACGGCCCCCATGGGGTCCATCAGGACCTGGTCCGCGTAGCTGGCCAGGTAATACTGGGCCTGGGAATAGAAGGCGCTGACCGCGGTGATGGGTTTGCCGCTGTCCTTGAAGGTGCTCAGTGCCGTGCCGATTTCTTCCAGCTTGCTGATATCGCCGCCGGTGAAGTACTGGAGTTCCAGCACCAGCTCGGTTATCCGCGGATCCTGGGCTCCCGCCTTGATGGCCCGCACCACGTCGCGCACCACCGTTTCCGAAGAGCCGGCGCTCGGCGTCAGCATCTGGGCGACCGGGTCGATATAGCTGCGCTGATCCACGAGAAACCCGGTGATTTCCACGCGCAGGGGCGCCCGCTCGGGAATTGGACCCGGGCCCCCGCTGAAGATCGCCAGCAGCACCAGGGCAAGCACCAGCAGGAAGATTGCGTTGATAACCACGATGCGCGTTCGATCAATCGTGCGGCCGATAGCCCGCAGACTTCGTCCCAGTACGCCGGGATTACTGCTGCTCATTGGAATTCCTCGCTCCGTTTGCGGTGACAAATTGGGAATACTGATAGCGCTGCAGCCAGCGGCTGCTGAGTACCGCTGAAAAGAACAGGACGCTGGTCAGCAACAGGATCAAAAGGTCGCTCCAGTGTCCGGGTGGAGTTTCCGCATTGCGAAAGCCAAGCAACATCACCGCCTGGGTAATGGCGGGGATCAGGTAGAGAATAATCACAAAGCACAGCCAGCTGTAGGCGCGGTGCGACTTCGCAAGCATGCCGGGCACGAACATCAGCAAGGGCAGGGCCTGCACCGCCCAGCGCAGCCACGATCCGGTGGGTGAGGTCACATTGATCCAGCTGAACAGCACCACCAGGGCGCCCAGGGAGATCCAGCTGACCCGTTGGCTCCAGGCGAGGGCCTGCGGTTCCCGCACATCGGGCGCTTCGCTCATGGAGTTTCTCCCAGGCGCAGAGCCAGATGAGCCATTCGTTTACCGAGAGCCTGACAAAGTTCCCGCTCGTGGTCGCTCAGCGCCTGATCCGAGTCGGTGCCGGCCCAATGGGAGACGCCATATGGCGTGCCGCCGGTGCGGGTTTGGGTCAGGGCCTCTTCGCTGTAAGGGAGCCCGGCCACCACCATGCCGTGATGGAGGAGGGGCAGCATCATGGACAGAAGCGTCGCTTCCTGCCCGCCGTGAAGGCTGGCGGTGGACGTGAAAACGGCGGCGGGCTTGTCAATCAGGTCACCGCTGAGCCACAGGCTGCTGGTACCGTCGAGGAAGTACTTCAGGGGTGCCGCCATATTGCCGAAGCGGGTGGGGCTGCCCAAAGCGAGCCCCGCGCACTGTTTCAGGTCGGTTTCGCTGCAGTAGATGGCCCCTTCATCGGGAACGGGCGGGTCCACGGCTTCCACAGTGGCAGACACCGGCGGCACGGTGCGGATCCGGGACTCGATGCCATTTACCTGATCCACCCCGTGGGCAATTTGCAATGCCATCTCGCCCGTCGCGCCGAAACGACTGTAATAGAGAATCAGGATATACGGGTTGGAGTGACTCATCAAAGCAGGCCCAATACGTTTTCGGGTGGACGACCCAGGACGGCTGTATCGCCTTTAACGACGATCGGGCGCTCGATCAATTTGGGAAAACGCACCATGTATCCGATCAATTCCTCATCACTGAGCTGGGGGTTGTTCAGCTCATTGTCCTTGTAAGCGTCTTCGCCCTTGCGCAGCAGCTCCCGGGGGCTGATCCCCAGCTTCGCCAGCAGGCCCTTCAAAGTGGCCGCATCCGGCGGGGTCTCCAGGTAGTGCACAATGCGGGGTTGCACGCCCTTCTCCTCGAGGATGGCCAGGGTCTGGCGAGACTTGGAACAGCGCGGGTTATGATAAATCGTAACCATGTGTGGAATCCTCACCCGTGTTCGAATGGCTGAAAAGCGCGGTATTGTACATTAAGGGGCTTTTTAATCACTCAGATGCACCTCCGGCTGAGCTTCAGGCCGGCATGGAGAGTTCGCCCCGACGGTTCACCACAGAGGAGGAGAGTCAATGATCAGCCGTTATGGCCTGGTGTCCGGAATTGTTCAGGGAGTGGGCTTTCGAGCCTACGTGGAGCGAATCGCGCAGCGCGCTGGATTGAGCGGCTTTGCCCGCAATCTGCCGGACGGGCGGGTGGAGGTCCTGCTGTGCGGCGACCCGGAGCAGGTGGCCAACGCGGAGAAAGAAGTCGCAATCGGGCCGCCCACTGCCCGGGTGACCGAGGTGCGCTGGGAAGACCGCGATGATCCCCCGCTGGAAAACTTCGAGCGGGGGTGAGAGCCTGCCGGCGGCGAACTCGCGAACCCGGGTTTGCGGCTACTTTCTGGCCTCCAGCTTGGCTCGGATGAACTCGTTGTGGGGCACGTGGATCAGCTCCGCCACCCGGCGGATCAGATGCTCCTCGTACTTGTCGAGGTTGCCGTCCGCGTACGCCACCTCCCACATGCCCTGGAGCAGCTGGTATTTCTCGTTGGGCCGGCACTGCTGGTTGATCATCTGAGTGAACTGGTAGAGGGAGGTGGCCTCTTCCTGCTCCGCCTCCGCCAGCCGGGTCAGCTCCTCCAGCTGACTGTCATCCAGCTCAAATCGTTGGGCCAGCAGTGTGCGCAGGGTCTGCATTTCATCGGCACCGAAGTCCCGGTCCGCCGCTGCTACCTCGATCAGCAGGGCCGCCGTGGCCAGCTGACACTGGTCGTGGCTGAGGGTCTCGCCCTCGTTGCGGGCAAGTTCCGTATTGAAGTAGTCGAGAATCTTGTTCAGCATGTTGGTTCCGATCTGCGCCCGGGAAAGAAGGTTCCCCAGTGTACCGGCTTCCTGTTGATCGCGCAGGCACCGTCAGTCAAGCAGGTCGATCCCGCACTCCAGTCCTTCGAACCAGTCCAGAAATTGGCCCACCGCCTTTTTCCCCACAAAGGGGCGGCCATGCTGTGGCAACAGCATTTCCACGTCGAGCTTGCGGACCCGGCGCACCCAGTGGCGGCAGGCCCGGTTCGACGCCATGTAGCGGCGATGGAAGCCCACCATATGCGGAATGTGCTCGGCCACATTGTCCACCGGCAGGTGGTCCTGCCCCGGAGTCACCGCCGCGCCCACATCGCCGGAGAATAGGATCTTGCTGATCGGATCGTAAAAGTGGAAGTTCCCCACCGAATGCAGAAAATGGGCGGGGACTGCCTGAATATGGGAGCGGCCCAACGGAACTTTCTCACCTTCATCGGGCAGCTCCAGGAGCCGGCTGGCCAGCGAGGCATTCATGCGGTCCGAAACAAAACTGGACACCAGATGGGGCAGGAAACGGCTCCACAGCCGGGAGGTGACCACCTGGCAATCCGTGTGCATCAGCCAGCGGGGCAGGGACGCGATGATGTCCGGATCCTGATGGGATGCGAACACGTAACGCAGGGAATGGCTGTTGATGTGCTTGGCCAGCTCGATGGACAGCGGTGTATAGGTCAGGTCGCCGCCCGGATCGAACAGTGCCGCCTCGCCGTGATCGACGATGGCCAACTGATTGCTGGGGATGCCCTCCCCCTCCACCAGGCCGGTGACGAAAAGACAGATGTGATCGCTGTGATCGTAAAGTTTGAGGACGCGCTGGCTCATGATACAACTCGCTCAGATGGCAAAATGCGCCATTATGAGATCCTCGTCACTTCCTTTAACTGATCATTATCAAGTGAAGCGGGTTTTTGTGCAGAATGAATTGGCTGCCACGACGCTTGCGGGGTTCCGCTTCGCGGATCGGGTCGAAAGGGCGGCCATATTCAAGCCCCGGATCAGCGGCTATAATGGCGCCCCTGTCGAATTGCACCCTTTCCCAAGGTTCTCGAGCACGAGGGTCCCGGCACCGCCCGCATTCACGCCATGGCAACAAGTCGCCCACAGACGCGGCGCTTTCTGAATACAACAAAGGTGAAGGAATGATCATCAGCCCCAAGATTCGCGGTTTTATCTGTACCAACGCCCACCCCGAAGGTTGTGCTGCTCACGTGGCGGAGCAGATCGCCTACATCAAAGCTCAGCCGGCCATTGAAAATGGGCCCAAAAAGGTCCTGGTGCTCGGTTCGTCCACCGGTTTCGGGCTCGCCTCGCGGATTACCGCGGCGTTCGGTTGCGGAGCTGACACACTCGGGGTGTTCTTCGAAAAGCCGCCCACGGAGACCAAAACCGCCTCTGCCGGCTATTACAACACCGCGGCCTTCGAAGCAGCGGCGAAGGAAGCCGGACTCTACAGCCACAGCATCAATGGCGACGCGTTCAGCGACGAATGCAAGCAGCAGGTGATCGAGCAGATCAAGAAAGACCTGGGTACCGTGGATCTGGTGATCTACAGCCTGGCCGCGCCCCGGCGTACCGACCCGAAGACTGGTGAAACCTATTCCAGCGTTCTCAAGCCCATCGGCGAAGCCGTCACCCAGAAGAGCCTCAATACCGACAAGGAAGAAGTGGGCGAAGTCACCATTCAGCCTGCCACGGACGAAGAAATCGCGGCCACCGTCAAAGTCATGGGGGGCGAGGACTGGGAACTGTGGCTGAGCGCCCTCACCGAAGCCGGTGTACTGGCCGACAACTGCAAGACCATCGCCCTGTCCTATATCGGCGACAAGATCACCTGGCCCATCTACGGCCACGCGGCCATCGGCAAGGCGAAAGAAGACCTGGACCGAGCCGCCGACTGCATCAATAAACAAGTGCAAGGTGTACACGGCGAAGCGCGTGTTGCGGTCCTGAAAGCGATCATGAGCCAGGCCAGCGCGGCAATTCCCATCATGCCCCTGTACATGTCCATTCTGTTCAAGGTCATGAAAGAGCAGGGCACCCACGAAGGCCCCATCGAGCAGCTCTACCGCCTGTACACCGAATGCCTCTACAACGCGAATCCGCGCCTGGACGACAAGGGCCGCTATCGCGTGGACGAAAAGGAACTGGAGCCAGCGGTACAAGCCAAAGTCGCAGAAATCTGGGAGCAGGTCACCACAGAGAACCTGACCGACGTTACCGACTTCGCGGGCTATAAGGCCGAATTTGCCCGACTGTTCGGATTTGGTTTCGATTCGGTGGACTACAGCAAGGATGTAAGCCCCATCGTCAAAGCTGATTTTTAAGCCGATATCGTGGCCGATCTACACAGCAGCATCATCGAGACGGAGATCGTCCCGGGCAAACCTATCCGGCTCAGCGAGCGAGTGGTCCGCATCACCGCTCCCAACGGCGGCCCCATGACGGGGCCGGGTACCAACACCTACCTGGTGGGCACGGACGAAATCACCGTCATCGACCCCGGCCCCAGGATCGACAGCCATATCGAGGCAATCCTGGCCGCGGCCCAGGGGAAAATCAGCGCGATCGCCGTGACCCATACCCATCCGGACCATTCCCCTGCCGCCAAGCCGCTGGCCGAAGCGACGGGCGCAACTCTTTACGGGTCGGTGCTGGACGACGACGGTCACCAGGACAAGAGCTTCACCCCCCACGTACATCTGGAGCACGGCCACCGGATCTCCACCCCCGGCGCCACCGTCGAGGCGCTCTACACACCGGGCCACGTGGGCAACCATTTTTGCTTTTACCTGCAGGAAGAACAGATCGCCTTCGTGGGCGACCACATCATGCAAGGCGCCACCGTGGTCATTATTCCACCCAGTGGCGACATGCTCGACTATATCAACTCCCTGAAACTTCTGACCCGCTACCCGATTGACCGTCTCGCCCCGGCCCATGGCCATCTGATCGCCGATGCCGAGGCGGCCGTCAATGACCTTATTCGCCACCGCATGAGTCGCGAGGACAAGGTCGTCGCCGCACTGCGGCAGATCCCCAATTCCACACTCGACCAGCTCATGGAGGTGGTCTACGCGGACGTTGACAAACGCCTGTACAAAATCGCCAAGCTTTCCCTTTGGGCGCATTTGTTAAAACTGGAGCGGGAAGGGCGCGCGGCGAAACACGCGGAGAAACACTGGCTGTTCGACGACGAGCTGTGGGATCTGGTGTGAGGGGCGGGAGTCGTAATCGCGATGTGAGGCGATCACTGTCCCAGTGAACGGGCGACGGGCACAAAACCACTCAACAATCGGCAAATCGAATCCATGAAAAAAAGACAGCTTGGCAATACCGACATTCAAGTGAGTGAGATCTGCCTGGGAACCATGACCTGGGGGCAGCAGAATACTCAGGATGAAGCGTTTTCCCAAATGGACTACGCGCTGGAGCGGGGCATCAACTTCATCGATACTGCCGAAATGTACCCCGTCCCGCCCCGGGCGGAAACACAAGGCAGCACCGAAACCTACATCGGCAACTGGCTCGCCCGGACCGGTAACCGGGACAAAATCATTCTCGCCTCCAAAGTGGCGGGCCGGGGAACCCAGAACACCGGAATGGACCACCTGCGCGGTGGGCCACGCCTGGACGCACAGCACATTCGCCAGGCCCTCGAAGACTCCCTGCGGCGCCTGCAAATCGACTACCTGGACCTGTACCAGGTTCACTGGCCGGAACGAAGCACCAACTACTTCGGCCGGCTCGGCTATCGACACTCCCGCGACACCGGCATCCCCATCCAGGAAACCCTCGAAGCGCTCGGTGAACTGGTAAAAGAGGGCAAAGTCCGCCACATCGGCATTTCCAACGAAACCCCCTGGGGCTTCATGGAATACTGCCGCCTCGCAGACCAACACCACCTGCCCCGCATCGTCAGCGTGCAGAACCCCTACAACCTCCTGAACCGGACCTACGAAGTGGGGTTGGCGGAAATGTCCATCCGTGAAAACATCGGCCTGCTCGCCTATTCGCCCCTCGGCTTCGGCGTGCTGACCGGCAAGTACCTCAATGGGCAGCGACCCGCCGGGGCGCGGATCACCTTGTTCGAACGCTTCGTCCGCTACCAGAATCCCCAGGCCCAGGCGGCCGCCGAGGCCTACGTGAAGCTGGCCCATGAGCACCACATGGATCCGGCGACCATGGCTCTCGCCTTCGTCAACTCCCGGGAATTTGTCACCTCCAACATCATTGGGGCCACCTCACTGGAGCAGCTGAAAGTCGACATCGACAGTGCCGAGGCTACACTGTCTGATGAGCTGCTGAGGGGTATCGAAGCCATCCATCGGCAGTACAGCAACCCCGCCCCCTGAATCAGCCTGCGACAGAACCGTGAATTCCAGAAGTAAAGTCCAATTCAGCTTCGCCCTGCTGCACCCCCGATATTGGCTCACCTGGCTGAGCTTCGGCTTGTGGTGGCTGGTCTCGCAGCTACCGTACCCCGTATTGCTGATGCTCGGCCGCGGGCTCGGGTGGGTCACGTACCACCTGCTGAAGCGGCGCCGTTTCATCACCCGCCGCAACCTGGAACTCTGCTTTCCCGAAAAAAGCGCCGACGAGCGCGAGGCACTGGTGCGTGAGAACTTCGTCTCCACGGCAACCGCTGTATTTGAAAGCGGAATCGCCTGGTTCTGGCCCGTCTCCCGGTTGAAAAAACTGTACACAATCGAGGGCATTGAGATCATCCAGGATCAGCTGCGGAAGGGGCAGGGCATGATCCTCCTCACCCTGCATTTCACCACCCTCGAAATCATGGGTGCCGCTATGACCAGCCTGATGGACTCCATGGCTGTGAGCTACCGGCCACACCGCAACCCCGTTTACGACCTGATCCAGGCCCGCTCCCGGGCCCGGCGCAACCCCACCGCGGCAGCCATCGCCGCGGGCGACGTGCGCTCCATGGTGCGGCATCTGCGCAGAGGGTATGGCATCGGCTACCTGCCGGATCAGGATTTTGGTCCCAAGCACAGCGTGTTTGCGCCGTTTTTCGGAATCCCTGCCGCCACTGTGGTGGGCCTGCCGCGGCTCGCCAGAATGGCTGACGTACCGGTTATTCCGCTGGTGAACCTTCGCCGTCCGGACGGGAAGGGCTATATCTTCCGCGTTCTTCCCCCGTTTGAGGACTTTCCCTCCGGTGACGAAACGGCAGACGCGCTGAAGCTCAACGAACATGTGGAACGATGCATCCGGGAATGCCCGGAGCAATACCTGTGGATGCACCGCCGTTTCAAGTCCCGGCCCCCGGGCGAACCCGACCTCTACGGATTGCCGAAACGCTCCCGTCGGCGGCGCCACCGCCATCGCGGGGCGTGACCGGGAGGAGCAATCCGGCATTGCGAACGCTGACGCTTGTGTCCGGAACACGGCCTCAGTACCATTGGCTCCTTCGCCTGGCTAGACCCCGCAACGACAAGGCCTGGACGATCGCTGGCGCTGAGGCGGTCATGTTCCAGACGAGAGCGCAAAGCCACTGTAATTACCCGGTCTTCAATCCACCACATTCAGCCCGATTGGAAGCCGGATCAAGCCCCCTACGGAGTACAAGATGCTGCAAGGTAGTATGGTTGCCTTGGTAACCCCCATGAATGCGGACAATCGGATCGATTGGGACTGCCTGGCCAGGCTAGTGGAGTGGCACATCGAGAAGGGCACCCACGCCATTGTCGCTGCGGGCACGACGGGTGAATCCGCCACCCTCAGCATGGCGGAGAACAAGGCCGTGATCAAAGCGGTTGTGGAGACCGTGCGCGGTCGCGTTCCCGTCATCGCCGGCACCGGGGCGAACAATACCCTGGAAGCGCTGGAGCTCACCGAAAGCGCCAAGGAGTCCGGCGCGGACGCCTGTCTGCTGGTGACTCCCTACTACAACAAGCCGACCCAGGAAGGCCTGTTTCGTCATTACCAGTACATCGCCCAGCGGGTTGCCATCCCTCAGCTGCTGTATAACGTCCCCGGCCGGACCGGCGTGGACATGCAGCCTGAAACAGCGCTGCGCCTTGCCCAGTTGGATAACATTATCGGCATCAAGGAAGCCACCGGGGATATGGTCCGGGCACAGCGAATTCTGGACGAAGCGCCTGCCGGATTTCTGGTGATTTCCGGGGACGATCCCACCGCCCTCGATCTCATGCTCAGGGGCGGTCGCGGCAACATCAGCGTGACCGCCAATGTGGTTCCCGACCGGGTTGCAGAAGTCTGCAGTCTGGCGCTCGCGGGGAAGGCCGAGGAAGCCCGCAGCGTCGATGAGCAGCTGCAGAGTCTTAACAAGGCGTTATTTCTGGAGTCCAATCCAATTCCCGTCAAATGGGCGTTGCATGATCTGGGCATGATCCCCGAGGGGATTCGCCTGCCGCTGACGCCGCTGGCCGAGCAGTACCGTGACAGAGTCCGCGAGGCCTTGCGAGGCGTGGGGCTTTAATCCGGGCTCCGGTATTCGGACTGATCATCCAACCAACGTTTGAACGAACAATCCTTTGAACTAAAGTGTGCAGCAAGATGAAGTATTCAACATTCACGATGGCCGTGCTTGCCTGTTCGGCTCTTTCCGGCTGCGGCTTCCTGTTCGGTGATGAAGGTTATTTCCGGGATCGCAGTGATGATTATCTGAAAGCCAAGCCCATGCCTCCCATGGAAGTTCCCGGGAACGTGGACGGAAATGTACTTGGCCAGCTCTACACGATCCCTGATGTGTCCAGTGAAGCCTACCAGTATCCCGACGAATTCGAGGTGCCCCGGCCCGAAGCCCTGTCGACCGATGCTTACTCTGAGAACGTGAAAATTCAGAAGCTGGGCGATAAGAGCTGGATTTTTACCAGCGCCTCGCCCAGCGAAGTCTGGCCGCGGGTCCGAAACTTCCTCAACGCCAACGGTCTGCAGGTGACACGTACTGACGCTCCCCGCGGCCTGATTGAAACGGCCTGGCTCACCTTCAAGGATGATCCCGACAACCGGGACAAATACCGTCTGCGAATCGAACAGGGGATTCAGCCCGAGAGTGCGGAGATCCACGTGATCCATGTGAGCATGCCGAGGGACGCGGCGCCCCCGGAGCAAATCACCTGGCCCGAGCGATCCAGCAGCGATGAGAAGGAATCCTGGATGATCCAGGAACTGGCGGCGAACCTTGCCGCTGAGATCGGTTCCGCAAGTGCCTCGTTGTTGGCTCAGACCATTGGCGGCGGCGAGAAAATCTCCATTGTGTCCCGCAATCAGCAACCCGTGCTGCGCATGGAGCTGGAACTGGTCCGTGCCTGGGCCTCTCTGAATCACGCATTGCAGCAGGAAGGCCTGCAAATTCTGGATCAGGATTCCGATGCAGGGATCTACTACGTGGCTTACTCCGACCCGGAGGAAAGTGACGGGTTCTTCAGTGGCTGGTTCAGTGGCGACAATACGGCGCAGCAGTACCGGATCGAAGAGGTGTTGAGCTTCATGGATCTGCCGGACACACCCGACAACCGCGATCTGTTCCCGCCAGCGGCTTTTGAAGCAGGCAAACAGGCGCCGGAACAACTGGACGGCTATCTCGTTCTCGTGAAGAACTCCGGCAGCGGTGTGGACGTTCATGTGCGGAACGCCCGCGGCAGACCGCTTGAAAGCCGCACGACCCGGGAGTTGCTGACTACGGTTCGCCGCAATCTGATTTGATGCGCGGGCGCGAGGCTTCGCGCTGCCGCTACCTGTTTTGCTTTGATGTGCACGCAAGGCGTGCCCTTGACCGAAGGTGTGAGATGGAAAAACGCGAAGAACTTTATGCGGGGAAAGCCAAGTCAGTGTACACAACCGAAGATGCGGACCACCTGATTCTGCATTTTCGAAACGACACGTCGGCCTTCGACGGCAAAAAGGTGGCACAACTGGAGCGCAAGGGCATGGTGAACAACAAGTTCAATGCCTTTATCATGGGAAAGCTCGAAGCGGCTGGTATTCCCACCCACTTCGAGAAGCTGCTCTCGGATGAGGAATCCCTGGTCAAGCGCCTGAAGATGATCCCGATCGAATGTGTGGTACGCAACATTTCGGCAGGTTCGTTATGCCGTCGGCTTGGCGTTGAGGAAGGCAAGGATCTGAATCCCCCCACCTTCGAGTTCTTCCTGAAGAACGACTCTCTGGGTGATCCCATGGTCAACGAATACCATATTGCATCCTTTGGCTGGGCGACCAGGGATCAGGTGGAGAAAATGAAGGAACTCACGTTCCGGGTGAATGACGTACTCAAGCAGTTGTTCATCGAAGGCAATATGCTGCTGGTGGATTACAAGCTGGAGTTCGGGGTAACCAGCGATGGCGAAGTTGTTCTCGGTGACGAATTCACGCCGGACGGCTGCCGCCTGTGGGACACGGAAACCCGGGAAAAACTTGATAAGGACCGGTTTCGCCAGGATCTTGGCGACGTGGTGGAGTCCTACGAAGCCGTTGGGCGCCGCCTCGGCGTTCAGATATAGCAGGCCAAACAGGGCACTGGAAACCGGTGAACGTGGGGCAGCCCCGTAGCCGGTTCCGACCGTCCGCAGCAGGTGGTGGACGGTAACGGCAAAAGCCACCGAGAATGTTCGCGGGCGCCCCCGGCGCACTCCCATGTTCTGCAAGTAATACCAGGAGATTCCGCCTTGGACGAAAGACGGCGTTTTGAGCGTAAATCCACTTCAATCCGGGTGGAAATCATGCACCCGGCATTCGGCACCATTGTGGGCTTCACCCAGGACATTTCCGATGGTGGCGCTTCGGTGCTGATCGAGAATCAGCCCAATCCGCCGGTCGGCACAATCGTGAAGGTGCGCTTCCGGCGCATGGTTGGAGCCATCAACGAAGAACCCGTCGCCATGAAGGTCATGCATCATCACCGCAATGTGATTGGCCTCATGTTTACCCCCCAGGTCGCGACCTCCTAGCCCCTGTTGGTGCCGTGCCCTCGGGGCTGACAGCTCGGATCAACGGCAGTGCTCGGGCCGTTCGATCCGCAACTGTTCGCCTCTCAGTTCTTCCAGAGTGTCCGCATCCGCGCAGGACAGGCGGGGATTGCCTGCCAATCGAAGCTCCCTGAGCCGATCCGCCTCAAACAGGGGTTGAAGCCGAACCACCTCGTTGTTACTTAGATCCACCCGCTCCAGATTCGTGAACTGCTGCAAGCCGTCCAGATTCTCAATCCCGGCGCTTGTACACGCAAGCAGCGTCAATTCCTGGGCGTCGGCGATCTGTTGATCGCTGAGGGTCTGTTCGACGCAGGCAGCCAGATTCTGGTCGGCAATCTGCTCCAAAACCGGCGCCGGTGGAGGCTCATACACAGGCTGTTCATTAAGTGTGACAGCGTACCGGCCGCAAGCCGCCAAAAGGCTCAAAATGGAACAAAAGACGAAATAGCGCGTTCTATTCGCAAAAGGCACGGAAATTCACTCGAGTCACCGGGAGTTTGAGGCTACTATTCGCCGCGGGCGGGCACAAGGCATACCGGTGACGATGGCGCAGAATCTTTTTGGAAAAACAATTGGAGTATCAAGCATGCAAGGTTTGAAGAGTCTGATTTTATTGGCAAGCCTCGGTCTGTTTGCCGCAGGGTGTACAACAGTTGATCCCTATACCGGTGAGCAAAAAACCAGCCGTACGGCCCAGGGGGCTGGTGTGGGTGCGGTTTTGGGCGCCGTGGTGGGAGCCGCCTCGGCCAGCGACGAGGACCGCCGTAAAGGGGCGGTTACCGGGGCCGTTGCGGGCGGCGCCATTGGTGCCGGCGTGGGTAATTATATGGACCGTCAGGAGGCACAACTTCGGCAACGGCTGCAGGGCAGCGGGGTTCAGGTCCGACGGGTGGGTGACACCATCGAGCTGGTAATGCCGGGCAATGTGACATTCGGAACCGATCGCAGCGAGATCCGCGCCGACTTCTTTGAAGTGCTCGATTCCGTCGCCGTCGTACTCAAGGAGTTTGATCAAACGGCGATCAAGGTATCCGGCCACACGGATTCCACCGGATCGGACCGCTACAACCAGACTCTGAGTGAGGAGCGGGCCAGCAGCGTACGCAGCTATCTGCTCGGCCGCGGCATTGTTGCCGGGCGGGTACAGGCAGTTGGATACGGCGAGCGCTACCCTGTCGCCAGCAATGACAGCGAAGCCGGCCGTCAACAGAATCGCCGGGTGGAGCTGGAGTTGATTCCGCTCACCTAATTCACGGTAGAAACGGACAGATGCGAAAAGCGGCTGAAAATCAGCCGCTTTTTTTTTGCGTCTTTGAAGGATGCTTTGATCTGGAGCAGCCTGTACAGCCACGATGAGTGGTTAGATTGGTGGCTTTAATCGTCGTTAACATGATGATCGGGGGCAAAGCATGCATGACATCACGGAGATTCTGGGTGACGAAGCGGAACCCTTGCTCAGCTATCAGTGCAGGGGGATCAGTAAGGACCGGCTGCATCTGCCTGGCCCTGAGTTTGTCGATCGGGTTGTGGCGAACGGTGATCGGTCGCCGGTGGTCATGCGCAATTTGCAGGCGCTGTTCAATCACGGTCGTTTAGCGGGTACGGGTTATCTTTCCATTCTGCCGGTGGATCAGGGCATCGAACATTCCGCCGGGGCTTCCTTCGCCATCAATCCGGACTATTTCGATCCTGCCAATATTGTTGAGCTGGCCTTGCAGGGCGGATGCAATGCGGTGGCTTCTTCTCTGGGGGTGCTCAGCGCCGTCGCGCGGCTCTATGCGCACAAGATTCCGTTCATCATGAAGCTCAACCATAACGAGCATCTCTCGTATCCCAATGTGTACGATCAGACCTATTTCGCCAGCGTGGAGCAGGCCTATGAGATGGGTGCGGTGGCGGTCGGTGCAACGGTTTACTTCGGCTCGGAGCAAAGTCGACGGCAGATTCAGGAGGTGAGCATGGCGTTCGAGCGTGCTCACGAGTTGGGGATGGCAACTGTTCTGTGGGCCTATTTGCGCAATTCGGCGTTCAAGACGCCGGAGCAGGATTTTCACACGGCGGCGGATCTTACTGGGCAGGCCAATTATCTTGCGGCCAGTATTGGCGCGGACATTGTCAAGCAGAAGCAGGCGGTCTCCAACGGGGGTTATACGGCGTTGAAGTTCGGCCACACTCACGCGAAGGTGTATGACGAGTTATGTCCGGATCATCCTATCGAGCTGACGCGCTATCAGGTGGCGAATTGTTTTATGGGGCGTGCGGGGATGATCAATTCCGGCGGCGCTTCGGGCGAGAATGATCTTCAGCAGGCCGTGCGGACGGCGGTGATCAATAAGCGCGCCGGGGGTATGGGGCTCATTTGCGGGCGAAAGTCATTTCAGCGTCCCATGAAAGAGGGCATTGATTTGCTGCACGCGATTCAGGATGTTTATCTGGATGATGGTGTGACGATTGCGTAAAGGGAGATAGTTGCGCTTCCTGGCCCGTTTGGATTGGGCGATCAGGTGCGTGCCAGGGCGGGAGTTCGGTGTTGGCTCCTGTGACACGCCGTGAACCCGTCCCTGGGGGCTCTTCGCCAGCATCCCTGCTGGCGAAGGTCACAGGAGCCAACACCGAACTCCCGCCTGCGATATCGGAGTGCTTCGGTTGCTTGGGGTCAGGTTTATCGCCTTACCCGGAATTGTGGCGGCTTCTTGCGATGTGCCCCTAGAACGCGAGATACAGAGCAATTACCTCACCAGGAGTATTGAGCTCCTAACCAGGCTCCGCGTGGTTCCCCCGGGCTGACGAAACGGTTGTTTCCGGAGTCAAGACCTGGGGTCACTTCGTCCGGTTCGCCGTAAAGACCAAAAGATTCGTATTCTGCGTCCAGGAGGTTGTTGATCGACAGGAATAATCGCAATGCCTGGGTGGGGCGGAGGTCGAGTGTGGTGTTGAGGACGGCGAAGCTGTCTGTTTTGTTATCGAGGTTGCCCTCGTCGCCGCGCAGGTAGACACCGCTTTGGTAATGAGCGTCCCAGCGCCAGCTCAGGGTCGCGGTGATCGTCCATTCGCTCGCCAGAGTGAGGTTGTGTTCCGGGAGTCCGGGCAAGCGGTCGCCCGCCTGGACTGGAATGCGATCGTCGACCGCCAGGGGGTGATTGGGGCTGCTCACCAGGAAGTCGTCTTCGAATGTAGCGCGAAGCCAGGTGTATTGCAGGGTCCAGCGCAGGTTCTCACTGCCGGTTTCCACCTGGGTGGCTAGACCGAGGCGCCGGGTATCGCTGGCGTTGGAGAAGAAGCCCTCGTTGGATGAAACTCCGCCGGTGGTCTGAAAGACGATGTCGTCATCGATGTCGCTGAGGAATGTGTTCAGGCTCCAGTGGGTCGCCTCGTTGATATTCTGGCGCAGACCCAATTCGAGATTGCGGGCCACGACCTTGTTCAGGGGTGGGTCCGCGAGGAAGGTGTTGGGAAGGGTGCAGGGCGCGTCCGGATGGGAGCACGCGAGTTCGACGGGGGTCGGGCTGCGTGAGGATTGACTGAGGTTCCCATAGAGCTGAGTGAACTCCGAAAGCCCATAGCGCAAACCCAGGCCGCCATTGAATCCGGAGAACCGGTGATTGCCGTCCAGCGCGGGGTTTTCGCCGCTCCGATCTTCGGTTTTCACCTGATTTGTGTCATAGCGCAGGGTGAAGGTCAGTTCGCTGCGTTCGGTGGGGGCGAAGGCGTCGATCCAGTACAGTGCTGCTGACTGGATGCGAGTGTCCAGCACGGTGGCGCCTTCAGTGTCGTAGCGACCGGACCGGGTGGTGGAGCGGTCGTCGCGAAGTCGGGCGAACTCCACGGCCGACTGGAACCCGGTCGTACCCCGGTAGAAATCGACCCCAAAGTTGCTCTGGTGCTCGGAAGCGCCCAGCCGCCAGCGGTGGTGATACTCCAGCGTCGCTCCCCAGCTTTCCTGTTCCCGCTCTCCGATGTTGTTGATGGCGTTGTAACTGTCATCCACAAAATCACCGTACTGGTCTTCCACGGGATCGGGCTCATCGTCTTCGCACAGCAGACCGTCCAGCGGTGGGTTGCATTCCTCGAACTCGGAGCCGTCGCCGTTGAATGCGTCGGTGGTGTTGCTGCGCAGAAACAGGTTGCCCCGCACAGAGGATTGTTCATCGAGGTCCAGGCCCAGTTGGGTGCTGAGCATGGCGAGGTTGTTTTCGGTGATGTCCGGATGGGTAAAGACCGCCATGCGGTCTTCGCGGTCCAGCAACTGCTCGGGCGCAGCGCCGTTGCCGTGCAGGTCCGTGTCCCCCAGCAGGACGAACACATCCCAGCTCAGATCGTCGTCACGCAGGCTGAGCGCACCGTAGCCGGTGTAGGCGCTGGAGGGAGAATGATCGCGCCAGCCATCTTCCTCGAATCCGTCCAGAGCCAGAAAATAGCCCCAGCGGCCGTTGTTGCCGCCGCTGCTGAGGGCCACTTGATGGCGGCCGAAGGATCCCGAGCTGGCACGCAGTTGCCGGGTCGGATCGTCGAAGCCGGTTTTGGTGTCGAGCAGCAGGCTGCCTCCGAGGGCGTTCAGGCCGTAAGCGCCGTTGGCACCGGAGACGAGTGTGGCGCGATTCAGGAACGAGGCGCTCAGCAAGTCCCAGTTGATGGTGTCCCCAAAGGGCTCGTTCACTCGTACGCCGTTTACATAGGCGGCGATGCCCTGAGGTGCGCCGAGCAGCGGGGAGGCGGAAAAGCCGCGAACCTGCAGATCCGGCTGCAGCGGATTGTTCTGTGCATGGTTGACGGAGACTCCGGTGGCCCTCCGGTCCAGCAAGTCGGCCAACGAGTTATAGTGGTCCTGACGCAGATCCTCAGCGTCGAAGGTCTGGAGTTGATAAGGAAGTTCGGGACCGACCTCCGCGCCGGAAAGGGGCGAGGAACCGGTCACGGTAATCTCTTCCAGTGGCGTGGCGAACAGGGGCAATGGTGACAGGGTCAGGAGTAGAAACGGGTAAATGCGCAGAGACATGCAACGATCCAGGTTTACAGTCGGCGGGTGAACCGGGGATTATGCCGGCCGGGGCTGTTAACTTCCAGGCTGTCCCGTCGCCGGAGTACGGTCGAAACATTTCTTATCTGTAACAGCGAACAATCTGCACAGGAAGATTCATGGATAGGCGGGGTGTCGTGAATTTTGTACGCAGCGAATACGCATTGCTGGCGCTGCTGGTTCTGATTGTGGGCGGCGCCTGGGGATTCATGGAACTGGCGGACGAGGTGCTGGAAGGGGAGACCCACAGGCTGGACGAAGTCGTATTGCTTGCCATGCGCAATCCCGCCGATCTGTCGGATCCGCTCGGGCCCGGTTGGGTGGAGGAGGTGGGCCGCGATGTGACGGCTCTCGGAGGTCTTGCGATCGTCGGTTTCATTTCGATCGTGGCGGTGGGTCACATGATGCTGCGCGGGCGACACCGCGGGGCGCTCTATGTGGCACTCACCGTCGGTGGGGGAATACTGGTGAGCACTCTGCTGAAGAGTGGCTTCGACCGACCGCGTCCGGACCTGGTCCCGCACGGAGCGACGGTGTATACCGCCAGCTTTCCCAGCGGTCATTCGATGATGTCCGCAGTGGTTTACCTGACCCTCGGGGTGCTGCTTGCGCGCCTGGACTCCCGTCCCGCATTGCGCATTTACGTGCTCGGCGTGGCGATCTTTCTCACCATTGCGGTGGGTATCAGCCGGATCTATCTGGGGGTGCACTGGCCCACGGATGTTTTGGCGGGCTGGACGGCGGGCGCCACCTGGGCTTTGCTCTGCTGGGCCGGTGCCGACATTCTGCAAAGGCGGGGCAGGCTTGAGGCCGCGGAAAAGCCGTAAAGGCCGCGAGGCACGGTCGATTGCCGGCAAGAGTTGCGTCGATTTACAGAGCTTAACCGAGCCGCGCTATCGGCGTGTGGCGGGCAAATGCTCCTTTTTGCTATGGTTCCGCGCGATGAATCACTGACAGCGAGCGGAACTGAACATGCGAATGCCTTACCTCGTTTCCACCCTGCTTCTGGCCCCGTCCCTGGCGACCGTGGCTCAGACCCCCTCCATCGATGAAATCGTTACCACGGCACAGCGCCGGGACGCCCAGTTCGATACGGCGGGCAATATTGCCCGGCTGAACCAGGAGACGCTGGAGCAGATCGGTCATCTCCATATCCAGGACGCCCTGGTCCGGGTTCCGGGAGTGAGCTTTCATCAGGGTGACGGGCAGGAGTACCTGCCCTCCATTCGATCCGCCGTGATGAGCGGGGCAGGCGCCTGCGGCGCCTTTCTCACGGCCCAGGACGGGGTGCCGCTGCGTGCCGCCGGCTTTTGTAACATCAACGAACTGTTCGAGGCCTATACCGAACAGGCGGCGAGGGTGGAGGTTGTCCGTGGGCCCGGTAATGCCCTTTATGGTTCCAATGCCCTGCATGGCGTGATCAACGTGATCATGCCCTCCGTGCCCGCTGAAGCGGAATCCCGCTTCGGGGTGGAACTGGGTTCCAACGATTATCGCCGGGAGGACTTCTATTACGGGACCCGCAGTGGCGATCAGGGGGTTCTGGTCAATCTGACCACCACCCACGATGGTGGATGGCGTGACGACGCCTATTATGACCAACAGAAGCTCCAACTGCGCCACGAGGTGGAACTGGACAATTGGTCCATTACCACTACCTTCGCGGCAACCAATCTGAACCAGGAAACCGCAGGGTACATCGAAGGTTACAAAGCCTACGAAGACGATGATCTGATCACGACAAACCAGAACCCCGAGGCTTACCGGGATGCGCAGTCGTTTCGCCTGTACTCGCGGATGGCCCGACAGGTTTCCGACACCCAGAGTTTTGTGATCACGCCCTACGTGCGCAAAACGGAAATGGAATTCCTGCAGCATTTCCTGCCGCAGACACCGCTGGAGGAAAATGGGCAGGACAGCGCCGGTTTCATGTTCACCTGGTATGACGATGTTTCCAACCGCGTTCAGTGGCTAGCGGGCTTTGATGCGGAGCTGACCGATGGCTGGCTGAGAGAAACCCAGAGCGCCCCGACCATGGGCCCGTTTCCCACGGGCCGGCATTATGACTTCCAGGTGGATGCACTGCAGATGGCCCCATTCGCACAGCTGACCTGGGGCTTTGCCGACCGCTGGCGTTTGACTGCGGGGCTGCGCTACGAAATCATGCGCTACGATTACGATAACAAGATGATTGCCGGGAATACCGCAGCCGATGGAACGCCGTGTGCGCCGGCCGATGGATGTCGCTATAGCCGCCCCGCAGACCGCAAGGACGACTTCGACAACTGGTCGCCACAAGTTGGATTGCTGTTCGATCTGACTGAATCACAGCAGCTTTTCGTGAACGTCGCCAACGGCTTCCGCGCGCCCCAGGCGACGGAGCTGTATCGCCTGCAAGGCGGGCAGCAGATCGCCCACCTGGACCCGGAAGAGGTGCTCAGCCTCGAACTGGGCGCAAGAGGAGGATGGGATGGTTTCAGGTATCAGTTCAGCATCTACGCAATGGAAAAGGAAAACGTGATTTTCCGGGACACCAATCTGCGCAACAACCTCGGGGATGGCGAGACCGATCACCTGGGTGTGGAACTCGAGCTTGGCTATCAGCTGTCCGAACGGTGGGATCTGGGATTGGTCGCCAACTACGCGGAGCACGAGTACGCCAATGATCAGTCGCTCAGCCGTCAGAGTATTGCCGGCAATCAGGAGGACTCGGCGCCCCGGCACTTCGGAACGGCGCACCTCGGCTGGCAAATTGGAGGCGGCGCGCGCGCCGAGCTTGAGCTTGTTCACATGGGCAGTTATTACACGGATCCGGAGAACCGGCACCATTACGACGGCCACGATCTGTTGAATTTGCGCAGTCAATGGGATGTGAGCAAGGCGGTGCGACTGAGTTTGAATATTCTCAATCTCACAGACGAGAACTACGCGAACCGCGCAGACTGGACCGGCTTTGGCGGGGATCGCTACTTCCCGGGGCAGCCACGATCCGCGTATTTCGGAGTGGACTTGCGGTTCTGATGGCCGCCCATTTAGCCGGACACCACTATTGAGGTTTTAAGGATCAGACAAAAAAGGGGCGTGCCGATGGCACGCCCCTTTTTTTACGGCCAATGAGTTGCTCATTCGACCGGTTGTTCACTGCAGATCAAAGATAGTCAAGCAGCGACTTCTTATAGTAGGTCAGTTGCAAACGGGTGGGCCGTGAAGCATCCACAAAAAACAGATAAATCTCGCCCTCGTCGGCTTCCGGTATTTCGATTCGGAAGCTGCTGCGATTGATTTTGACGGACTGTCGCCCACTCTGCACTTTCAGTTCCGCTCTGTACTGGTCCTGTCCCAGATGTTCCATTTCGGCACTGTCCAGGGAGTTGCCGCTGATTGTGAAGCTGGCACCGCCGGCCTGAGGCTGCCCCGCATTCAATTCGCTGAGCAGCCCTGCATGTTCTCGTGCAATCTCCAGTGCGTAGGCGTCCTCTTCCGACAGTTGTATCAATTCACCGGAGGCGAGTTCGACGGTCTCCAGTTCAGGCTCTGTGGAGCGCTCCTTGCGCGTGGCGAGGACCGGTTCCGTACCGCGATAGGCGAGCAGGGATTTCTTGAAGTAATTTGCTTTCAGGCGATGGCGGTCACGGGCGTCCACAATGAATACATAGGTCTCCCCCGCGTTTTCCGTAGAGATGGTGGCCCGGAATCGCAAGCTGTCGATTCGAAAACGCTGTGAACCACTGGGGAGTACCACTTCAGCCTGGTATTGGTCCGCTCCAAGGTGAGTGAAGGGAACATTCTCAATGTCGGAACCGCTGAGTTCCAGGCTGGTGTAGCGGGGATTGGTGCCGGGCTTGGAGGCAACCAGTTTTTCCACGCGGTCCATAGTGGCGGTGGCCAGTTGGAACGCTTCATAATCGGCGGAGGAAAGCTCAGGCTTCGCCGCTCGTTGCGGCTCGGGCGCAGCGCTCGCAACTGCTTCGGATTGGGTCGAAGCGGCTGGAGCCTTCTGCTCAGGAGCGCGAATCGGTGCAGGTGTTCCGGCGGTGGCCTTCGGTGTCGGGGCGGCCTGGGCTGCAGCAACCCGGCGCCGCTGCTCGGAGATCCGCCGCTTGAGCTGGGTCACGTCGTTCTCAACCTGTGCGATATCTTCCTGCAGATTGTCTCGATAACGCTGGTAGCGTTCGAGCATGCGAGTTTCGCTACGCACTCGCCGTTCGAGCATTCTTACGGCGTGCTCCTTCAAGGGGATTTCCCGTTCCAGCTTCGGCGTAGGGTCGGAAGCGGCCTGCTCTTTCAGCTCGGCAAGTTCCTTTCTGCCCGTGGCGAGCTCGCGCTCAGCGTTCTGAACTTGCGCTTGCGCGTCCGCGAGTTTGGGCGGATAGGTTCCCATTTCGGTCTGCATTTCGTTCAGACTGGCTTCCTGTTTGGCCAGGCTCTGTTGCAGTGCCTGTAGCCGTTGCTGTTCTTCCGCGACCGTCGCTGCAACGGCCCACTGGGCGAAAAGAAAAAGCGTAAGACACGCAATAGTTGATTGAGCTAATCGGAGCATCCTTAAGAACCTTTTTGGTTGGTCTTGCGAGTTCGGGCGCCATTATGCGTACACCGGGAGCTATGGCAATAGCTCAGCAGGGTTGAGATGGAGATAATCGGTATTCGTGAAATAACTTATACGCGTAGTAAAGGCGTTTTGCGGAATTTATGCGCTGTGAGAATAACTGCGGGCAAGACTCTCACGGGTTTGGAAAAAGGATTATAGTCGAGCCTGGGCCTGCAAGGCTGCGACTTCGCCGTTTCAGGCGGTAAAGAAGTGTGTATTCAACCCAAACAAAAGGAGTTTCCATGAGCGGGCACGACGCTATTCTACTGCGCACCATTGAAAGCCACGGAATCACGGCGCGCATCGCCGACAAAGGGGAGGGGCCCCTGGTCTTGATGCTTCATGGCTGGCCGGAATCGTGGTACTCGTGGCGGCACCAAATCAGGGCACTGGCCGAAGCGGGATACCGGGCGGTCGCGCCGGATATGCCGGGCTACGGAAGCACACAGGCGCTGCCTTCCGTAGAAAGCTACAACGTTCGTGAGCTGGCGGCCTTCGTGGTGGGAGTGATCGACGCAGTGGGGGAAACGGAAGCCATACTGGTGGGCCACGATTGGGGCGCGGCCATCGCATGGTCCACGGTTCAGCTTTATCCGCACCGATTTCGCGCTCTCGTCAACATGAGCGTTCCTTTATGGGGGCATCCACCCGTTCCGCCCACTCGCATTCTGCGCAAGCGATTCGGGGACAATTTTTTCTACCAGTTGTATTTCCAGGACGAAGGAGTGGCCGAAGCGGAGTTTGACGCGGACCCGCGGGCAATCCTCTTTCGGCTGCTTGCCTCGCCGGACAGCTTCCGCAATCAGCCGGAGGTGGAAGACCCACATAAAGATGCGGGTGGCTGGATTCCCCGCCTGGGCGAGCCCCGCGAACGGCCCGACTGGCTCAGCGAGGAGGACCTGGAATACTTCGTGGCCGAGTTTCAGCGGGCCGGCTTCCGAGGCGGGATCAATTATTACCGAAACATTGATCGGAACTGGGAAATCATGGCTGAGTTCGCGGATCGCACCATTGATCTGCCGTGCCTCTTTCTGGCGGGCGAGAAGGACATGGTGATCATGGGGGCCAGCCGCGAAGCGCTGCTGAAATCCCTTGGTGCAAGAGTCACCGATCTGCGGGATGTAATTCTCCTGCCGGGTATCGGCCATTGGATTCAGCAGGAAGCGGCGGCGGAAACCAACCAGACAATCATCGGCTTCCTGAAAACGCTGTAGCCATGTCGTGTACCACCCGTTCGCATCGAAGGAGCGTGCCCCGCTCGGTTGGAGCGATGGTCGTGCCCATACCGTCTTGCACTTTCCCGGGCTGCGAGCTAATCTCCGCGCTCGGAGTCGGCTCGGCAGTCGCTGCGACTTTGGCTGGTCAGCTCGTTTTGTGTTGTCCGGCGGGTCGTGGAGGAAAGTCCGGGCTCCACAGGGCAGGGCGCCAGGTAACGCCTGGGGGGCGTGAGCCTACGGAAAGTGCAACAGAAAGGATACCGCCTCACCTCGGTTCGCCGGGGTGCGGTAAGGGTGAAAAGGTGCGGTAAGAGCGCACCGCGCAGCTGGTAACAGTCTGTGGCGATGGTAAACCCCGTCCGGAGCAAGACCAAATAGGGATCCAATGGTGCGGCCCGCACTGGATCCGGGTAGGTCGCTTGAGGTGCATGGTGACATGCATCCCAGATGAATGACTGTCCCCGACAGAACCCGGCTTATCGGCCGACTCCGATTTTATTGCCCGGCAGTGTCATTCACGAGAATGAATGACTGCCCCCGACGCTTTCTCCTGAGAGAACGCGGCTTATCGGCCGACTCCGATTTTATTGCCCGGCAGTGTCATTCACGAGAATGAATGACTACCCCCGACGCTTTCTCCTGAGAGAACGCGGCTTACAGGCCGACTCCGAACATCGATTGGACCATCACCTCGTCCCCAACTCAGAGGGAGCGGAACAAGCTAGCATTTATAACAATTCATAATAAACTCGCTGGCAGATTCCCCGAAATAATCTTACTCTTCAGACATTACTTTAAGTGTGCGGTATAGCACGCTGAATTCGATTCATCTTCTTCTTTTTTCGTGCCTCAGAATTGCCACATTTTGCCTCCGGTCTTCCGTGATTTACCCCGAAATTTCAATGTTTTAGCGCGATGCTGGCTTGACTTTGATCAGTGCCAACTTATAGTAGCTTCGGTGGTAAAAAGTGGGAAAAAGTAGGTTTCAGCGGTAAAAAGTAGAACTAAATAGCGGAATCGTGGCGATTTTTGGCAATCCCGCCTTGGCTACTTCCGAGCCAGTGCGGCATACGGCCCCATCGGGGCAATCAGGCGAAAGGTGCAATCAGTGTTTCTCGGTAGTCATGCCATCAACATGGATGCCAAAGGGCGATTCGCCGTGCCGACCAAGGTGCGGGAGTCGCTGCTGTCCGTCTGTGATGGCCGCCTGGTGATTACTGCCCACGCTGAAGAGCGCTGCCTGCTCGTCTACCCGGAGCCCCAGTGGCAGGAACTGCTGCCCAAAATCGAGGCCCTTCCCAACCTGAATAAGGCCGCAAGCCGGTTGCAGCGACTGCTGATCGGCTACGCCTGCCCCATGGAGATGGATGGCAGCGGTCGACTTTTGCTGCCACCCACGCTGCGTGATTACGCCAGCCTCGAAAAGAAGCTGATGCTGGTGGGGCAGGGCAAGAAGCTCGAGTTGTGGAGTGAGGAGCGCTGGAACGCCTGGTTGGATGCCTCGGCAGCCGACGAGGAGATGAGCGCTGAAATGTTGTCGTTGTCCCTGTAGACATGAATCAAGAAAAAACTCCACACACCACCGTCCTGCTGCAGGAAGCGGTATCCGCCCTGATTATTGATCGGGATGGTTTCTATGTAGACGGTACGTTTGGCCGCGGCGGCCACAGCCGGGCGATTCTGGCCGAGCTCTCGGACAAGGGCCGATTGCTGGGGGTCGACAAGGATCCGGCGGCCGAAGTGGCCGCACAGGAGTTTGCGGAGGATTCGCGGTTCGAATTCGCCCGCGGTTCTTTCACCAGTGTGCGCCGACTGGTGGAACAACGAGGGCAGCTTGGTCGGGTCAGTGGTGTTTTGCTGGACCTGGGTGTTTCCTCGCCCCAGCTGGATGAAGCGGAACGCGGCTTCAGTTTTTCCCAGGGGGGACCGCTGGACATGCGCATGGATCCTTCGCAGGGCATGAGCGCGGCCGATTGGATCGCCACGGCCAAGGAGGCGGAGATTGCGCAGGTTTTGAGGAGTTACGGCGAGGAACGGTTCGCCCGACGAATTTCCCGGGCCATCGTGGCAGCGCGCATGGCCGCGCCCATCGAGCGAACCGACCAGCTCGCACGCATTGTAGCCGAAGCCCATCCGGCCTGGGAGCCGGGCAAGCACCCGGCAACGCGGAGCTTCCTCGGCATTCGCCTGTTCATCAACCGGGAGCTGGAGGATCTGGAGGAATTACTCAGTCAAGTCGTCGAGGTGCTGGCTCCCGGTGGTCGACTGGTGGTGATCAGTTTCCACTCTCTTGAGGATCGAATCGTCAAGCGATTCATCCGGCGGCAAGCCAAAGGAGAGGACTTGCCGCGCGGTCTGCCGGTCACCGAAGACAAGCTGAACCGGACCATGAAAGCAATCGGCAAGGCTCAGCGACCCGGTGACCAAGAGGTAAATGAAAACGTCCGCGCACGCAGCGCCATCATGCGTGTGGCCGAAAAGCTGGCCAAATAGCCTGCTCAACGTACCGGGCAAAACCGCGAGGCGAGGACTGGATATGGACAGCAAGCGAGTAAATACAAGCGAAGGCCTGCGGCGCTTCAATCGAAACGCGCTGGTGGTCGGTATTCTCTGGCTGATCATTATGGTCAGCGGCATCGCTGTTGTGTACGCAAATCACCTCAGCCGTCAACTGCTCAGCGAGCTGGAGACAAAGCGTCGAGTGGGGGCGGAGCTGCACGTGGTGTGGGGCCAGTACCTGCTTGAGCAAAGCACCTGGGCGGCCTACAGCCGTGTGCAAAACGTAGCCGCTGATGAGCTGGAGATGGGAACGCCGGCCCAGGAGCAACTGGTGGTCATCCGCAACTGATGAGTAAAGCGACCGTGCCGAAAAAGAAGCAGCAGAAGACGAATCGTCGGGCGAGTAACGCCATGCGTTCGCCTGCGTCTCAGCCGGTGATCATGCGCTGGCGCTTGCTGGCGACCGTCGGAATCTGCGCAATTCTGGCAACCGCGCTGTTGTGGCACATCGCACGTCTGCAGGTACTCCCCAGTACCGAACGGGGCTACAAGTTTCTTCAGACCCAGGGGCAGGCCCGTTCCCTGCGGGTGGAAGTCATCAATGCGAACCGGGGGGTTATCACGGATCGCAACGGTGAGCCCTTGGCTGTGAGCAGTCCGGTTCTGTCGGTTTGCGCCAATCCGCAAGTGCTGATGGAAGCGCGGGACCAATGGCAGCCGCTGGCTGAAGCGCTCGGAGTGCCGCCCCGTGAGTTGGCTGACCAGATCAACCGTTACTCGCAACGCGAATTCATGTATCTGCGCCGTCACCTGGCGCCAGCGACCGCTCAGGAAATTCTCGAGCGGGATTTCCCGGGTGTGTTTCCACAGCAGGAATATCAGCGGTTCTATCCGGCTGGTGAAGTCGCCGCCCACCTCGTGGGGTTTACCAACATCGATGATGCTGGCCAGGAGGGGATCGAGCTGGCCTACGAAACCTGGTTGCGCGGCACACCGGGGGCCAAGCAGGTGATGAAGGACCGGCGCGGCCGCACGATTGAAGAGGTGAGACTCCTGAACGCCGCTCAGCCGGGGAAGGATCTGAGCCTGAGCATGGACCTGCGCCTGCAATACATGACCTACCGTGCCCTCAAGTCAGCGGTGACCCAGCACGATGCGGTTTCCGGGTCCGCAGTGATTCTCGACAGTGCCACCGGTGAAGTTCTGGCGATGGTGAACCAACCCTCGTTCAACCCCAACAACCGCCGCAGTGTTTCGGCGGCTGCGGTGCGTAACCGGGCGATGACGGATCTGTTTGAGCCGGGCTCCACCATGAAGCCGCTCACCGTGCTGGCGGCCATGGAGACCGGGAAATACAAGCCGCACACCACAATCGACACCAGCCCGGGCTACGTGCGCGTGCCGGGCAAGATTTTCCAGGATCCGGTCAACTATGGGGTCATGGATGTGACGAAGGTGATTACAAAATCGAGCAACGTGGGCACCACCAAAATCGCCATGGACCTGGATCCGGATTACGTCCGGAATTTCTTTTTTCGCATGGGCCTTGGTCAGAGTACGGGCAGTGGCTTCCCGGGAGAATCCACCGGGGATCTGCCCAACCACAGCCCGTGGTCCGCGGTGGAGCGGGCCACCTTTGCCTTTGGACACGGACTTCAGGTTACCACTCTGCAGCTGGCCCAGGCTTACAGCGTAATTGCCAATGGCGGGCAGCGAAAACCTGTGTCGCTGTTGCGGCTAGGTGAGAACGAAAGTCGGCAAATGCCCGTGGAGCGGGTGCTCGATGAACGGCTGGGCCGGCAGATGCTGGCTATGATGGAAACGGTTCTGGAGCCCGGCGGCACGGCCACACGCGCGCGTCTGCAATCCTATACCGCTGCCGGAAAAACCGGCACTGCGCGCAAGGTGGAAGGCGGCGATTACTCCTATGATGCTGCGTTCTCGGTATTCGCGGGCATAGCGCCTGCCAGCGATCCGCGAATCGTGGTGGTGGTTATGATTAATGAAGCGCGCAAGGGATATTCCGGCGGGGGCGAAGTGGCCGCTCCGGTATTTGCCGACATTGCCGAGAATGCATTGCGAATTCTGCAGGTCGCTCCCGACAAGAGCGAGGCACAGTTTACACAGCATTCGGAGAACAAGGGGCCCTTGTCGTGATGACTCAACAAGATACCAAACCCGGCAAGCCGCTCGCGGATCTGCTGCAGAACAAGTGGCTTCCTTCTGATGTGGGTGAGGCCACCGTTGGTGGTTTGTGTCTCGATCATCGCAAGCTGAATCCCGGTGATCTGTTTATTGCGATTGCGGGTACACGCCTCGACGGCCGTCAGTTCATAAACGACGCAATCCAGGCTGGCGCCGGGGCGGTGGTTAAAACTGCGGAAAGTGACGAAGAAAAGATTCGCTGGATCGGTGCCGTACCGGTTGTTCCTGTTGCAAAGCTGGGCGATGAGGTCAGCGCTATTGCGGGTGAGTTTTACGGGCATCCGTCCCGATCCCTGAATGTGCTCGGCGTCACCGGAACGAACGGGAAAAGCACCTGCAGCCACTTGCTCGCTCAACTGTACGACCTGCTCGGCCAGCCATCCGGTGTGGCCGGGACTCTGGGCTACGGGCTGATGAGCGCGCGGTCCGCTTCCATGACGGATCTGGTGGACACCGGGCTCACCACTGCCGACCCGATTGCCAGTCAGCGGATTCTCGCGGAATTGAAAGACCAGGGGGCGAAAACTGTGGCTATGGAGGTGTCCTCCCACAGTCTGGATCAGGGCCGGGTGGCAGACATCCGCTTTGCAGCGGCCCTGTTCACCAACCTGACTCGCGATCATCTGGATTACCACGGATCGATGGAAGAGTACGGGCTCGCAAAGCGTCGGCTGTTCCAGCACAAGGGCCTGGATTGCCGGGTAATCAATCTGGATGACGCCTTCGGTCGCGAGCTTGCCAGCGAGTTTAGTGGCGACACCGCCGTTCCGTCGTTCACCTACGCTCTGGGCGCCTTAGAGGCCGACATCCACTTGCGCAACATAACGCACCTGCGGGGCGGTGTTCGCGCCGATATCGTCACCCCTTGGGGCGAAGGCGAGCTGCGCAGCGGTTTGCTGGGTGATTTCAACCTGAGCAATGTGCTCGGCGTCGTGGGTGTTTGCTGTGCTCAGGGCCACGCTCTGAACGACGTGCTTCGCGCGCTCCCGCAGCTGAAACCGGTGCCGGGACGAATGGAGCAGGTCTGTGAAGACTCGGAGATCAACGTCATCGTCGACTATGCGCACACGCCGGACAGTCTGGAACAGGCGCTGAAAGCGCTGCGGGATCATGTGCCTGGCAATCTGGTATGCATTTTCGGATGTGGCGGCGATCGTGACCGAGGCAAGCGACCACTGATGGCCGAGGCGTCCGAGCGGAGGGCCGATCAGGTGATCGTCACCAGTGACAATCCCCGCAGCGAAGTTCAGTCAGCAATCGCAGACGACATCCGGGCGGGTTTTCAGCGTCCGCAGGACGTCCGGTTTATCGATGATCGCAGTGAAGCCATCAAACAGGCGATCCTCACGGCGCAACCCGGAGACTGCGTACTGATTGCCGGCAAGGGGCACGAAACCTATCAGCAGGTGGGCGACAACCGACTTCCGTTCAGTGACGTCAAACAGGCCAGGCTCGCTTTGCTCGCGCGCAACGGAGCGGAGGGAAGCACCACATGATGGGCGAGTTTCTGCTAAGCGAAGTGGCAGGCGCATTGGGCGGTTCCTTGCCCTTCGGCGATTGCCGCTTTTCCCGGGTCTGTACTGATACCCGGGCACTCCAGCGCGGTGACCTTTTCGTCGCCCTGCGCGGCGAGCGTTTCGATGCACATGAATTTCTGCAGCAAGCCCGGGATCAGGGTGCCTGCGGGCTGGTGGTGGAAAAAGCCGAATCCGCAATGGATTTGCCCCAATGGGTAGTGGACGACTCCACCGTCGCCCTGGGCCAGCTTGCCCGGCTCAACCGGGAACGATTCAACGGGCCAGTGGTTGCCATTACCGGCTCGGGCGGCAAGACCACGGTCAAGACCCTGCTCAGCAATATTCTGGGCCGGTGCGGTCACGTTCTGGTGACCCAGGGTAATCTCAACAACCAGATCGGTGTGCCGCTCACCTTGTTCCAAATTACCCCGGAACACGATTTCGCCGTAATTGAAATGGGCGCGAGCGGCCCGGGAGAGATCGCCTACCTGGTTTCGCTGGCGAAACCTCAGGTGGGGCTGGTGAACAACGCCCTGCGGGCCCACGTGGAAGGATTTGGCTCGCCCGAGGGCGTGGCCAGGGCCAAAGGCGAAATGTTTGCAGGTCTTGCGTCCGATGGGGTTGGGGTGGTCAATCTCGATGACCCGGCGCTGGATATCTGGCGGGAGCAGATCGGTGCGCGCAAACGTCTCGGATTCAGTGTCGCCGGGCGCACAGCCGATGTGTCTGCGGCGGCTATTACCGAGACCGCAGAAGGGTGTGGACGCTTTACCCTGCGCGCCGGAGCCGATTCGGTGGCCGTTCAACTCAGGCTGGTCGGTCGCCACAACATTGCCAACGCACTTGCCGCAGCCGCCTGTGCCCATGCCCTGGGTATCGATCTGGAGACGATCCGGTCGGGACTCGAGGCGAGTGACGCGGTAACGGGACGAATGGAAAGCAAGCCTGGCGTGGCGGGATCGACAATCATCGATGACAGTTACAACGCCAATCCCGATTCCGCTCGCGTTGCCGTAGATGTTCTAACCCGCCGCACGGGACGCAGAATCCTTGCGCTCGGCGACATGGCGGAACTTGGACCCGACGCAGACAAACTGCATCGGGAGCTGGGTGATTACGCCCACCACGCGGGAATCAACACCCTGGTCGCTGTGGGCCCCCTGAGTCGGGGCGCCTGCGAGACCTTTGGAGAAGGAGCTCATCATTTTGACGATCATGATCAAGCTGTCGAATTCATCAAGCCTTTGCTGAGTGACGAGACCACTGTCCTGGTAAAAGGCTCGCGCTCTTCGCGCATGGAAAGAGTCGTGGCGGCGCTCATCTCTGGAGAACAATAAATGCTTCTGTTGCTCGCCGAATACCTACAGCAGTACATCAACGCATTCGCGGTGTTTCAGTACCTGACGTTCCGGGGCATCCTCGGTGTGCTGACCGCACTTGGCATGTCCCTGATACTGGGCCCGTGGATGATTCGCCGGCTGAACATTCTTCAGATCGGTCAATCAGTGCGCGATGACGGCCCCGAATCCCATCTGTCAAAAACCGGAACGCCCACCATGGGCGGGACCCTGATACTCGCATCCATTTTCGTGAGCTCCCTGTTGTGGTCGGATCTGTCCAACCGGTATGTGTGGGTGGTGCTGCTGGTTACCGCGGTTTTCGGAGCGGTGGGCTTTGTGGATGACTATCGAAAAGTCATCGAGCGCAATTCACGGGGCTTGTCCGCACGCTGGAAGATGTTCTGGCAGTCCATCGGCGGCCTCGGGGCCGCGATCTTTCTTTATGTATCCGCCGTGGATCCGGTGGAAACCACGCTTTATGTGCCGTTCTTCAAGAATGTTGCCATCGACATGGGCATCTTCTATGTGGTGTTCACCTACTTCGTCGTGGTTGGCTCGAGCAATGCGGTGAACCTGACCGACGGCCTGGATGGGCTGGCAATCATGCCCTGCGTGATGGTGGCGAGTGCGCTGGCGATCATCGCGTATCTGGTGGGCCACGTGCAGTTCGCCGACTACCTGAACATTCCCTATGTGGCCGGTACCGGTGAGCTGGTGATCTTTTGCGGTGCATTGGGCGGCGCCGGGCTCGGGTTCCTGTGGTTCAACACCTACCCCGCCCAGGTTTTCATGGGTGATGTGGGGGCACTGGCCCTGGGGGCCGCTTTGGGGATCATCGCCGTCATTGTGCGTCACGAGATCATCCTGTTCATCATGGGCGGCGTGTTTGTGATGGAAACGGTTTCGGTGATCTTGCAGGTGGCGTCCTTCAAGCTGACGGGCAAACGAATTTTTCGAATGGCTCCACTGCACCACCACTACGAACTGAAGGGCTGGCCCGAGCCGCGCGTGATTGTGCGGTTCTGGATCATTACGGTCATGCTGGTGCTGTTCGGCCTGGCCACATTGAAACTACGTTAAGGAACGAGCGCGGAATGCCGGAGCTTATCGCCAGCAGCGAATTGACCGCGATCATCGGTACGGGGGAGACCGGGCTGTCGGTCGCCCGTTATCTGGCGTCGAAGAACCAGCGTTTCGTGATGTTTGATACCCGGCAAGCGCCGCCAAATCTGGAGCGCGTCAAAGCAGACTTCCCGGATGTGCGCCTCGAGCTGGGCGACCTCCGTGCGACGAGCCTGCAACACGTAACCCGGGTTATTGTGAGTCCCGGTGTATCACCGGATGAGGCCGCTCTGCGCGAAGTCCGCGAGCGAGGGGTTCCGGTGCTGGGTGACATCCAGTTGTTTGTGAATGAAATCAGCGCTCCGTTGGTGGCCATCACCGGCTCCAACGGGAAGAGCACGGTTACCACTCTGGTCGGCGAGATGCTGAAAACCGCCGGAATGCGGGTGGCCGTAGGTGGCAATCTGGGAACTCCGGCATTGGATTTACTCGGAGAAGTCGAGCCGGATGTTTATGTGCTGGAACTGTCCAGCTTCCAGCTGGAAACCGTGGACTCGGTCAATGCTGAAGTGGCGACCATCCTGAATATCTCGCTGGACCATCTGGATCGGCATGCAGGGCTGCTGGATTATCACCGCATCAAACAGCGTGTGTATTTTGGTGCGAAAAAAGTTGTGGTGAACAGGGAGGATCCACTCACCCAGCCGCCGCTGCGGCCGGATCAGGTGTTGTGCAGTTTTGGTCTCGACCGGCCCGATCTCGGACATTTCGGCCTGATCGAGGAGGGTGGTGAAAGCTGGCTGGCCTTCGGCCTGCAGAAATTGCTGTCAGCCAAAGAGCTCAGGCTTCAGGGCCGACACAATCTGGCCAATGCGCTCGCTGCTTTGGCGATTGGGCATCATATGGGTGCAGATGTGCAACGGATGCTGGAGACGCTTCGCAGGTTTCCGGGGCTCGTCCATCGCTGTCAGTGGGTGGGAGAACGAGATGGAATTGATTTCATCAACGACTCCAAGGGCACCAATGTTGGCGCTACCCTGGCGGCGATTCAGGGTTTGGCCCGCACACCAGCACGACTGATTCTGATCGCGGGCGGTGAAGGAAAGGGTGCGGACTTCTCCGAGCTGGCGCCGGTGATGAAGGAGAGCCTGCGGGCTCTCGTGAGCATCGGCGTTGACGGCGAGCAGATTGCGACAGTCGCTCGGTCAGTGGGCGTCAACGTCATCGCCGCGTCCAGCATGGAGGACGCCGTACACAAAGCGGCCACGGCCGCCGAACCGGGCGACGCGGTACTGTTATCGCCGGCTTGTGCGAGCTTTGACATGTTCAGTAGCTACATGGATCGGGGAGAGCGTTTTATGGCCGCGGTGGAGGAGCTGACCTCATGATCGCAGTCCTTACGCGCCCCATGGTATCGATTGGCCTCCGGCCCCCAGCGAACCTTGAGCTGGACTGGGTCCTGCTCGGACTGGTCATCACCCTGGCTTCCGCCGGAGTGCTGATGGTCGCTTCGGCCTCCATGAGTCTGTCGGAGTCCGTTTACGGTTCGCCCTGGTACATTCTTCAAAAGCACGCTGTGTTTCTCAGCATGGGCCTGTTTGCGGCCGCCATGCTGGCCCTGGTGCCGGCGCAGCTTTGGCAGCAGTACGGTTGGGTTCTTCTGCTGCTCACACTGGTATTGCTGCTGGCGGTCTTGATACCCGGTCTGGGTAAACGGGTGAACGGCAGCCAGCGCTGGCTGATGGTGGGGCCGATTTCAGTCCAAGCCTCTGAAGCTGCGAAGCTGCTGATGGTTATGTTCTTTGCGAGTTATCTCGCCCGCCGTCATCACGAATTGAAGTCCACGTTGAAAGGCGTCATTAAACCGCTTCTGATTGTCGGATTGGTCGTGGGGCTGCTGTTGCTGGAACCCGACTTCGGTGGTTCGGTTGTACTGGCGGGAACCATCTTCGCGATGATGTTCATCGCAGGCATGAAGTTGTGGCACTTTCTGGGGCTCGTGGCATTGGGCACGGGGCTCCTGAGTATGGCCGCGATTTTCTCTCCGTACCGGATGGAACGTCTCGTGACCTTCCTCGACCCGTGGGCGGACCAGTTCGACAGTGGCTATCAGCTCACCCAGTCACTGATTGCGTTCGGTCAGGGCGAATGGTTTGGCGTGGGCCTGGGCCGCAGCGTACAGAAACTTTTCTACCTGCCCGATGCCCACACGGACTTTATTTTCGCGATCGTGGCCGAAGAATTCGGTCTGCTGGGCGCCGCGGTTCTGATTGTGCTCTTTGGGGCACTGGTGTGGAGAATCTTTCTGATCGGACAGCGAGCCATTCGTCACGACAACCACTTCGCCGGTCTCGCCGCGTTCGGGATCGGGATTCTGTTTGCAGGTCAGGCCTTCATCAACATGGGAGTTGCTTCAGGTTTGCTGCCGACCAAGGGGCTGACCCTGCCTTTTGTGAGCTACGGCGGCAGCAGTCTCATCATCAGCTGCATGCTGATCGGGATTGTGTTGCGTCTGGATTGGGAGTTGTCGCAACCGGTTTCATCCCGGCCGCCCAGAAAGGGGAGGGCGCAACGTGGCCGCTGAACGAGTGTTGATCATGGCGGGCGGAACCGGGGGGCATGTGTTTCCCGCGCTGGCCGTTGCATCGGAGCTGATGGCTCAGGGTGTTGCGGTCGAATGGCTGGGCACTGCGCGCGGTATCGAGGCCGACCTGGTGCCAAAGGCGAACATAAAACTGCACTACCTCAGCATCGCAGGTTTGCGCGGCAAGGGCCCGAAAGCGTGGTTCAGTCTGCCGGTAAAACTAAGCACCGCGGTCTGGCAGGCCCTGGGAGTCATCCGTACATTCAAGCCCGATGTGGTCCTGGGGCTTGGTGGTTTTGCGTCGGGTCCGGGCGGACTTGCGGCCAGGCTGGCCGGCATACCCCTGGTGATCCATGAGCAGAACGCCGTTGCGGGAACCACCAACCGGTGGCTTGCGAAGATTGCACAGCGGCGTCTCGCGGCTTTTCCGGTAAAACTACCCGCCGCGGAGCAGGTAGGAAACCCGGTGCGCAAGGACATCAGTGCTCTGCCGGAGCCCCAGCAGCGCCTCGCGGGGCACACGGGTCGACGTCGTCTGCTGGTTCTGGGCGGCAGCCTGGGCGCACTGAAACTGAATCAACTTTTACCGCAGGTTCTGGCGGACATGGACGCTGAGGATCGCCCTGATGTCTGGCACCAGACCGGCCCCAGGCACCTGCAGGTAACACTGGATGGGTATGCGGACGCAAACCTCGAGGGGAGAGTAGAACCTTTCATCGAAAACATGGCGGAGGCCTATGGCTGGGCGGACCTGGTTCTGTGCAGGGCAGGGGCTTTGACCGTTTCAGAGATCACGGCGGCGGGGATCGCTGCTTTCTTTGTGCCCTACCCCTATGCGATCGATGATCATCAGACCCTGAACGCCCGCTGGTTGGTGGATAACCAGGCTGCCGTGTTGATGCAAGAGCGCGACATGGACGCCGAGCGCCTCAGCGCGGAGTTGAAAAAATTGCTCGCATCGCCCGAGCACCTGCTTGAGATGGCGGTCAACGCGCGCAAGCTCGCGCACCCTGAAGCCGCCACCCGAGTGGCCCGAATCTGTATGGAGGCCGCCAATGGCTGAACCGAACAAATCGCCGGTTGCGAGCGAGATCCCCGAGATGCGACGCATCCGCCGTATTCACTTCATTGGCATCGGCGGTGCGGGCATGAGCGGCATTGCGGAAGTTCTGCATAACCAGGGCTACGAAATATCTGGCTCCGACCTCAGAGAATCCACCACAACCTTGCGCCTTCAGGAGATGGGGCTGACCATCCTCATCGGCCACCGGGTCGAGAACGTCAGCGGCGTGGACGTGGTCGTGAACTCCTCCGCCGTTGACGAGAGCAACCCGGAGATCATGGCCGCCCGCGAGGCGCGGATTCCAATCGTTCGCAGAGCAGAGATGCTGGCTGAGCTGATGCGCTACCGTCATGGCATTGCGGTCGCAGGCACCCACGGGAAAACCACAACCACCAGCCTGATCGCCAGCATTTTCGCCACAGCAGACAAGGACCCGACCTTCGTGATCGGCGGTCTGCTCAATAGCGCCGGCAGCAATGCAAAACTGGGCACCAGCCGCTACCTGATCGCCGAAGCCGATGAAAGCGACGCATCCTTTCTGCATTTGCAGCCAATGGTCGCTGTGGTCACCAACATTGACTCGGACCACATGGATACCTACGAAGGCGACTTTGCAAAACTCAAGAGCACCTTCGTCAGCTTCCTGCACAACCTGCCGTTCTATGGCCTTGCCGTGCTGTGCGGAGATGATCCGGTTATTGCAGAGATCGTTGATCAGGTGGGCCGACCGGTACTTACCTACGGCTTCTCCGAAGGCTGCGATTTTCGCGCGAGTGATATACAGCAGGACGCGTTACGCACACGGTTCAAGGTCTCGCGTCCGGAGGGTAAGGCACCGCTGGACATCACTCTCAATATGCCCGGACATCACAACGTTCTGAATGCCACGGCTGCCATTGCGGTTGCCACCGATGAAGGTTTGAGCGATGAAGCCATCCAAAAGGGGTTGGCCAATTTTCTCGGGGTGGGGCGCCGCTTCCAGGTTTACGGGGACTATCCGGTGGGCGATCCCCAGGGAGCGAAGGGAACGGCGATGCTGGTGGACGACTACGGCCATCATCCTCGCGAAGTGGCTGTCACCATCGAAGCGATCCGCAAGAGCTGGCCCGAGCGAAGGCTCGTCATGGTGTTTCAGCCACACCGCTATTCTCGTACCCGGGATCTGTTTGAAGATTTCGTGGACGTGCTTTCAAGGGTGGATGTGTTGATTCTTCTGGAAGTGTACCCGGCGGGCGAAGAGCCGGTGGCCGGGGCAGACAGTCGTCACCTCGCACGCAGTATTCGCAACCGGGGCCACGTGGATCCCATTTTTGTCGAGGGCATCGATGGGGTGCCCGAAGTCATCAAGGACATTGTAGAGCCGGGGGACATTGTGATCACCCAGGGCGCCGGCAACGTCAACGCGCTGGCTGTTGAACTGGCCCGGCGTCAATTGCGATAGGTTGGATGGTCTCATCATGAGCACACGAGAAAACATGAAGACGGTTGCTCCGGCCAGCGAAGAGTTGCGCCGGGAGCTTGGGCGGGTGGCCGTTCTTTTCGGTGGCGTTTCCGCCGAGCGTGAGGTTTCCCTGCAATCCGGGGCTGCGGTTCTGGAGGCCCTCAAGGGGGCTAACGTGGACGCATTCGGAATCGATCTGGGCAGCAACGCCCTGGAGCAGATTCAGGGCGCGCAAATGAACCGTGCGTTCATCGTTCTGCACGGCGCCGCTGGCGAAGACGGCAGGGTGCAGGCGCTGCTGAGTGCAATGGATATTCCGTTTACAGGCAGTCCCATGGCGGCTTCCGCTTTGGCCATGGACAAACTCCGCAGCAAGCTCCTGTGGCAGGGATCAGGACTCCCGACTCCGAAGTTCGCAGTTCTTCGAGATGAAACTGATTGGCAACAGATTCTTGGGGAGCTCGGTGGGGCCGCTATGGTCAAGCCGGCCCACGAAGGTTCGAGCATTGGAATGTCCCGGGTCACGTCCGGCGAAGAACTGGAACGCGCCTATGAGGCCGCTCGCACTTATGACACTTCGGTAATAGCGGAAGCCCTCATCCAGGGCCCGGAGTACACGGTCACAATTCTTGGTGACCAGGTGCTGCCCGCGATCCGCCTCGAAACAGACAACGTCTTTTACGATTACGAAGCGAAGTACCTCTCGGACGAAACCCGTTACCACTGCCCCTGCGGTCTGGCGCCGGAACGGGAGCAGGATTTGAAAGACCTGGCCCTCCAAGCCTACCGAAGCATCGGTTGCGAGGGTTGGGGGCGCGTGGACGTCATGGCCGACGCCGCGGGCAACTTCTACCTGCTGGAGGCGAATACCGTGCCCGGCATGACCAGCCACAGTCTGGTCCCGATGGCGGCGAAGGCGGCTGGCCTCTCCTTTGAGGACCTGGTTTTGAACATTCTTGTGAGCAAAGGTTAAGGGAACGATTCCATGGCCCAGGCGGAGCACAAGACGAAAAGGCGCGGCGCCACCGTACGGGGAAGGGCAGCGCGACGTTCAGGCGGAATGGGCCGCATTGCCCGCCGTCTCGCCCAGCTCGGTGCGGGCCTGTGTGTGCTGGCCGCTATTGGATGCGCGGGTTATTACGGCAAGAATTTTGTCGAGCGCGCCTCGGACCGCCCCATCAATAATATCGGGGTTGAAGGGACATTTGCCTACGTCAGTGAACAGCAGATTTCGGACATTGTGACTCCCATGATCGTCGGCGGCTTCCTGCAGTCGCCGCTTTCGGCCATCAAGGAGAAGCTGGAGGATAACCCGTGGATAGCCCAGGCAGCAGTCAGCCGTCGCTGGCCCGATGAGTTGTTCATCTCCATCACGGAGGAACAACCGATTGCCCGCTGGGCAGACCGGGGTTTTCTCAACCACCGTGGCGAATTCATTGCGGTGGAGATGAACGGGCACCTCACAGGCCTCCCGTTGCTGACAGGTGCCGCGGGTCAGGAGCGGACGATGATGAAAAATTACCAGAAGCTGGCTCAGACGCTGGGCTCACATGGATTGAAGATCCGCGAGTTCTACAGTGATGAGTTGCTGAGCTGGGATCTGGTCTTGGCGAATGGTCTGAAAATAACCATTGGACGCGATCAGACCATGGAGAAGATTCAGCGCTTCCTGGTGGTGTACAACCGCGAGTTGCACAGCAGGTTGAATGAAGTGGCCCGCATCGACCTGCGATATGGGAACGGGCTTGCAGTGGAATGGAAGACGGCAACGGCGGATTCAACGCAACAGGCCGTCGAAAATTCGGATAAGAAAGCATAAGCAGTTGCCAGTCAATCACGGCGAGCTGCTAACAGGGCATTATTAGGCGAGGTCTAGCAAATGGCGGGTTCAAACGATAATCGAATGATCGTTGGCTTGGACATCGGTACATCCAAAGTCGTTGCCATTGTTGGGGAAGTTACCAGCGACGGAAGAATCGAAGTGGTGGGGATTGGCTCCAATCGCTCCACGGGTTTGAAAAAAGGGGTGGTCGTCAATATTGAGTCCACTGTCCAGTCCATCCAGCGGGCCATTGAAGAGGCCGAGTTGATGGCCGGGTGTCAGATTCATTCTGTCTACGCGGGTATCGCGGGCAGCCATATCCGCAGTCTCAACTCTCACGGAATCGTGGCGATCAAGGATCGCGAAGTGTTCTCGCAGGATATCGACCGAGTGATCGACGCAGCTCAGGCCGTAGCGATCCCGGCGGATCAGAAGGTGCTGCACATCCTGCCTCAGGAGTACCTGATTGATGAACAGGAAGGCGTGAAGGAGCCACTTGGCATGTCAGGCGTTCGCCTGGAGGCCAAAGTGCATCTGGTGACCTGCGCGGTGAATGCAGCCCAGAACATCGAAAAGTGCATTCGCCGGTGCGGCCTGGACGTGGACGACATTATTCTGGAACAACTGGCTTCCAGTTACTCGGTATTGACAGAGGATGAGAAGGAACTGGGAGTGTGTGTCGTGGACGTCGGGGGCGGAACCACCGATATCGCGGTGTTCACCGAGGGGGCCATTCGCCATACGGGCGTGATCCCCATCGCGGGCGACCAGGTTACCAACGACATCGCCATGGCCCTGCGCACGCCCACGCCCCACGCGGAAGAAATCAAGATCAAGTACGCCTGCGCACTGGCGAAGCTAACCGGTGCCGACGAGACCATCAAGGTGCCCAGCGTTGGCGATCGCGCGCCCCGGGACTTGTCCCGCCAGGCCCTCGCGGAAGTGGTGGAGCCGCGCTACGACGAACTGTTCACACTGGTGCAGGCCGAGCTGCGTCGCAGCGGTTTTGAGGATCTGCTTGCGGCAGGCATTGTTCTGACCGGAGGCACCTCGAAGATGGAAGGGGTGGTGGAACTCGCCGAAGAGATCTTTCATATGCCGGTTCGCCTTGGCGCGCCCACCAATGTGCGAGGCCTGAAGGACATTGTCGACAACCCTATCTACTCCACAGGAGTCGGCCTGTTGATGTACGGGCTGCAACAACAAACTAACGGAGAAGGCCGGATCAATCGTCCTGCCGGCGGCTCGTTCTGGGGAAGAGTCAGAAACTGGTACCAGGGAAATTTTTAATTCGCAAATCAATACGAACAAATTAAACTTCGCGCTTCACAAAAGGGGATCCATTATGTTTCAACTCGTTGACAACATGCCGCAAAACGCAGTGATCAAGGTGATCGGTATCGGTGGTGGCGGTGGCAACGCCGTCAAGCACATGATCGACAACGACGTGGAAGGTGTCGAGTTCATCTGTGCGAACACCGATGCGCAAGCACTCAAGGACATTAACGCGCGCACCGTTCTGCAACTCGGAAACAACATGACGAAGGGACTGGGCGCCGGCGCCAACCCGGAAATCGGCCGTCAGGCAGCGATGGAAGACCGGGAGCGCATTGCCGAAGTTCTTCACGGAGCCGATATGGTCTTCATTACCGCCGGCATGGGTGGCGGCACCGGTACGGGCGGTACTCCGGTGGTGGCAGAGGTGGCCCGCGAGCTTGGCATTCTCACCGTGGCGGTGGTTACCCGGCCATTCAGTTTCGAAGGCCGCAAGCGTTCTCTGGTGGCGGATGAAGGCATCCGCGACCTTCAGGACCGGGTTGACTCCCTGATCACCATCCCCAATGAAAAGCTGCTCTCCGTATTGGGCAAGCAGACCAGTCTGCTGGATGCTTTCAAGGCAGCCAACAACGTCTTGCTGGGTGCGGTCCAGGGGATCGCCGATCTGATCATCCGCCCCGGCATGATCAACGTGGATTTCGCAGATGTGCGTACGGTGATGTCGGAAATGGGCATGGCCATGATGGGCACTGGCCGGGCGGTTGGCGAGAACCGCGCGCGCGAGGCGGCCGAGGCGGCCATCCACAGCCCGCTCCTTGAGGACATCAACCTCCAGGGCGCCCGCGGAATCCTGGTAAACATTACCGCGGGGCCGGATCTGTCCCTGGGCGAGTTTTCGGAAGTGGGTGACACCGTGGAGGAGTTTGCCTCCAGCGATGCCACCGTGGTTGTAGGTACGGTGATCGACCCCGAATTGACCGATGAACTGCGGGTGACCGTGGTGGCAACTGGCCTGGGTAATGAGAAGTCGGAAGCGGCCCCGAGCTCCACCAAGGTGGTCGTGGACAATACCCAGCGTCGTACCGGGCAGCCGGACTACAGCAGCCTGGACCGCCCGACCGTGCTGCGCACCAAGGCAGCGGCCGGATCTTCGCGGCCCAAGGTGCAATCACACCTGGACGACAGTGAGATGGAATACCTGGATATCCCCGCTTTCCTCCGACGCCAGGCGGATTAGGGTCTATAATCGACTCTTCCCGCCGCTGCCCTTCGGACCGGTGCTATAAAAGGCATACCGATCGATGGGCGGGTTGCGCACGGATCCCCACTGTGCTGGAAGGGTCGATTGCAACACGGGCTTCTCCGCGTGAAGCTGGTAACATTTTCACATCGCCGGGTCGCCAGCCCGGCGCGCTTTGGCTATATAAAGCATCAGTATCAATAAAGCCTGGGTATTAGGAAGTACGTCCTAATACTTAAGCATTGTTCCTGGTCAATCTTTTCTGATAGTATTGCCGCCTCCGCGGCCTCCACTGGTGAAACTTTAATCGATGATCAAACAAAGAACACTAAAGAATGAAATTCGGGCCACCGGTGTTGGCTTGCACACAGGCCAGAAAGTCCTTCTTACGCTGAAACCCGCAGCGGTTGATACGGGTATTCTGTTTCGCCGGGTCGATCTGGACCCGGTCGTGGAGATCGAAGCAAAAGCCGAAAATGTGGGGGACACGACGCTCTCCACCTCACTGATGAAGGGCGACGTCAAGGTCTCCACAGTTGAGCACCTGTTATCGGCCATGGCGGGCCTGGGTATCGACAATGTTATTGTCGAGGTCAACGCTTCTGAAGTTCCGATCATGGATGGCTCCGCGGGGCCCTTCGTATTCCTGCTGCAATCAGCAGGCATCATTGAACAGAATGCTCCGAAGAAATTCATTCGAATCAAAAAGCCGGTTACAGTAACAGAAGGCGATAAGCAGGCCGCGTTCCTGCCCTTCGACGGCTTCAAGGTAAGCTTCTCCATCGACTTCGATCACCCGGTCTTTCGCGATCGCCAGACCGAAGCGGCGGTGGATTTCTCCAGCACCTCCTTTGTTAAAGAGGTGAGTCGTGCCCGAACCTTCGGTTTCATGCACGAGTTCGAATACCTGCGCTCCAAGGGCCTTGCCAAGGGCGGCAGTATGGATAACGCAATCGTGGTGGATGAGTACCGCATCCTCAATGAAGACGGCCTGCGGTACCAGGACGAGTTCGTCAAGCACAAGGTACTCGATGCAATTGGCGACCTTTATCTGCTGGGCAACAGCCTGATCGGTGAGTTCAAGGCCCACAAGTCGGGTCACGCCCTGAACAACCGTTCTCTCCGCGAGCTGATTGCGCGGGAAGACGCCTGGGAAGTGGTGACTTTCGAAGACGAGGCCACTGCCCCGATCTCCTACATGCAACCCATACTCGCCTGATTCGACCTTTTTGCGGTCCGCACAAAGGGATTGGATTAACCTGCCTTAATCTTGAGCACGAGCATCGGTAATGCCGACTGCTCGTGGCTCTCGTGGTGCCGCCCATCAAAAAAGTTGAGGTTCCGCTCAAAAAGCCATTGGCAATCCGTTGTTTTCTATGCCATATTTTCCTGTGCTTGAGCTGGAGTGACGCTTGACGCCTGCTTCCCGCGGCGGAAGCACAGAAATGCGGCACGCAAAAATCCCAACCGATAAAAAATAGCGCCTAAGTCACTGTCGGCCAATGAAATTTACTTGAGGTATAGCTGAGCCAGCGTAAACTGTTGGGCTCGCCACACGATGTAGGGGTTTGGCACATGGTCTGTCGAAGGGCGCTGGCAACACACACATGAAAGTTATTCTGGTCAGCAAACGCAACGGGCGCACCCGTAGCTTCACCCTCGGTGGCTGGACTCGCGGCCTGGTTTCCCTTTGTTTTATCGGCTCTCTGACGGCCCTCGGATACATGGTGGCGATCCAGCAGGAGCGGCACGATGGAGAGCTCTTTTCCGAACAGTCCACCCGTATGTGGAACCAGGCGCTCGAGGAGCAAAAAGCGCAGATCGCCGAAGCGCGCCGCCAGGCGGAAGAGCGGCTCGGTGCCTTGACGCTGCGCGTCGCGGAGCTCCAGGCACGCCTGCTCCGGCTCGACGCGCTTGGTGAACGCCTGACGACCATCGCCAAACTCGACCAGGGCGAATTCGACTTCAGCCAGCCGCCGGCAGTGGGTGGCCCGGAATCCGTTGCCATGGGTGAGGCCTATCAGGCCCCCGACTTCCTGCAGATGATCCAGCAACTGGGCGATCAGATCGAGGATCGCGAACTGCAGCTCGAAACCCTTGAGGCCCTGCTGGCCAAGCAGAATATCCAGAGCGACATTTTCATTGCCGGGCGCCCCATCACCAAAGGCTGGATGTCGTCCCGCTACGGCCGCCGTACGGACCCCTTCAATGGCAATATCGCCTGGCACGCGGGGGTGGACTTCGCGGGCAAGCAAGGCTCCGAAGTGGTTTCCGTTGCAGCCGGTGTGGTGACCTGGTCCGGTGAGCGATACGGCTACGGCCAAATGGTGGAAGTCAATCACGGCGGTGGGTTCTCCACCCGTTATGCCCACAACCACGAGAACCTGGTAGAGGTGGGCGAGGTGGTCCAGAAGGGCCAGGTTATCGCCAAGATGGGCTCCAGTGGCCGTTCCACCGGCCCGCACGTGCACTTTGAAGTGTACAAAAACGGTCGCACCGTCGACCCTGCGACCTATATTCACCGCGCTTCACGCTGATTTTCCCCTCAAGCTGCTTCCCTTCCCTGGCAGGGTTTATTTCCCCGGAAACGAACCCATTACAATGAGCCAGGGAGCGGAATCCCGCGGCACCTTCCGTTTGTCCGAGCTTCGTGCTCGCACCCCCCAAAAGTAGCAATCGAGCCACCGCCTGTAGTAGATTGTGCGACATTTTTTGAATCTGGCACTGATCGGTGGCCGCACAACAATTGGATTGACACATGATAGGCAGATTACTTCGCTCCATCTTCGGATCAAAAAATGACCGAGAACTGCGCCGCATGCGCAAGGTTGTTGCGCGCATCAACCAGCTGGAAGAATCCATGCAGGCCCTCGATGATGCGGCACTGAGCGCCAAAACCGAAGAGTTCCGCAAGCGTTTTGCCGATGGGGAAACCCTCGACCAGTTGCTGCCGGAGGCCTTCGCGGCCGTCCGCGAAGCCAGCCGCCGCACCCTGGGGCTACGTCATTTCGATGTGCAGTTGATTGGTGGGATGGTGCTGCACGAAGGCAAGATCTCGGAGATGAAAACCGGGGAGGGTAAAACCCTGGTCTCCACCCTGGCCGCCTATCTCAACGCGATCCCGGGAACGGGCGTACACCTGGTGACGGTGAACGACTATCTGGCGAGCCGGGATGCGGAATGGATGGGACCCATCTATCGATTTATGGGTATGACGGTCGGGGTGATTCAGTCCATGCAGCCGGCGCAGGCCAAGCGGGACGCCTACAACGCAGACATTACCTACGGCACTAACAACGAGTATGGTTTTGATTACCTGCGGGACAATATGGCCCTGCGACTGCAGGACAAGGTGCAGCGGCCCCTGAACTACGCCATCGTGGATGAGGTGGACTCCATCCTCATCGATGAAGCCCGAACCCCGCTTATAATCTCCGGCGCCGCCCAGGACAGTTCCGAACTGTACAAGCGCATCAATACTCTCATTCCCAAGCTCCGCAAACAGGAGGGCGAGGAGGATGAGGGTCACTATCTGGTGGACGAGAAGACCCGCCAGGTGGAGATGACGGAAGTGGGGCACCAGTTGGTTGAGGACCTGTTGACCCAGGCGGGCCTGCTCGGGGAGGACGACAGCCTCTACTCTCCCGCAAATCTCGGCCTGGTACACCACGTTAACTCGGCCTTGCGGGCCCACGCTCTCTTTCACCGGGATGTGGACTACATCATTCAGAACGATCAGGTGGTGCTGATCGATGAACACACCGGCCGCACCATGCCGGGCCGGCGCCTGTCCGAGGGGCTGCATCAGGCCATCGAGGCAAAGGAAGGGGTGGCCATCCAGAGCGAAAGCCAGACCCTCGCTTCCACTACATTTCAGAACTACTTCCGCCTGTATGACAAGCTGTCCGGCATGACCGGTACTGCGGACACGGAGGCCTTTGAATTCCGCCAGATCTACGGCTTGGACGTGGTGGTGATACCCACCAACAAACCGGTGGCACGTACCGATCTGAACGACCTGGTCTACCTCACCATGGAAGAGAAGTACTCGGCCATCATCGAGGACATCAAGTCGCTGAAAGAGAAGAATGCGCCGGTGCTGGTGGGCGTTGCCTCCATCGAGACTTCCGAGGAAGTGTCCCGCCGGCTCAAGGCCGCAAAAATCGAGCACCAGGTGCTGAACGCCAAGTTTCACGAGAAGGAAGCGGAAATCATCGCCCAGGCCGGGCGACCGGGCACAGTGACCATTGCCACCAACATGGCCGGTCGCGGCACGGACATCATGCTCGGCGGCAACTGGGAAGCGGAAGTGGCCAAGGTGGAATCGCCCACTCCCGAGCAGAAAGAACAGATCAAGGCCGAGTGGCAGCAGCGCCACGACACGGTGATCGAAGCGGGCGGTCTGCACATCATCTGTACCGAACGCAACGAGTCGCGCCGCATCGACAACCAGTTCCGCGGACGCGCCGGTCGTCAGGGGGATCCGGGTGTATCGCGCTTCTACCTGTCCATGGAAGACAACCTGATGCGGATCTTCGCCTCGGACTCCATGCGTAACTTCATGCAGCGCCTGGGCATGGAAAAAGGCGAGGCCATCGAGAGCCGCATGCTCACCAATACCATCGAGAACGCCCAGCGCAAGGTGGAAGGTCGCAACTTCGACATCCGCAAGCAGTTGCTCGAGTACGACGACGTGGCCAACGACCAGCGCCAGGTGGTCTACCAACAGAGGCAGGACCTGCTGGAGTCGGAGGACATCGCCGAGGCAATCACGGCAATCCGACGGGATGTAATCAACGACACCATCAGTGGCTTCGTACCACCCCAGAGTATCGAGGAGCAGTGGGACATTCCTGGCCTGGAACAGCACCTGGCCGCCGAGTTTCACTTGCAGTTGCCGGTGCAGAAGTGGCTCGATGAAGATGAAAATCTGCACGAGGAATCCCTGCGCGAGCGCATTCTCGATGCGGCCCAGAAGGCCTACGACGAGAAGTGCGAGCGCTTCGGCGACGTCATCCGGGACATCGAAAAGCAGGTCATGCTGCAGGTGCTGGACAGCCGCTGGAAAGAGCATCTGGCCAACATGGACCACCTGCGTCAGGGCATCGGTCTGCGCGCCTACGCCCAGAAGAATCCCAAGCAGGAATACAAGCGGGAGGCCTTCGAGCTGTTTCAGTCCATGCTCAATGGCATTCAGCAGGAGACCATCCGCATTCTGGCCCGCATCGAACCCATGAGCCAGGAACAGGTGGCAGAAATGGAGCGCCGGCAGCGCGAAGCGCTGGAGCGCCAGAAACTGGAACTCCAGCACGCGGAAGCGGCCGGACTGGGCGAGGCGGAGCCCGCGCAGGAGGGCGGCGAGCGTCCTCAGCAAGCGGCAGCCCAGCAGACTCCCTATGTGCGCGAGGGGCAGAAAGTGGGCCGCAACGATCCCTGCCCCTGTGGGTCCGGCAAGAAGTATAAGCAGTGCCATGGTCGTCTGTCCTGACGGCAAGCACTCTGAAGCCAGGGCGCTGAAGGCGCCAATATTGGCAACATAGGGCCGCTGCCTCTCAGGCTCGGCCCCAACTCATCAGATGTGTTCCGCGCGCTGATTGCCGCCCGGCGCGCGGGCTTCGCATTGTTTCGCTTGAACTCGTCAGGCCCTGGCGCTACTTTCGCTGATTATCGTTTGCAATTCTCCAGAGACTCACCTCCATGACCGTAGGCGAAATCCCTCTTTATGAAATCCCGGCGCTTGCCGGCGTCAACCTGGGCACCGTCGGGGCTGCCATTAAACGGGTCGGCCGCGACGATATCCTCGTCATCGAGTTGGCGGAAGGCAGTACAGCCGCCGGCGTGTTCACTCAAAACGCTTTCTGCGCAGCGCCAGTAACTCTCGCCCGGCAACACCTCCGTGCCTGCGAAAACTGCGTGCGTTACCTGGTGATCAACGCGGGTAATGCCAATGCCTGCACCGGAGAGCAGGGGCTCAGAGATGCCCGAAGAATCTGCCAGCAGATCGCCGATGAGAAAGGTGTAAGTGTGGAGCAGGTGCTGCCCTTCTCCACGGGCGTGATCGGTGAGTTGCTCCCGGTGCAAAAGATGTTGCAGGCCCTGCCTCAAGCCCTTGCGGGCCTGGAAGGCAACAACTGGATCCGCGCGGCGCGCAGCATCATGACCACCGATACGGTGCCCAAGGCTGTGAGCCGGCAGTTCGCCTTTGAAGGAGAGACCGTCACGGTAACCGGCATCGCCAAAGGGTCGGGGATGATCAAGCCCAACATGGCCACCATGCTGGGCTTCGTGGCAACGGATGCAGCCGTTGATGCCGGTGTCCTGGATGCCGTCCTGCGGCGGGCCACGAGCAAGTCCTTCAATCGCATTGTGATTGACGGGGATACCTCCACCAATGATGCCTGCATCCTGATGGCGAGCGGTCAGGCCGGGGTGCCGGCCATTGCCGCGGCGGAAGGCAGCCTCTATGAGAGCTTTGCTGATACCGTGGAGCAGGTGTTCGTGGAACTGGCGCAGATGATGGTGCGCGACGGCGAAGGCGCCACGAAGTTTATCGAGATCAATGTAGCCGGCGGCGGGACGGAAGAGGAATGCCGGAAGGTGGGTTACGCCATCGCCCAGTCGCCCCTGGTGAAGACGGCATTCTTCGCATCCGACCCCAACTGGGGCCGCATCGTGGCCGCCATCGGCTACGCGGGTGTGGAGGGGCTGGATCCCGCCCGGGTGTCCGTCCGGTTGGGGGATGTGCTGATCGTCGATCAGGGCACCCGGGCACAGTCCTATTCGGAGGAGCAGGGCCAGGCGGTGATGAACCAGAGCGACATCGCCATAAATGTGGACCTGGGGCGCGGTAGCGCGGAACAGACTCTCTGGACCACGGATTTCTCCCACGAATACGTCCGCATCAACGCGGAGTACCGGACCTGACATGACCGACTACCTCCATGTGGCCGTGGGTGTTGTGCGGGACGAGGATGGCCGGGTGCTCCTCGCCAAACGCCGGGACGATGTTCACCAGGGTGGCCTGTGGGAGTTTCCAGGCGGCAAGGTCGAGCCGGGCGAATCCATCGAAACCGCGCTGGCCCGTGAACTCCACGAGGAACTGCTGATCGGGATTGAGTCCAGTGAGCCTCTCATTCAGATCCGTCACCACTACCCGGATAAAAGCGTGTTGCTGGATGTAAGGCAGGTCACCCGGTTCAGCGGCGCTCCGCGCGGCAACGAAGGCCAACCGCTGGCGTGGGTGGATGTCGGCGAGCTGGGCCCGCACGGGGACTATCCTTTGCCGGCGGCCAACCGGACCATCGTGAAAGCCCTGAACCTACCGGACGCCATGCTCATCAGCGGCGCTCTTGGGGACCGTGACGAGTTTTTAATGCGGCTGGAACAGGCGCTGGAAAAGGGTATTCGGCTGGTGCTGCTCAGGCCCGCGGAAGGGATGAACCGGCTGGCACCCGAAGAGCGGGCGAAGTTGGTGGAAGGGGCCCTGCAGATGTGTACGGCCTACGGGGCCAGAGTAATCCTGCATCAGGCCATTGGAGACGAGCAGGAGGCCCAGGGGCTGCACCTGACCGCTCAGGGTTTGATGGCCTGCGATGGGCGCCCCACAGCGCCTGGCCAGCTCTGCGGGGCCTCTTGCCATACGGAGGAGGAGTTGCTGCGTGCGGAACAGCTGGATCTGGATTACGCGCTGTTATCCCCGGTGGCGCAGACCGCGACGCATCCGAATCAGCCGCCCCTCGGCTGGGAGCGCTTCGCCGCTTTGGTTGAGGCCGTGAACATCCCGATCTATGCACTTGGGGGGCTCGGGATGGATAATCTATCCCGTGCAAAAGAAGCCGGCGCCCAGGGAGTAGCCGCAATCCGCGCGTTCTGGGGCTGAGCGATTTAGAACTCTTCTTCGTCGGCGGAGGAGCTGCTGTCCACGTCCTTGTCGCCGGGTATCCGGTGCTTTTCTTCCGCCCACTCGCCAAAATCAATCATCTGACAGCGTTTGGAGCAGAACGGGCGGTAGGGGAAGTCCTCGGTCCAGAGGACCGGTGCCTTGCACTGGGGACATTCAAGTTCGAGTGGCTCGGGCATAGTGCGGCTGTTCAGGTTGAAGTGGTTGCGCGTGGAGTACGCGATCGAACACCAGGCCACGGCGATGCAGGCGAGGAGTTCGGAGCAAGGCGGGAATGTGCCCGAATGAGCGCCCTATTTCAAGTGGAAAAGAGTTCGAGTCGAAAAGGAGTTTCCAAAGGCCTGCCCACGGTTCGCGTCAAGCACCGGCAGCCCGTGAAAGATAATCCTCGTGGAGCGCTTTTACTTCTTCGGCCAGTTGCTCGAGGGTATTGTCGTTAACAATGACGTCGTCCGCGTACTTGAGGCGCTGATCCCGACTGGCCTGGGCTGCCATGATTGCGCGAATCTGCTCCTCGCTGCTGGCATCCCGGGCCATTGCTCGCTCGAGTTGCAGTTCCTCGGGCACGTCTACCACCAGAATCCGCTGGGTCAGGCGGTTCTGTCCGGTTTCCACCAGCAGCGGCGAGACCAGCATGGCATAGGGGCTGCTCGCCGCGGCGAGCTGACGTTGGATTTCCCGGTAGATCAGCGGATGGAGCAGGCGCTCCAGCCAGCCCCGCTCTCCCGCATCATCAAAGATCTTCTTGCGCAAAGCCGCCCGGTTGAGACTGCCGTCCTGCTGCAGAATGTCCGGGCCGAAATGCTCGGCGATTTTCTCCAGGGCCGGCTGTCCCTTTTCCACCACCAGGCGGGAGGCGATGTCCGCATCAACAACAGTGATGCCGTGGGACTCGAAGAGGGCGGACACAGCGGATTTGCCACTGCCGATGCCGCCCGTCAGACCGACTACATACATGGGCTTTCCCGCTCTGGAAGAGCTATCAGGGATTACTGCAGGTTCGCGAGTTGCAGGTAATACTGACCCAGTTGCTCACCCCAAAGCAAGGTGATCAATCCGGCAATGGCCAGATAGGGCCCGAAGGGAATGGGGATGTTCTTGTCCCGGCCCTGAATGAGAATGCCGGCGACGCCGATCACGGCCCCCACGAAGGAGGACAGCAGAATCACCGCCGGCAGGGACTGCCAGCCCATCCACGCCCCCAGGGCCGCCAGCAGCTTGAAATCCCCGTAGCCCATGCCTTCCTTGCCCGTGAGCAGCTTGAATACCCAGAACACAGACCAGAGCACCAGATAACCGGCCACCGCGCCATAGACGGCGTCCTGGAGCGGAACAAACATGCCCGCACTGTTAACGATCAAGCCCAGCCACAGGAGGGGCAGGGTAATGTTGTCTGGCAGAAGCTGGGTGTCGATGTCAATGACCGTGAGCGCGATCAGACCCCACAGCAGCAACAGCGCAAAAAGCCCCTGTTCCGTGGGCCCAAAATGGAAAATTACCCCGGCCGAAAGCAGGCCCGTAACCAGTTCCACCAGCGGGTAGCGAGGGGAAATGCGCGCCTGGCAGTTGGCGCAGCGCCCCCGCAGGAAGATGTAGCTCAACAGAGGGATGTTTTGCCAGGCGCGGATCTTGTGTCCACAGGCCGGACAGTGGGAGGCGGGCACAAAAAGATTGAATGGCTCTTCACCGCCGGTTGGTGTGTCCATTTCCAGCAGATCGCAGCAGTCCGCGCGCCAGGAGTTGGTCATCATTTTGGGCACGCGGAGAATAACAACATTCAGGAAGCTGCCGATCACCAGGCCGAGAATTCCGAAAAACGCGACGATCAGCCCGAGGGGCAACTGGCTCAATTGTGATTCCATGGATCAGATCACCGAGCCAAGTTGGAAGATGGGCATGTACATGGCCACCATGAGACCGCCGATCAGGATGCCGAGTACGGCCATGATCATGGGTTCGAGCATGGCGGTGAGGTTGTCCACCATATTATCTACGGCCTCCTCATAGAAGGAGGCCACTTTATCGAGCATTTCATCCAGAGCTCCGGATTCCTCACCGATGGCGGTCATCTGGACCAGCAGGGCCGGGAACAGGCCAGACCCGCGGAGTGACTGGTTGAGCTGAATACCCGTGGACACCTCTTCTCGAATACGCAGGATCGCGGATTCATAGATGCGATTGCCTGTTGCGCCTGCCACCGAGGTAAGCGCGTCAATAAGCGGTACGCCCGCGGCGAAGGTGGTTGAAAGCGTTCGTCCGAAGCGGGCCATAATGGACTGGTAGATGATGTCGCCAATGATGGGCATTTTGAGTGACAAGCGATCCACTCCCGTCGCGAACGCTTTGGAACGTTGCCGGGCTTCTTTGAATAGAAAGAATAAGGCTATCGCGCCCGCCAGTCCTATGAACCACCATTCCTGGACGAACTCGGATATGCTTAGAACGAAAAGCGTAAATGCGGGAAGATCGGCCCCAAAACCCGCAAAGGTTTCGGCAAAGGTAGGAACAACCTTGACCAACAGGATGCCAGTGACCACAACGGCAACAACAACGACTGCGATCGGGTAGGTCATGGCCTTCTTTATTTTGGCCTTGAGCGCTTCGGATTTTTCCTTGTAGGTAGCAACCCGATCGAGCATGGTTTCGAGAGCGCCCGATTGCTCTCCGGATTCGATCAGATTACAGAACAGATCATCAAAATACTTGGGATGTTTGCGCAGGCTCGGAGCAAACCCACTGCCCGCTGCCACGTCCTCGCGTATGGACAGAAGAAGCTCCTTCAGACTGGGGTTTTCCAGACCGTCCGCTACGATCTCAAAGCTTTGTACGAGCGGCACACCAGCCTTCATCATGGTCGCCATCTGCCGTGTGAACATGGCGATGTCCATGGGTTTAATGGCTTTTTTGGACGCTCCCCCAAAAAGCGGCTTGGGCTTCTTGCGCACACCTTTGGCGCGGATGCCCTGCTTCATCAGCTGGGCGCGTACCAGAGCCGAGCTCTGGCCCTTCATTTCACCTTCGACCTTGTTTCCCTTCTTGTCCACTCCCTTGTAGATGAAAACGTCGGATTTGCTTGCGGCTACTGTTGCCATTGTTCTAGTCCTTCGTTACCCGATTCGCCTCTTCGAGGCTCGTTAAACCTGTTGCCGCCTTACGCAGAGCCGAGACTCGCAGGTTCCGAAAGCCTTCTTCGTTTGCAAGTTTAGCAATCTGCAGGGAATTACCCCCTTCCATTATAAGGCTGGCGATCTTGGGCGTGATGCGAACCACTTCATAGACGCCCACCCGGCCCTTGTAGCCGTTGGTGCACTGGGAGCAGCCCGCCGGGTGGAAGAGAGTGAGGTCCTTGCGTTCGATGCCGATCTCATCGAAGCCCTCCTGGGTGAGGATGTGATCGGGGATATCCTTGGCGGGTTTTTTACAGTTCCCGCACAGGCGCCGGGCCAATCGCTGGGCGATAATCACACTCACGGTGGTAGCTACGTTGAAGGCGGGGACTCCCATGTTCAGCAGACGGGTGAGCGTCTCGGGCGCACTGTTGGTGTGCAGGGTGGAAAGCACAAGGTGACCCGTCTGGGCCGCCTTGATGGCGATCTCCGCCGTTTCCAGATCCCGGATCTCCCCCACCATCACGATGTCCGGGTCCTGACGCAGGAAGGAGCGCAGGGCCTCGGCAAACGTAAGGCCAACCCGGGTGTTCATCTGAACCTGGTTAATGCCTTCCAGGTTGATCTCCACCGGGTCTTCCGCCGTGGAGATGTTCCGTTCCGGCGTATTGAGAATATTCAGACCGGTATAGAGGGACACCGTCTTACCACTCCCGGTCGGGCCCGTGACCAGGATCATGCCCTGGGGCTGGTTCAGCGCATCCAGATAGAGCTGCTTCTGGTCTTCCTCGTAGCCAAGAGCATCGATGCCGAGCTTGGCGGAGCTGGGGTCCAGGATACGCAGTACGATCTTCTCCCCGAACAGGGTGGGCAGGGTGTTCACCCGGAAGTCGATGGCCCGGGATCGGGATATCTTCATTTTGATCCGCCCGTCCTGGGGCACCCTGCGTTCAGAGATGTCCATCTGGGACATCACTTTCAGGCGCGCGGCCAGGCGGCCGGCCAAGTTGATCGGCGGTCGGGCCATTTCCTTGAGGATGCCGTCGGTGCGGAAGCGAACCCGGTAGGTTTTTTCGTAGGGTTCGAAGTGAATGTCCGAGGCCCCGCCGCGAATTGCGTCCAGCAGCACCTTGTTGATGAACTTGACGATGGGCGCCTCGTCCGCCTCCACGTCTTCATCGTCCACCTCTGCCGGATCCTGGGCTCCTCCTTCAACATCCAGGTTGTCCAGCGTCTCGTCATCCAGCCCGCCCAGGGCATCGCCGATGGATTCTTCCTGGCGATTCAGGTAGGCCTCGATGGCCTGGGCCAGCTTGTCCGGCTCCACGACAATGGGTTCGACGTTTTTGCCGGTATTGAACTTGATCTCGTCGAAGGCGTGCAGGTTGGTAGGGTCGGACACGGCGATAAACACCCGGTTGCCCCGCTTGTAAAGCGGCAGCACGTGATGCTTCTGAACCAGCTTCTGGTCGATCAGGTCCGAGGGAATGTGCTCGGGACTGAAGGCCGCCAGTTCCAGCAGTGGGGTGCCGAATTCATCGCTGGCCGCGGCGGCCACGGCGAGACTGTCCACCTTTGCGTCGTTTACGAGTTGAATCGCAAAGGGCGTTTTGCTCCGTGCAGATTGAGCCAGCGTACTCTGCGCGGTTTGTTCGTCGATGATGCCGTCATTAATCAGCCGTCGGGCGAGGCCGCTAATCACGGGGGATTTGGCATTCATGGGCGTTGGATCTCAGGGTGGCCGGCTATTCTTATAGTCGATAACAGGTAGATTGCCTAACACTATGTAAATCAAAGGCTTTAGTCAATCGATGTGAGTGTTGAGCGCAAGGTTCGGTTCTGGCGGTTTATCGCAAGCCGACGAGACGAAAACCGAAGGAATGTGACGTATTTTGTCAGCGATTTGGTCGGTGAGGAAGGTGGAAGGCCGCTTCAAGCGGCGTCCGAACGGCCAAGGCTGAGCTTGGCCCGGAAGTTGCTCGCGGCATGTCAGTGTCCGGATGCGTGTTGCAGCATCGGGCCGGGTTCTACCCAAACAAAGTTATCCAAATATCTGCTATCGGAGTTCACTATGAAAGCAAAACAACAGGGCTTCACGCTCATCGAACTGATGATCGTAGTCGCTATCATCGGTATTCTGGCCGCTGTGGCGATTCCTCAGTATCAGAACTATGTAACCAAATCTCAGGTTAGCCGGGTCATGGGCGAAATCGGCGCACTGCGAACTGCAGCCGAGCTTTGCTTCAACGAAGGCGACGACGAAACCCAATGCAACTGGGGTTTCAGCGGAAGCAGCCTGCTGGGTGGATCTAACCTGGTAGCGATTAACGATCAGTCAGATACGCCAATCCCAGGCTTCACGGCGTTTATCAATGCAGCCGCCACCGCGGGCAGCAACACCATTGAAATGAATGCGGCCTTCGGCAACGGAGCTTCGGGCGTGATTCAAGAAAAATACCTCAAATGGTCACGTGATTTCTATGGTGCGTGGACCTGTACGACTAACGTCGACGCAAATTACGCTCCGACAGGTTGTGACGTAAGCAGCACCTAAGATAGGCAGCATGCGATCGAAAATGCCCCCGAACGGGGGCATTTTTTTTGGGTAAGGTGCACGCGAAACTACGGCAGACTCTAAGAATGAAAAGGCGTTTGGTGGATATCACGATTGTCGTGGGGCTGGTGTCCCTCGTGGCAACGGGTGCCCACTTCTGGATTGCCGACCGGCTCGCCATCTTTCGAGCGATATATCCCGTCGAGGCACAACTTAGCGTAATGAGCGGGCGGTGCAGTGCCGAAGCGCCAGAGTGGATGGAGGTGGTACTGGAAAAGATCACTCGGAAGGGTGGTTCTCTCTCGAACCAGCTGGTATTCATGACCTCTGGGGGGCGCCTGCACCATTGTGAAAACGGGTGGAAGAACGTCCCGGTTCTTTCGCCGAGGGTGGATCAGTACACCCGATTCCGCTACGCGAGCCTGACCAAGATCTTCACGGCGGATGCAGTGCTGCAACTGGTGTCGGAGGGAAAACTCCAACTGGACAGTAAGTTAATTGAGTTTATCCCTGATCTTTCACCCTTGAAGGATCCTCGTGTTGCAAGCATTACGATCGAGCAATTGCTGCGTCATCAGGCGGGGTTCGATCGTTTTCAGACGCTCGATGTAATGTTCGCTCACGGTCAAAAGCCCTGGTGTCCCTACGATCTTCAGGTGTTGGCGAAATTCACCCTCGACTTTGCTCCGGGCGAGCGACACAGCTACTCGAATCGAGGCTATTGTTTACTTGGCCAGGTAATCGAAGGCGTAACGGGAAGCACCTACCAGGACCATATTCGGAAACACTATTTGGATGACGAATCAGGAATCCAATTCGTACACGGACCTTACATGCCCGACGAAGTGCATTATGATTTTCGCAATGACGACTTTTATGGCGAAACGTACCACAGGTTCTTTGATTTCGAGGCACTGGCTCCTGTGGCGTCCTTGTCCGGCAGTGCTGCCGCTCTTGCCGTGTCGGTAAAAAGAATGCTTTCTCGCGATAGGTTGAATCTGTTGTCGGCACAGGTGCCCCAAAACTGTGGCAGAGATCGTCACGAGGATTGCTTCGGCTTTGCACTGTATCCCTATTCCGAGAGGGGGGGCACACGAGTCTATCTTCAGAAGGGTTTGCTTCCGGGGGCTGAGTCACTGCTAATGGTTGACGAGAATGGCGGAGTACTGGTGATTTTATCAAGTGGTACTGCTTTGACGGGAGAGCAGAGAAAAAGTCTGTTGAGCAATATCTATCGGGCCAGAGTGGGCGGCATGACTAAGCATGGAAGCGCCTCGCAGTGATTCTGGCTAAAAATAATCTCGCTACAGCGGCACGGAGTCTGGTTCCACTTTCGGTAGTGGCTCTCATTGTCGTTGCTTTAGTCGGCGACAGTGGTCAAATGATGGGCAGCTATGATCGGGCCCGGTTTTTTCTGATGATCGTGTGTTCAGTTGTCCTGATTTCCTGCTTTTGGGTGGTGTACCGGCCCCCACTCGTTGTATTGATGGGATTCTCGATCTTCATTGGCGCTGGATTGGCTTCACTCCTGAGCTCTGATGTGTCCTCGGCAACGCTTGCCGAAGTCTTGCAATACCTCGTGTACTTCACGGCCGCTTGGCTTCTTGCTTCGATGTTTTTTGCACACCCAGAAGACGAATGGATTCGTTATTCCAATTTTTTAGTGGTAGCAATTGGAATCGGGGTTAGCGTCTACGCGCTGCTGACCTTGCTTACGTATGGCTGGTTCCTTGCCGACGGTGGGGGTGCGTTACACATTCATCTGCCAATTGGATTTCCGCACCGACGATTCTGGAGTCATTTGGCTACCTGGAGTTTGCCGCTTTTTCCGGTCCTTCTGTTGTGGCTGTCTGATAAAGGCGCCTCACCAGCTACCCTGTGGGCCCTGAGGGCCGCAGCTGGAGTTTGGATCTGGGTGCTGATGCTGAGTATGGGTCGTGGTAGCCTTGTTTCCCTCTCAACGGCGATGATATTTGTCGCAATTGTCCTGGGGGCAAGCGGTCGGGTGTTGTTTAGGGAAATGCTCAGAATCGTGGCAGTGGGAGTGCTGTTGTGGCTCCTTTTGAGTTACGCCGTCCCTGATTGGCTGTTTGATGCTGCGGCGAAAGGGAGAGATTTTCACACTACGAGCAGTGGTCGTCTCGGGCTGTGGGCCCGTGCGTGGGAACTCAGCCTGCAGAACTTCCCGCTTGGGGTTGGCCCGCTTGGCTGGCCCACGGAAGACTCAACGGTTGCGGCACCACATAGCATGCTGTGGGTGTGGGCCTCCGAGTGGGGGTGGTTGTCCATACTCGGACTGCTGTTGATTGTGGGAGCGACGGTTCGGCAATGGCTCAAACTGCGGCGTTCCGTTGTGGACGAGGGGCCGACCGAGCGAGGTCTGCGAATAACGGGTCTCACTGCTTCTGTGGTTGCAGCGCTTATTCATTCCCAGGTATCGGGGATATTCATCCTGCCTTGGTCGATGTTTCTCGGTCTCTGGATTCTGGCTTTGTTCCTGGCCGTGGTGTGGCGGCCTGCTCTCGTCAATAATACGTCCTGTTTGGGTAATGCTTCATTCTGGAAAAAAGGAATGGCAGGCGTTGTGGTCGCCGCGCTTTTGACGGGCACATGGTACGCTGTGCTCGAATATCACTCCCAAATGGTCGAATACAATCTCGTCGATTGGGAGAGAAAGAAACCCCGTTTCTGGATTGACGGCAGGGTGCCATTTCGGGGAGCGGAGCCGCAGAGCGCGGATGGCTCCTAACCAATCCGCATCGAAAGGTCGATTGCCCGCAGATGCTTTGTGAGGGCGCCCGACGAGGCGTAATCCACGGCCATTCCCGCGAGATGACTGAGAGCGGAGGCTTCAAGATTTCCCGATACCTCATACTGAGAGGCGCTGTGCAACTCGGAGCGTAAACGGACCGCCTGGGTCAGCATTTCGCCCGAGAAATTATCCAACATAATCACATCCGCCTGCGCCTCCAGCGCTTGGACCAGTTCCTCCACGTTCTCCACTTCCACTTCCACGGTCTTGCCGGGCTGTTGCCGCCGGGCTTCCTCCACCGCCTGTTTGATGCCGCCGCACGCGGCGATGTGGTTTTCCTTGATCAGGAAGGCGTCGAACAGTCCGATACGGTGGTTGTGGCAGCCACCGCAGCGCACGGCGTATTTCTGGGCGGTGCGCAGGCCCGGGATGGTTTTGCGGGTATCCAGGATTTTGATGGCGGAGTCCTTGACCAGGTCCGCAAACTGGCGGGCGGTGGTGGCGGTGCCCGAGAGGAGCTGGAGGAAGTTGAGGGCGGTGCGCTCGCCGGTGAGCAGGCTGCGGCTCTTGCCCTTGAGTGTGCAGAGGGTGGTATTGGCCGCAATGCGGTCGCCGTCCTTGACCATCCATTGAATACTTACGTCCGGGTCCAGTTGTCGGAAGACCTCATCGACCCAGGGCGTGCCGCAGACAACGCAGTCCTCGCGGGTGAGGACGGTGGCTTCTGCTTGTTGTTCGGCGGGGATCAGGCGGGCGGTGATGTCGCCATCGCCGATGTCTTCTTCCAGGGCGATGCGCACGCTGCGGCTGATGTCGGCTTCGAGGTCGGGAAGGAGCTTGGAAAAATCGGTCATGGATTCGATGGTGGTCGGGGCTGAAAGAGGCCGTGGATCATAGCAGTTTTGCCTTAGCTGTTCACGGTGCGTACTGGCGCAGGGTCAGCTCGGTGCCTTTCTGGATCAGCTCCACCTGGCGCAGGGCACTCATGCCCAGCAGTATTTCCTTGCCGGACATGCCCGGATTGATGCTGGCCCGCACGTCTTCAAAGCGAATGGGTCCCAGGGTGAGTTCGCGGATCATGGTGCGGCGGATCTCCACGGTGCCGTTGGCGGTCTGGGCGTAGGCCCGGGCGCCCGGTTGCAGGCCCAGGTCCTCCGCAAGGCCCGCGGGCACCACCACGTCCGTGGCCCCGGTGTCCAGCAGGAAGGTGACCTTGCGACCGTTGATCTCGCCGGTGGCCACGTAGTGGTGAAAGCGGTTGCCCTGCAGGGTCACCTCCCGGGCCCCCTCCAGGGTCTGGCCCTGGAGGTTGCTGTTGGGATTGAACTGACGCTCTTCCCAGTTCCCGAAGGCGAGAACGAGCAGCGCCAGCCCAACGGCCCAACCGATGAACAGCATGTGCCTACCGAGCCGCGCGTGGGAAGGGGAGGAATCTGAGGGCATCTTGGCAAACTCGACGGAAAAATGGGTTTAATTTACTTTTGGAGTCAGAACTTGCGGGTCGCTTCGTTTTAGTAATAAAAGGGCCGGCGGTCTTATTACCACTGTGTGAATGGTTTCTCGAACTGGCTATTTGTCTCTGAGTCAGCCGGCAGTCGCGATATATACTCCAACTCCAGTAAAAGCACGATCCTGCCATCATAGCAGGCTGCCGGAAGTCGGTCTGCGAGGACTTGCTCCGGCACAACTGCTTTTTGATCCGCCGGACTGGACCCAGATCTGTCAAACAGCCGTCATCCGGGTCAGGCATAGTTACCTGCGGGTGATGCGCGAGAGCCGGACGACCTGATTCGAACGCCCGGGCGAGCGAGAGTTGCCGGGTGCGCATCACCGCCCCCACACCGATCGGGATATGAACCGGGAGAGTTGTCCTTATGTCCTCCGACACCAAAAATCCTGGTGCGAAAGTCGTCTCCATAACCGGGACCGATGCCTCTACGGCCAGCGACCGCGCGCTGGTTGCGCGCTTACCAGCACCCGTTCACGCGACGCGGGAACGCGGCGCTCACCTGTTCTCGAAGCTGCTGCGCACCCTGTTCGATAACGCGGATGATGCCCTGTTCGCGCTTGCGGACAAGGCCACCAGCAACCACGATCAGAACCTGTATTTCGAATCCATGCGCGAAGTGCGGATTCGCCGCCGCGATATGGAGGCGAAGTTTGCCCGCAGTATCGATGAGGGCTTCCTCAACCTGGTGGGGAACCCGCCCGCCCCGGAACAAGGGGAGCCCTACGCCTCGGCGAGCGCCAGCGGGAGCGGCCTTTCGCTGGTGGGCGACGAGGAGTTGGAAGAGCTCGTGGCCATCGAGTCCATGGTGGCCAAGGCCAATAAAAATTGTGGTGAAAGTCTTCAGTATCTCTCCCTGCGCCTCGACAGTCTGGTTCCCAACAAGGTTTACCAGAAAACCAACCCGCTCGGCCCCGAGCTGATCTGCGCGGCCTTTGCGCGCGCGGTCCGGGGGCTCGATGCGGAGGTCAAGGCGCGCCTGGTGCTGTTCAAGCTGTTCGAACAGTATGTGGTCAGCCAACTTCCCGAGGTTTACGACAGCCTCAACGAGGTACTGATCGAGAACAATGTTCTGCCCTCGCTCCAGCATCAGAAACCGGAGGCCGAAGCCGCACCCTCCCGCACGGAAGCGCCCGCCGAGGAACCCGGTGGCGACCGTCAGCAAGAGCAGGGAAGCACCCAGGTCAATATCTATGTGGCCAGCAGCGATCTGCTGGGTGCCCTGACCCTGTTGCAGGGCAGCGCCAGCGAGCCCCGGGACCGTTCCGTAGCGTCCGTCAGGAACCTGAACACGGATCTCACCGGCCGACTGCTCGAGGTGCTCAATGAGCAGCACGGGGAGCGCGCACTGTCCCGGACCCAGATGGAGACCATCAATCTAGTCAAACTGCTGTTCGACTTCATCCTGGACGACAGCAATCTGGCTGAGCCCATGAAAGCCCTCATTGGCCGGCTTCAGATCCCGGTTCTGAAAGTGGCGCTCGTGGATGATTCGTTTTTTAACAAGCGCGGCCACCCCGCGCGGCGGCTCCTGAACGAAATGGCTACCGCTTCCCTCGGGTGGCAGGAGAACCCCGATGGCGAGCGCCCGCGCGACCCGCTGTACCAGAAGATAGATGAGATTGTGCAGCGCCTCCTGGGCGGCTTCGAGACGGACGTGGGAATCTTCGACGAGGTGCTTGCCGAGTTCGTCTCCTTTGTGGAGCGTGAACGCCGGCGGGCGTCCATTCTGGAGCGTCGCACGGTGGATGCCGAGGACGGTAAAGCCCGAGCGGAAACCGCGCGGGAGCAGGTCACCGAGGCTCTTGCGGGGGTGCTGAAAGGTCAGGCGGTCCCGCCCAGTGTGCGCAATCTTCTCGACACGGCCTGGAGCAACGTGCTGTTTCTTATCCGTGTAAAACACGGCGCGGACAGCGAGGAGTGGCAACGGGCGTTGCAAACCGCAGAGGACCTGGTGTGGAGCGTAACAGTGGTTCCCGGCCCGGACTCGCGCCAGAAACTGCTGGGAATGATTCCGCATCTGGTCAAGCGCCTGCGGGACGGACTGGAGCGAATCTCGTTCAACCCCTTTGAAATGACGCAACTGCTGAACCGTTTGGAGAAGATTCATCTGGCCCGCCTGCAGCCCGGCTCGCCAGCAGCGGCGGAGTTGGAGTCGGAATCGGAGGCCTGGTCCGGTTCAGCGGATCAAATCGCTGAGCCCATGAGCGCAGAAGCCGAAATGGAAGCTGTGGAAAGCGAAGCCGCAATCCATGTAGAAGACGAATTTCTGGCGATGGTGGATCGGCTGACCCAGGGGGCCTGGTTCGAGATGGTGGAAAGCTCGGGCAAGAATTACCGTTGCCGGTTGGCTGCCATCATCAAACCCACCGGCAAGTACATCTTTGTGAACCGCAGTGGCATGAAAGTGGCGGAGCAGAGCCGCGAGGGCCTTGCCCTGGCGCTACAGCAGGATCAGCTCAAACCGCTCGACGACAGCATGCTGTTCGAACGTGCGCTGGAATCGGTCATCGGGGGCCGGCGCGACCCGTAGGTTGGGTTAGGCCGAAGGCCGTAACCCAACATTGTGGAACTTTGGCTGTGAGCGCGGCCAACATGGCGAACATCGGGCCGATGTGGGCACCTGTTGGGTTACGCTTCGCTAACCCAACCTACCCGTATCCAGACTTGGGCGGTGTGCGTAGGTTGGGTTAGGCCGAAGGCCGTAACCCAACATTGTGGAACTTTGGCTGTGAGCGCGGCCAACATGGCGAACTCGGGCCGATGTGGGCACCTGTTGGGTTACGCTTCGCTAACCCAACCTACCCGCATCCGGACTTGGGCGGTGTGCGTAGGTTGGGTTAGGCCGAAGGCCGTAACCCAACATTGTTGAACCGGGCCGATGTGGGTAGCTGTTGAATTACGCTTCGCTAACCTAACCTACCGGGCCCGCCGGAGGGCTGGTTTTCCCGTCGGCCCACCTGTGCAATAATCCGGCGCGTGTTTTTTCTTTCGGGGTCCGCGGTGAGCTTCAGTATTTCCGAGGGCTGGCTGCAGCCGGCCAATCATGTTCCTTCCCCCAATTTTGATACGCGTCCCGGGGACTGCGCCGTCGATCTGCTGGTCATTCACAATATCAGCCTTCCGCCGGGCCAGTTTGGCAGTGGCTGCGTCCAGCAGTTCTTCTGCAACACTCTGGACTGCACTCAGCACCCGTACTTCCAGCGACTGGTGGACTTGCGGGTATCCTCCCACCTGCTGATCGAGCGCACCGGGCAGGTCACCCAGTTCGTGTCCTTTGAGCACCGGGCCTGGCATGCGGGCGAGTCCTTTTTCGAAGACCGCACCCGCTGTAACGACTTTTCCATCGGTATTGAACTCGAGGGCGTTGACGACCACCCCTATACGGACGCCCAATACGAAATGCTCGCCGGCGTGACACAAACCTTGCTGCAAACCTATCCCGCCATGACGCCGAACCGAATCACGGGACACAGCGACATCGCACCGGGGCGCAAAACGGACCCGGGCCCGGCTTTTGACTGGCGGCGCTATCGCTCGACCCTGGCGGCTGGTTGTTGAACGACGACCTGCGTTTCCCAACTGCCTGCCCGGCTGAAAATTCCGGAACGACGGACAAGAGAGATTCACTATGACCTTACTTGCGGTGGTCATCGCCTACCTGGTGCTTCGCTGGAGCGGTGCCCCAAAGCCCTTGCATCATGACGGCTGGTTTTTCCGCTGGAGCCACTGGTTGACCGACCAGCCCGCTTTGCTGCAAAAGGCGGCTGCTGTGCCTGCTCTCGCCATTGCGGTACCGGCGCTTGCGCTGTTCATATTGCTGGCGCTGGTGGAAGAGATCGGGTACTGGCTTCAGCTTCTGGTGGCCGTTCCGGTGCTTTTGTACAGCGTGGGGCGCGGTCGCTATACCGGGTGCGTAGTTCGGTACATCCGGGCGCGTCAGCAAGATGACTGGCTTGGCGCGCTGGCGGCCTGCCACACCATCGTCATTCCCGGTCAGGGGCAGCTGGATCTGATCGGAGAGGGGGACTGGGAGGCCCTTGATGAGCGTATGCTTACCAGCATGAGCTATCGGGGGTTCGAGCGTACCTTCGCGGTGCTTTTCTGGTTCATCGTTCTGGGTCCGGTGGGCGCGCTCGTCTACCGGTTGAGCGTTCTCTACCTGCAGGACAGCGAGCTTGCAGGCCGCAAAGATGCGCGCCGATGGCTGTGGTTGCTGGAGTGGCCTGCATCCCGGGTGCTGGGCCTTTCCTTTGCGCTCACCGGCAATTTCGTCGGGTGTATTCATGCCTGGCACAACTATTTCTGGGCGCCCCAGCTCTCCACGGGTGAAGCGCTGCGCCACTTCGTCGCCGGCGCTCTGAACGTGGACGGTGCTCACCTCCAGGGCCCCCATCCTCAAGCCCATGCGGAAGGTGAGTTCAACGCCGTCCTGTCTCTTTATTCCCGCACCCTTATCTTCTGGCTCTGCGTGCTGGCCATCGTGACGGTCCTGCTTTAGGCGCCGCGCCACAGTGTGCCTGTCGCCGGGCTTTCGAGTGGTGATATGATGCTCCCCATTTAAAAGAACATAAAAGAGTGGGAGGGAATAAATGCCATCGTTTGACGTTGTCTCGGAAGTGGACAAACAGACCCTGACGAACTCCGTGGATCAGGCTAACCGGGTAGTCGGCAACCGGTTTGATTTCAAAGGTGTGGACGCACGATTCGAGCGCAACGACTTCAATGTGAACATCGTGGCGGAGGCGGACTTCCAGGTCGCCCAAATGCTCGACATGTTGAAAAGCGCACTGCACAAGAACGGCATCGACATCAAGTGCCTGGAGGAAGGGGAGTTGAACACGGCGGGCAAACAGGTCCGGCAGGAGGTGACGGTACGCACCGGGCTGAGCACCGAATTGGCCAAGAAGATTGTTAAGTTGATTAAAGACCGCAAGATGAAAGTTCAGGCTCAGATACAATCGGATCAGGTGCGCGTCACGGGCAAGAAGCGGGACGACTTGCAGGAAGTGATACAACTACTCAAAGAAGCGCCCATCGATATGCCTCTGCAATTCACAAACTTTCGCGACTAGGAAGCCTCTGAATAACTCCCGTACACCCCTCCGCATGGCCTCGTTGGCGAATGGCCGGGGAAGGGATTTTGAGGCATTCACAGATTCACAGACGCCCCGGGCCCTTGGCCATGGCGCGCTTCGAAAAGGTTAGCGGCTCTCGAGTGATTAAAGCAGACAATCTCAGCAAGAAGGTCAACACCAGCGAAGGCGAGCTGGTAATCCTCGACAAGGTTTCACTCCAGGTTTCCGACGGCGACAGTCTCGCCATTATCGGCGCGTCGGGCTCGGGAAAGTCGACTCTGCTGGGCATTCTTGCGGGCCTCGACGTTCCCACCAGCGGCACCGTCAACCTCAACGGCCACGAGCTCACAAACATGGACGAGGAAGGGCGTGCGAAAGTGCGCGCGGATAACGTCGGGTTCGTCTTCCAGTCCTTCCAGCTCTTGCCGGGTCTGAGTGCCCTGGAAAACGTGATGATGCCCCTGGAGTTGCATGGGCGGGACAGGGCCCGCGAACGCAGCGAGGCCTTTCTTGCCCGGGTGGGCCTGGAAGCCCGCATGCATCACTACCCGAAGCAACTCTCCGGCGGGGAGCAACAACGGGTTGCGATCGCCCGCGCTTTTGCCAGCGAACCCAAAGTTCTTTTTGCCGATGAGCCCACGGGCAACCTGGATTCTGCAACCGGCCTTAAAATTATCGACCTGTTGTTCGAGCTGAACAAGGAGCAGGGCACCACCTTGGTTCTCGTCACGCATGAGGATCGGCTGGCCCGCCGTTGCCGCCATCAGTTGGAGCTCGAGGCCGGTCGCGTGGTACACGCACCCGCGCAAACGGCGGTGAACTGATGCTGGCCTTCCGCCTGCTGTGGCGCAACTGGCGCAGCGGCGAGGTAAAAATCCTCGCTATCGCCATTATGCTGGCCGTCGCCGTGGTCAGCGCCATCAGCGTCTTCACCAACCGGCTCGAAACCGCTCTCATCGAGGAAAGCGCCGCATTTCTGGGCGCCAACCGCATTGTCGACAGCTCCCAACCCATTCCCGACCAATGGCAGCAGGAAGCGGCCGGGCGTTTCGATGTCCGTCAGGCGAACACGGTGGAATTTCTTTCCATGGTGTTCTCCGACGAAAGCATGAACATGGCCTCCATCAAGGCCGTCAGCAGTGGCTATCCGCTGCTGGGGCAAATCGAACTGAGCGATCGCCCCTTTGCCGTGGATGCGGAGGATATTCGCGTGGCGGACGGAATACCCGCCCCGGGCGAAGCCTGGGTGGACTCCCGCCTGTTGCCGCTCCTGGAAGCCGAACTCGGCGATCCGGTCCAAGTGGGTGATAAAGACCTGCGGGCCACACGGGTGATTATCAACGAGCCGGATCGCGGCGGCGGCATGTCCATGGTCAGTCCGCGGCTGATCATGAACCTGGAGGACCTGCCAGCTACCAACGTGATTCAGCCGGGCAGTCGCGTCTCTTATCGCTGGCTGCTGGCCGGCGACGAAGGCGAGATGGTCGCTCTGGAGGAGTGGCTGGAGGCGCAAACCAGCGAACATCAGCGCATACTCAGTCTGGAATCCTCTCAGGAGCAACTGGCCAACGCACTGGACCGGGGCACCCGCTTCCTGCTGCTGGCGGGGATCGTGGGCGTGTTACTGGCGGGGGTGGCCATCGCCATCGCCTCCCAGCAATTCGCCAACCGCCATGTTGATCAAGTCGCTCTCATGAAGAGTTTGGGCGCCAGTGCGCGGCGGGTGCGCGGGCTGTATCTGTTTCAGTTGCTGTACCTGGCCGCAATGGCTTCATTGGCCGGCTTGCTGGTGGGAGAAGTGGTTCAGCGCCTGGTGTCCGCAGCTCTGTCCTCGTTGTTCCCGGTGGTGCTCGGAGGTGCCGGTCTTGGCGCCTACGGCGTGGGTATTCTCACCGGCTTCGTGTGCCTGATCTTTTTCGCTCTGCCGCCGCTTTGGCATCTGCCACGTATTCCGCCACTGAAGATCCTTCGACGGGAGATGCCGGTACGGCACCTCCGCGCCTGGATTCAGGGCGGTTTCGGAGTGGCGGCGGTCCTGTTGCTGATTTTCATCTACAGCGGGGACCTTTGGCTCACGGCCTCCGTCTTCCTGAGCCTGGCGGGGATCATTGGGGTCGCGAGCATACTGGCGCTTTGGCTCCTGCGCCTGGGGCGCCAGCTGGGTATGCATGCCGGGAGCGTGTGGCGACTGGCTCTGGCCAGTTTGCAGCGCAGTCCGGGCCAGAGTACCGTGCAGATCCTCGTATTCGCCACCGCCATCATGTTGCTGCTGGCCATGACCACGATTCGCGGCAGTCTCCTGGACGATTGGCAGCTGCAGTTGCCCGAGGATGCCCCCAACCACATCTTCTTGAACATCGCGCCCCACGAGCGCGAACCGGTGCGCCAGTTGTTGCAAAAGGAAGGCATTGAGAACGTGAGCTTCTCGCCCATGCTGCGGGCGCGTCTGGTCGCCATTAACGGCGAGGCGCCGACCGAGGAAATGCGCGAGCGCAACGGGGTGCTGCGACGGGAGCTCAATCTCACCTGGAACGCCGAGCTGCAGGAGGACAACGAAGTTGTCGCGGGACAATGGTGGGACGCGGCCCGGATCAACGACGAGCAACGCCCCGGCGCCATGTCCGTCGAGGTGGAAGTGGCCGAGCGGCTGGGGCTCGAGTTGGGGGATACGCTCACTTTCAGCGTGGGCGGCCTGACCGTCGATGTGGTGGTGGAAAATTTCCGGACCGTGAATCGGGATTCCTTTGAATGGTACTTCTTTATCGCGGCCCCTGGCGTGCTGGAAGACTACTCCCCGGTTTACCGCAGCGATGTTTTTCTGCCGCCGGGGAAGAAGTCCCTGGTAAACGATGTACTGCTCGAACACCCCACGGTGATGGTGTTCGAGTTCGACAAGATCATCCAGCAGATCCGTAGCATTATCGATCAGGTGAGCAGTGGTGTGGAGCTGGTCCTGTGGCTGGTGATTGCAGGCGGTGCATTGGTCCTTGTGGCTGCGGTGAACGCCAGCATGGGTAACCGCCTTCGGGAAGCAGGCCTGCTTCGCGCCCTGGGCAGTTCACGCAAGCTCATTATCGGCAGTGTGTGGACGGAGTTTTCCGTGCTGGGGCTGTTCGCCGGGCTGCTGGCGGTATTCGGGTCGGAGGTTCTGCTGCTGAGCATCCAGCATTGGGTACTTGAGGTGCCCATTCAGCCCCATTTGCATTTGTGGTTCGTGGGCACCTTACTGGGCACTCTCAGCATCGGGCTGTTGGGCGTGATCAGCTGCCGGCGCGTTGTAACCGCAGCGCCGGCCGTGGTCCTGCGCGAGGTCGAAGGCTAAGCCCGGTTACGACTGCCCCTGCAGGGGCGTGTTCTGCAGAGGAAAGACGCTTCTACCACTCTCGCAGCCCGGCATACTGGTGGATCGTGAAGTCGCCGTCCGACCCCTGCTGGATGATGCTGTGGCAGCAGTTGGTCATTTGCGGCGGCTGCCAGAAGTCGCGCAGATGGCGTCCTTCGTAGTGGGTGAGCAGGGCTTTGATGAAGGCGCCGTGACTCACAATCAACAGGGTTTTTCCTTCATTCTCACTGGCGATTTCGTCCACCACCGCCCGGGCGCGGTTCTGAAGATCGAAGAAGGTCTCGGCACCATCAAGTTCGAAACGGGAAGGGTCATTCCGGTACAGGTGGTGCAGATTCGGGTGAGTCTGCTTCACATCCGCGTGCAGTTGTCCTTCCCAACTTGCCAGATAGATTTCGCGCAGTTCATCGCGCAGTTCCAGATCCACCCCCTCGTGATGCTCCAGGATGTAACGGGCTGTATCCCTGGCGCGGCGGCTGCTGCTGGAATAGGCGCGATCGAACGCGACGTTCTGCAACTCTTTCGCTACCTGGCGGGCTTGCTCCTGGCCCATCGGCGTCAATGAGGATTCTGTCTGGCCCTGGATGCGGCGTTCGACATTCCAGTCGGTTTGTCCGTGACGGACGAGGTGGATGGTGGTCATTGAATCTCAACTTCATTTAAACGGTTGCCTATTCTAGCAGGCCGCCGGGAAATTTCCGGGTTTGCCCCACTGCGCGATGCCCGGGACCTGCCCGCCTAGCGGTTCTGCACGTTACCCTGGTTTCCTCGCTTGTAAATACTGGCGTTCAGGTTGTGCCGGCTCACAATCTTGTAGAAGTCAGAGCGATTTCGCCCGGCCAGTTTGGCGGCCAGTCGCATATTGCCATCGGTGGACTTCAATAAGGTGGCAATGTACTCCCGTTCAAACTCCTTCTTGGCCTCACTGAGAGGGGGAATGCTGCTGGAGAGACTTCCGGGGATCGCGTTGGCCACGAGCGTTTCGGAGATTACCGTTGCCCGGGTCAATGCCGCACACTGCTCCATCACGTTTTCCAGTTGCCGGACGTTGCCAGGCCAGTTGTATTCCAGGAGGCGGGTAATGGCCTGGGGGGAAAGCTGTTTCGCGGGAACCTGGTTCCGGTCGGCAATGGCCTGCAGAAAGTGCTTGGCGAGCAACAATATGTCCTCCCGCCGCTCCCGCAGCGCGGGCAGGTGAATGTTCACCACGTTCAGGCGGTAGAACAGGTCTTCGCGGAATTCTGCCGTTTGAATGGAATCGAGCAGGTTCTTGTGGGTCGCGGACACGACCCGTACATCAATAGGAATGTTTTCCGTTCCACCGACCGGGCGAATGGTTCGCTCCTGCAGCACACGCAGCAACTTGGCCTGCAGCGACAGGGGCATGTCGCCGATCTCGTCCAGAAACAGCACGCCGCCATTTGCGGTCGCGAACAAGCCCTGATGATCGCGGATCGCGCCGGTGAAGGCGCCTTTCACGTGGCCGAATAATTCGGACTCCAGCATCTCTGCCGGGATTGCGCTGCAATTGACGCCCACGAAGGGTTTCCCGGAGCGGTGGCTGAGACTGTGGAGCTCTCTCGCAATCAACTCCTTGCCCGTGCCGCTCTCGCCGGTGACCAGCACATTGACATCGCTCTCGGCCAGCAGGCGCGTCTGCTCGAGGATGTTGAACATTTTGGCGCTGCGGGTTTTAACCCGTCCGCAGCTCAAGTCCTCCAGGTCCGCCGTGGGGGCGGTCTTGAGCGCTTTACCGATGGTGGTGAGCAGCTCTTCCTTGTCCACCGGCTTGGTCAGAAAGGAATAAACCCCTTTCTGAGTGGCCGCCACCGCTTCGGGGATGGACCCGTGTGCGGTGAGTACGAGCACCGGAAGGCTCGGCCAGCGCTCGTGAATTTTTTCGAACAGGGTGAGTCCGTCCATTTCTTCCATGCGCAGATCTGTCATTACCAGATCCGGCAGTCGGTCCTGCATCTGGGCCAGTGCTTCCGCGCCGGAGGTGGCGCATACGGTCTGGTAGCCGGCGGACCGCAGGCGCATGGAAAGCAGGTCCATCATGCCTGTGTCGTCGTCAACCAGTAAAACGGTTGTTGCATTCATAAACTACTCTGGATGTCCTTATCGTTTCTGACTCAGTACCCGCGTTCCTCGCAGGTTCGTGTGAAGCTGCTACTCCCCCGGATCGGGCGGCGATTCCAGGGAGCGCTCGATGTTGCCGATCCCCTCGATGGTTTTCTGGTGGCGTGTCTCCAACTCACGATACCTGTCGTCGAGCAGGACGTAGGCGCGGTATTGTTCCTCGAGCAGATCGAAAAGCCCCTCATACTCCGGCGGCCAATGACTGTAACGCCGCATGGATTGAAGGAAACGGCCGATCAGCCCGGGAGTGCGCGCCGGATCGCAGCTGGCGAGCATGAGCGCTTTGAGGCGGGAATAAGCCTGTACCAGTTCGTCATCTCCATCCTCGGGTATGGGTTCGTCCATACTGGCGACGTAGCGCTCCAGTTGCAGGTCAATGGTTTGCGGGTCCTCTTCGCACACGCTTTTTCTTTGCATCAGCCAGTCGGAAACGGGCAGATAGTTCTCTTCCAGCTCTTCGGGTTCTTCTGTGGTTGCATCGGAAATCACCGAATCGTCGACTTCATCCGGAGGTTCCGGTTTATCCTCGTCGGTGGTGCCGGGGGGCAGCTCTCGCACCGTGCCATCGGGAGCGGCATCCGGGCCCGTGGACTCGGATACGTGGCCGCAAGCGGTCAGCGTCGTGAGGAGCAGGATATTAAGCAGCTTCATGGTAGTTCTGGTCTCCCAACGGAAATCGCAGGGTAAACACGGTCGCCTGGTCGGGTATGGAGCTCATTTCGATGCTGCCGTTCAGCCGCAGAACACACTCGCGCACAATGGCCAACCCCATGCCGCTGCCTTTCAGCGGCCCTCGCTTGGTGTTTCGTCCCTGATAGAATGGTTTGAAGATGTTGTCCTGTTCGTCAGCGGCGATGCCGGAACCGTTGTCCTCGACGGTGAGCCACCACTGATGACGATCACGACCCCAATCCACAGTAATCCTGCCTTCGGGGCCGACACTGCGGTGAGCATTTGAGAGCAGGTTGCTGAGTATCATGTCCAGGCACTGGCGATCGCAGGGAATGGAGTTCCACTCGCCCTTGAATTCGTAGTGAACCTGCTTGTTCTCGGTATTGGCCTGATCGAGTTGCTGGCGGATCCGTTCGCACAGCTGGCGGATGTTGACAGGGCTGAGTTCAAGCGCATGGCTGTGTTTGATCGCGTTATAGTTCAGGAGTTGCTGAATCAGCGACTGCAAACTGCGCGCATTGTGATGGAGTATGCTCAGCACCCCGAACTGCTCCTGGGTCAGCGGTCCGGGAACCTGATCGCGTAACAGCGATTCGGCTTCCATGATGGCGGCCAATGGTGTTTTTAGTTCGTGGGTAATGTGGTGAAGGAAGGCTTGCTTCTGCTTGTCGGCCGCAAGCAACTGCAGGCGCATCCATTCCAGGCTGTTGCCAAGTGCTATAAAGTCCCGGGGCCCGTCGATTTCCACGGCCTGTTCCCATTCCTGATGCCCCATCCTGTCAATGGCGGACGCAAGGCGCCGCACCGGCTTGGTGACCGCGATGGAGCTGATGCTGATCAGAACCAGGGTGGCCAGGACCGTTCCGGCACCAATCAGAGCGAGGCGCTGCTGGACCTGCTGCAAGCGGCGTTCGCCGGCGGCTGTGGACTCTTCGCCAAACCGCTCGATCAGACTGCTCAGCTCCTCACGTTCCGCATTGATCTGCGCCCACAATCGGTCGATTTTGTTGCCGTCCACCTGGGCGGGGCGCTGATAAAGTTCAACACCGATCTGTGACGCCAGTTGCAACAACTCCGTAAGCTTGCTTTGCTCCCGGCCACTCGGAAGCGTGACCACCAGGTTGATGCGGTAGTCCGCAAGTGCTTCGAGCCTGTGGCGATACAGTTCCGCGAAGCGACTGTCGCCGATCAGCATAAATTGTCTCGAAACTCGCTCCATACTCGCCAGTTGGCGCTGAATGAAGGCATCCATCTTGTTGAGGTTGTCCATGCGGGCCAGCAGATCCCGCTGCTGTTCCGACTGCAGGGCAAGCGACCAGGCTGCATAGCCGAGCGCGACAAGTAGCGGCACCACCGTCAGCAAGGTGACGGCGATCCACTGTTGTGTGAGGGTGAGCTGGTTGAACCAGCGTCGGACAGGCATCACCGATCGGCTCGCGAGTAATTATGTGGCGGAAAGGTACTCCTGATGTGCAGTACCGCGTCCCTGTTCGTTAGGTGCAGCTTCCGGTTTGCTGCAGGTTCCGCCTGTTGCAGACCGCAAATTCGCTCCCCTGTTGCACTTCGGCAACATGCTAAGTGATTGAGAATGCGGGGCTATGTCTTGATTGCCCGCTATTTGTTGCATTTTCGCCCTAACGTTCGCGCCTCCGGTCGGTAATCGGTTTCCCGAAATCGTAAAAAGATCGAAAAAACAGCGAGTTATGGGGATGGCATGGCCAATGCACTCCGGGGGTGGGCGGCCTGAAAAGCCGCTTTGCCAGTCAGCCAATCCTGGCGCTGGCGATCAGTGAATCGTTCAACGTTCGACGTTATCGATAACTTTTGAGGGAGTGACTTATGAAATCTTCAATGACAGCTCTGATTCTCGCTATGTTTTCTCTGGGTTCTGTAGGCGTCTTCGCCCAGGAGCCGGGCCAGTCCGACCCCACTCAGTCCAGCCCGACCATGGATATCCAGGGCAAGGAGTTCTCTGAGCTGGATTCCGACGGCGATGGCAAACTGACCCAGTCTGAAGCTCAGCAGTCCGGCATGGAGCCCGTCGCCTTTGAATCTCTGGACCAGAATGGCGACCAGGAAGTCTCCGAGCAGGAGTTCGAGCAAGCCAAAGAATCTGGCGGCGCTCGCTAATCCCTGCATCCATGCGGCGGCCCCCTGGGGCTGCCGCTCTCTTTTCCTGACGTTCTCCCCTTTGTCGTCCCCCTAGAACCCCGCCTGTAATTCGCGAGTCCGACCTCATCTGTTGTGAGATGGCCCGCAGATTCCGCCCGCGAAGCGGAACCCCAGCCCGTTTTCGGGATCGTTCTGACTGAAGAGACGGAACCGGAAGAGGGCATTTATGCGGAGTATCGGCATCACTGCGACATTGCTGGCCATGCTCGCTCTGCAGGGGTGCTACTACCTGCAACCTTCCCGAGCCCCCATCGAAACCGTCTTTTACCCGGCCCACGGTGAGCTGCGCGCCGATACGGTCAAGGACCTGGTGGTGATGCTCCCGGGAATCGGGGATTACCCGGAAGCCTTCGCCCGTCACCAGTTTGTGGGGGAGTTGCAAGCCAGTGGCTTGCCTCTGGACGCGGTCGCCGTAAACGCTCATTTGGGCTATTACAACCAGCGCAGCCTGCTGATCCGGTTGAAAGAGGATGTGGTTGATCCGGCGAAAGCCCAGGGCTATGAACGCATTCATTTTGTAGGCATTTCCCTCGGCGGATACGGCACATTGCTCTACATGAGGAACTACCCCGAGGACGTGAGTTCGGCAATACTGATTGCCCCCTATCTCGGCCGCCCGGAGCATTACGCTCATTTGACGACCGACGGCATGGAGCCCGTGCTCGAGCGGGAGAACCTCTGGCCATGGCTTCAGTCCCTTTCGGGCGAGACTCTCGCTCGCATTTACCTGGGGTTCGGGGCATCGGACACCTACGCCGAAAGCCACCAGCTTTTGCGCGATATGCTTCCCCGCGACCACAGCACGGTGGTAGCCGGCGCACATCGGTGGACAACCTGGCAGCGGCTGTGGCCCGAGCTGTTGTTGCAGGCCCAGGGGGTAAAAGGGGAGGGCCTCGACCGGCTGGCCAAGCGCTGAGTCCCGGTTCACACTCCGCCCCGGGGTGTCCGGCGTGTCCCGTCAAAACCGCCTCGCTCTGCCTTTCTCCAGCCTGTATAATGCGCGCGTGGTGTCTCGCGACAATAATGGATTCTGCGAGCACCTGCCGGCAGAGCAATGATGACGTTTTCCCCGACCGATATCCCTTCCCAAGTTAACACCCGGACTCGCCGGCTGGTTGCCAGCGCCCGTGTGCAGCGCAGGTGGCGCTCAGCGTTACGGATGGTCGTCCTTGGCGGTGCCCTGGTACTGAGTGCCTGCGGTGCGCCTTCAAGTGAGATCAGTGACACGCAAACGCCCGCCCTGCAGTTGGAGCCTTGCGATGAGCGGCTCCTGCCCGGGCGCGGTGAATGTGGCCGTTTCGCGGTCCCGGAGAACCCGGACGAGCCGGGTGGCCGGCAGATCGAACTCAACATCCTCCGCCTGCCGGCCCTCGCCAGCGCACCCGCGCCCGATCCGCTGTTTGTATTGGCTGGTGGACCGGGAGAAGCGGCCACGGACCTGGTCGACCGCCTGCCTCCTGTATTTCGGAAAATCAACCAGACCCGGGACATTGTGCTGGTGGACCAGCGGGGTACCGGGCAATCGAACCCCCTGGATTGCACGCCCGAACAACCGGTGGACCTGAGCCTGTCCAGCGCGGAGAGCTTTCTCGTTCAGGAGCAGCGGCTGCGCGAATGCCTGGCAACCTACGATGCCGATGTGCGCTACTACACAACGCCTTTTTTCGCAGACGATCTGGAGGCGGTGCGCAGAGCGCTGAACTACCCCCAAATCAATCTTTGGGGCGGATCCTATGGCAGCCGCGCCGCTTTGATCTACATGCGCCGCCACCCTGGCAGCGTACGCGCCGCGGTGCTCGACGGAGTTGCGCCCACCGCCATTCAGCTTCCCCACTATGCAGGTCGCGATGCGGATGAATCGCTGGGCCGGCTTTTTGCCGCGTGCGACCGGAATCACGAATGCCGTGAACGCTTCGGTGACCTGGAAGCGAAGACCCGCGCTCTGGTCGCCAGCCTGGACCGGACTCCGCGCAAACTGTCCCTCGAACATCCTTCGACCCAGCAGGACCTTACCCTCCACATGGACGGGCAACTGCTGGCCGGATTGATCCGCTTGGCCCTGTATCAGCGCGACCTTGCGCCGTTGCTGCCCCTTGCCATCGAAGCGGCGGAGCGGGGGGACTTCCGGCCCTTCAGTCTGCTGCTGGTCACTTCGGAACAGGTTGCCCAATCCGTCAGCCTGGGGCTTCAGCAGACCATTCTCTGCGCCGAGGACGTCACCCGTCCCGCCCCCGCGCTGGAGCCGTCCAACAGCATCCTCAAGCTGCAGGTGCTGCGTCCGATGCAGCGCATTTGCGAATTCTGGCCGCAGGGCATCCTTCCTGCCGGCTACTTCGAGCCGGTACACAGCGACAAGCCCGTGCTGCTGCTCTCGGGAGAACTGGACCCCGTGACCCCTCCGCGCTGGGGGGACGTGGCCGCCGAAACGCTCAGCAACAGCCGCCATGTTCGGGTTCCCGGTGCCCATCACATCGTCAGTCACACCGGTTGTGTGGACTCACTGGTGGCGGACTTCATTGCCGATCCCCGTCCCGCGGAACTGGAGACTGCGTGCGTCGCCAGGGTTGAGCTGCGCCCCCCATTCCTTACACCCGCCGGTCCGCTTTTGCGAGAGAGAGGGGACGAATGATCGAGGTCTCGCGGGTTCACAAGCGGTTCGGATCCCTGGTCGCCGTGGAAGAGGTGAGTTTCTCTATTGCGCCCGGTGAAATCGTTGGCCTGCTGGGCCCCAACGGGGCGGGTAAAACCACGACCATGCGGATTGTTTCCGGATTGGTCCGGCCCACGTCCGGCTCCGTTCGGGTGGGCGGCGTAGACGTGACCAGGGCGCCTCAGGAGGTGCAACGGAGGCTGGGGGTCATGCCCGACGGCGGCGGGCTTTACAAGCGGCTGACCGCGCGGGAAAACATTATTTACTTCGGGCGTCTGCAAGGGCTGAAGGGAGCTGCGCTGTCGGCGCGGGTGGCGGAGCTGACCGAACTGCTGGGGATGGATTCCATTATCAACCGCCCGGCACTGGGTTTTTCCCACGGAGAGCGCACCAAAGTGGCGCTGGCCCGCGCCATTGTTCACCAGCCCGATTATGTGTTGCTGGACGAGCCCACCAATGGTCTCGATGTGCTGACCACCCGCGCCGTCCGGCGGCTGCTCCTTTCCCTGAAGGAGCAAGGCAAGGCGGTGGTGTTTTCGAGCCATCTGATGCACGAGGTGGGGCACCTGTGTGACCGCATCGTGATTGTGGCGGGGGGCCGGGTGGCTGCCGAAGGGACCATCGATGATCTGCTGGTGCGCAGCGGACGGCGCAATATCGAAGATGCCTTCATACACCTCGCCTATGGACCCCGGGCACTGCAGGAGGAGTTGGATGGTTGAGGTATTGAGGAGCATCGTTCACAAGGAGCTGCTCGACGGATTGCGAGACAGGCGGGCGCTGCTCACCTTGTTCTTCATGCCGGTCTTCTTTCTGATTCTGCTGGTGGGAATGGTGCTCTTCATCGTCAATGTCCAGCAGAAGAGCGAATCGTTTCGCCTGCCGGTACACGGCTTGGAGCATGCACAACCGCTGATGGCATGGCTGTGGGAGGAAGGGGTCGAGGTTCTGCCGGTCTCCGCCGACCCGGTCGAGTTGGTGCGCAGCCAGCGGGAGGATTTCGTACTGGTCATCCCACCGGATTTGCCGGAGCGTTTTCAGGACTTCGAACCTGCCAGTCTGGAGCTGGTCTATGACCGCTCCCGCAGCAACCTTCAAGGTCAGGTCAACCGCATCAAGATGCTGATCCAGCAATGGAGCGGGCGAGTCGGAAGTCTCCGGCTGATGGCCCGCGGCGTGTCTCCGCAGCTCGCCCAGCCCATCACTGTTCAGGATGTGGATGTGGCCAACGACCAGAAGCTTGCCTCACGGGTGTTTGCCATCATTCCCATCATGCTGGTGATGACCATATTCACCTCCAGCATCGGCCTGTCGGTGGACATGATGGCGGGCGAGCGGGAAAAGCACTCGCTGGAGCCGCTGCTGCTCAATCCGGTTTCCCGGGAGCTGATTCTCATGGGCAAGTGGCTGGCCGCCATTCTTTGTACCGCCGCGGTTTTCGTGCTCACCTGCGTGGCTCTCTACTTCGTCGTCCCGGCCCTGCCTCTGGAAAAGCTCGGGCTCCAGTACGAAGTGGGCGGGCGGCAGCTGATGCTCAGCAGCCTGGCCGCGCTACCGCTTGTTTGTCTGGCCACCATCACGCAGTTATTGCTGTCGATTTTTGCCAAGTCCTTCAAAGAGGCTCAAAGTTATATCAGCCTGCTGGTCATGCTTCCCATCGCACTGGCCTACTACATTCTCTTCACGGACGTAAACGGGGCCTGGCAGGTCTGGGTCCCCATTCTTGGCCCGCTCACGCTCATGGAGAATATCTTCATGGGTGAGAGCTCCGGAGCTCAGCAGTGGGGCATTGCGGTGGGGGTATCCTTCCTGAGTGCACTGCTGATTGCCGCCCTGCTGGCGAGGCAGCTTGGACGTGAGCGGATCATCTACGGCTGAACAGTCAGCCGGGAGCAGAAGCCGGAGTGTGCGCTCAAAGATGCGGGCGAAGGGCGACAGGTCCTATTCAGGAAACGCCCCGGGCGGTATAATGTCGCGTTAACCTAGGGAGGTTAACTTTATGCTACGCATCGCTCAGGAAGCCCTTACCTTTGATGATGTTCTTCTGGTTCCTGGCTACTCCGAAGTAATCGGCAGGGACGTGTCCCTGAAAAGCAAGCTCACCCGCGCCATCTCTCTGAATATTCCCCTTGTGTCCGCCGCCATGGACACCGTGACCGAATCGCGCCTCGCCATTGCTCTGGCTCAAGAAGGCGGAATTGGCATCATTCACAAGAGCATGTCCGTGGAACAGCAGGCCATGGAAGTGCGGGCCGTTAAAAAGTTCGAAGCCGGCGTCGTCAAGGACCCCATCACCATCGACGCCAGCGCCACCATTCGCGAGCTGGTAGCCCTCACCAAGCAACACAATATTTCCGGTGTACCGGTGCTTGAGAACGGCGACCTGGTCGGCATCGTGACCGGCCGCGACGTGCGCTTCGAAACCAACATGGACGCAACCGTCGCCAGCATCATGACACCGAAGGAGAAGCTGGTAACCGCCGAGGAAAAAGCCAGCTCGGACGAAGTGCGGGCGCTGTTGCACAAGCACCGCATCGAAAAAGTACTCGTGGTCAACGACAAGTTCGAGCTGCGCGGGCTGATCACGGTCAAGGACATCAACAAGGCCGAAACCTTTCCCAACGCCTGTAAGGATCCGGAGGGCCGTCTGCGGGTGGGTGCCTCGGTAGGCGTCGGTCCCGACACAGACGATCGCGTGGCCGCGCTGGTGCGAGCCGGGGTGGACGTGATCGTGGTGGACACCGCTCACGGCCATTCGCGCAATGTGCTGGAGCGGGTGAAGAAGATCAAACAGGACTATCCCGCTCTGCAGGTCATCGGCGGCAACGTGGCCACACCGGAAGGTGCCGTGGCCCTGGCGGAAGCGGGCGCGGACGGCGTCAAGGTGGGCATCGGCCCCGGCTCGATCTGCACCACGCGCATCGTCAGCGGGGTAGGGGTACCGCAAGTCTCCGCTATCGCCAATGTAGTCAATGCCCTGAAGGATACCGGCATCCCGGTGATCGCCGACGGCGGCATACGTTTCTCCGGCGACATCGCCAAAGCAGTCGCCGCGGGCGCCCACTGCGTAATGATGGGTTCCATGTTCGCGGGCACCGAAGAAGCCCCCGGCGAGGTGGAGCTCTATCAGGGCCGCACCTACAAGTCCTATCGCGGGATGGGTTCTCTGGGAGCCATGTCCCAAACCCAGGGCTCTTCGGATCGTTACTTCCAGGATGTGAAATCCGGTACGGAAAAACTGGTTCCCGAAGGCATAGAAGGACGCGTTCCCTACAAGGGCCCCATCACCGTCATTGTTCACCAGATGATGGGCGGCCTGCGTCAGGCCATGGGCTACACCGGCTCCGTAGACATCGAGACCATGCGCACCGAACCTCAGTTCGTGCGGGTCACGTCCGCAGGCATGGGTGAATCCCACGTCCACGATGTACAGATCACCAAGGAAGCGCCTAATTATCCGATTGTGGGTCGTTAGGTTTCTCGATGCGATAGGCTGGTGCCAGTAGTCCGTTCGGGGCTGGGGCGGGGTGTTTCAGAAACGCGGTAAATCCATCCCTGGAGCTCCCTCGCGTGGTCCCTCACGCGAGGGTTCTGAAACACCCCGCCCCAGCCCCGAACTGGATTGTGCTAGTCGGCGATGCATTGAAATGTGACGGGGCTGAGTGCGGCCCCGTTTTTGTTTGCAGGTACTTTATTTCTGTTCGAGGCTGTCAAGTTCGCTTTACCATCGGTCCAAGTTTGACGGATGAGGGAGTGTCTTTTGAAACCCTCGCGTGAGGGACCACGCGAGGGAGCTCCAGGGATGGATTCACTGCGTTTTCAAAAGACACTCCCTCATCCGGCAAACGCATCGAGGGCAGGGCGCCAGAGAACTCGGCCAATTTTCACATCAGGTAAATGAGCTATTCATGACCCAAGACATCCACGCCCACCGCATTCTTATTCTCGATTTTGGTTCCCAGTACACCCAATTGATTGCCCGTCGCATTCGGGAGATCGGCGTGTACTCGGAGATCCGCGCCTTCGACATGAGCGATGCGGAAATCGAAGCCTTTGCACCGAGGGGCATCATCCTCGCGGGTGGGCCGGAATCGGTGACAGCCGGTGAAGCTTCTTCCCCCCGCGCGCCCGCGAGCGTCTTTACCCTCGGCGTTCCGGTGCTCGGTATCTGCTACGGAATGCAGACCATGGCGGAGCAACTGGGGGGCAAAGTCCAGGGCTCCGATCAACGTGAGTTCGGCTACGCCCGGGTGACCGTGGAAGGCGAGACGGCCCTGTTCAAGGACATCAAGGACCACGTGGACCACGACGGACGCTCGCTGCTTGATGTGTGGATGAGCCACGGCGACAAGGTCGTGCAAATGCCCGAAGACTTCCAGTTGCTCGCCTCCACTGGATCCTGCCCCATTGCCGGGATGAGCCATGAGGAGAAAAGACTGTACGGCGTGCAGTTCCATCCGGAAGTGACGCACACCTTGCAGGGCAAGCGCATTTACGAACACTTCGTCCTCGACATCTGCGGCTGCGACGCCAGTTGGACCGCCGCCAACATAGTCGACGATGCCATCGCGAGTGTCCGAGAACAGGTGGGTTCGGACAAGGTGCTTCTCGGCCTTTCCGGCGGCGTGGACTCCTCCGTCGTGGCGGCGCTTCTGCATAAGGCGATCGGCGACCAACTCACCTGTGTGTTCGTCGACAACGGTTTGCTGCGCAAGGATGAAGGTGACCAGGTGATGGACATGTTCGCCAAGAACATGGGCGTGAAAGTGATTCGGGCCAATGCCGAAGAGCTGTTCCTGGGTAAGCTGGCGGGTGTGCAGGACCCCGAAGCCAAGCGCAAGATCATTGGCAATACCTTCATCGAAGTCTTCGACCAGGAAGCCCACAAGCTCACCGAAGTCAAATGGCTGGCCCAGGGAACCATCTACCCCGACGTGATCGAATCGGCGGCCGCCAAAACCGGCAAGGCCCATGTGATCAAGTCCCACCACAACGTGGGTGGCCTGCCGGAAGAAATGAACCTGAAGCTGGTCGAGCCCCTGCGAGAGCTGTTCAAGGACGAGGTACGGGAGATCGGCCTCGAACTGGGCCTTCCCTATGACATGGTGTACCGCCATCCCTTTCCCGGCCCCGGCCTCGGAGTACGCATCCTTGGCGAAGTGAAAAAAGAATATGCGGACATCCTCCGCGAGGCCGATGCCATCTTTTTGGAGGAGCTGCGAAAAGCGGACTGGTATCACAAGACCAGCCAGGCGTTTGCCGTCTTCATTCCCCAGAAGTCTGTGGGCGTAGTGGGCGACGGCCGCCGCTACGAATGGGTGATCGCCCTGCGGGCAGTGGAAACCGTGGACTTCATGACCGCCCGCTGGGCCCACCTTCCCTACGAATTGCTGGAACGGGCCTCTAATCGCATCATCAACGAAATTGCCGGAGTTTCCCGGGTGACCTACGACGTAAGCAGCAAGCCACCCGCGACGATTGAGTGGGAGTGATCACTGACCAACACCAGCTGCAGGTCCGGGCTCGGATTAACGACGACCTTGTCCGTTTGGGCGGCCTGTTGAAGTTGTGGCTGACCGATGACGTGCGAACGGCTCAATTCGGCAGATCGACCTACTGTTTCTAATCAAGGTTAAGGCGACACAGGCGGAAATGGGCGTCGTCAGTTGCACTCGCCGAGGTTGAGGTATCAGCGTATGGGCATAGCCCTGCATGGGTAAGCTGATCAGGTGCAATCAATGCTCTCAGTCGGCCAAGATCCTGAAGGGCTTCAAACTTTTGTCGGGTAGTCTCTGCGTCCACCAGTTGCCGATGCAGTAGGCCCGCGGCTTCGCCCGCGACCTGCTCGATCGGGGTGACGGTATCGGCCAGCGGCTCGCAGGCGCAGCCAAAGAGCCGGTGCAAGCCGGTGGGGCCGAACTCCACCCTGCTGCACCCGCGCCCTTGAACTGGGAATATGGCTACGCGCAGACGTGGGCGCCGTGGCAGGCTGTCCTGCGGTTTTGATTGGCCCTCCCTCGCACAAAGCCTTCATACGCCTATCATACGCGGCCGGCGACGAGACCGTGGGCGGGTGGACGATCAAGACGATGCTGGCGAAAGCTTACGCACCTCGGTTGTGAGGGGCAGAAGCTCGGCGCCGTCCGAGTCGTGGGGGACCATGAGCGGGACCGGCTTGCCGGTACGTTTGTCGATCAGTACTGAATGGCGCTCGCCGGGCGCGAACAGGTGGCGTTCTCCCCATTGGCGCAATGCCACCACGATGGGAAACAGTCGTTCGCCCTCGGTCGTCAGCACGTATTCCTGATAGGCCGTGCCGTCTGAAGCCGCCTGCATTTCGAGAATGCCAGCGTCCACCAGTTTGTGCAGGCGGTCGGATAGGATGTTGCGGGCTACACCCAGGCTGCGCTGGAAGTCGCTGAAACGGCGCATGCCATCGAAGGCATCGCGCACGATGAGCAGCGACCAGCGATCCCCGATAACATCCACGGCACGTGCGACGGGACAGGGTTCCTCCTTCAAGGACTTGCGGCGCGGCATGACTACTCCGGGGATGGCAAAGGATTGGACTTCTGGTTGCATTTTAAAACTCCATGCCATAGCATTCAACTGGTTTTTGTATGAAACCAGTTGAGTGAAGTTATGGATCTGGAAGACATTCCTCGCTTGTGTGGCGCCACCGTGCGTCGACGTCGACGCGCTCCAAACCAGTCTTCGCAGATGTCGCGTAGCCTGGTGCTGCTGTTTGCCGCCGCCAGTGGCTTGAGCGTGGCCAATGTCTACTACGCACAGCCGCTACTGGATGTGCTGGCACGAGACTTTGGTATCAGCCATGCGGCGGTCGGTGGCGTGATCACGGCCACGCAGATCGGTTGTGCGCTCGCCTTGCTGTTATTGGTGCCATTGGGCGACCTATTGGATCGCCGTCGGCTGATGACTGTGCAATTGCTGGCGCTGGTGGCGGCACTGGTGACGGTAGGCATGTCGCAGTCCGGGCCTGCCCTATTGGCCGGCATGCTCGCGGTCGGCCTCTTGGGCACAGCGATGACGCAGGGACTGATTGCCTACGCGGCCAGCGCCGCCGCGCCTCATGAGCAAGGCCGCGTCGTGGGTACCGCGCAGAGCGGCGTGTTCATCGGCCTACTGCTGGCAAGGGTGTTCGCGGGTGGCGTTAGTGACCTGACGAGCTGGCGAGGGGTTTACTTCTGTGCCGCTTCGCTGATGCTGGCAATCGCGATGCTATTGTGGCGACGCTTGCCAGCCTTGCCCGTCGCGACTCACACGCTGAGCTACCCTCGTCTGATCGCGTCGATGCTGACGCTCCTGCGGCAGGATCAGACGTTGCAAACGCGTGGCATGCTGGCGTTGCTGATGTTCGCCGCGCTCAACATCTTGTGGAGTGCGTTGGTGTTGCCATTGAGCGCACCGCCCTATGGTTTTTCGCAAACTGGCATCGGTGCTTTTGGGTTGGTCGGTGTGGTGGGTGCGTTGGCCGCCGCACGCGCCGGACACTGGGCTGACCGCGGATACGGCCAGGGCGCCAGCGCTGCGGCGCTCGCCGTACTGCTACTGGCTTGGTGGCCGCTGTCGCTGATGGAGCGGTCGCTGTGGGCACTGGTGATCGGCATCGTACTGCTCGATCTGGGTGGGCAGACCCTACACGTTACCAACCAGAGCCTGATCTTCCGCGCTCGACCCGAGGCACACAGCCGGCTCGTCGGTCTTTACATGTTGTTCTATGCAGTCGGCAGCGGTTTGGGGGCAATCGGCACCACCGTAACCTATGCCCATGCTGGCTGGCAGGGCGTGTGCCTACTGGGGTCGGCCGTTAGCCTGTTGGCGCTGCTGTTCTGGTGGGCGACGCTGGCGAGAAAACCTTGGAAGTGATTTGACGGCTATCTGTCGTTTTGCAACTCGATTGTAAACAGCGCCAAACCGGCGCCTACCTTGGAGCGGAAATTATTGCCCAGCGAGGCTCATGAGGAGACAGCCGGGAATACCCGTGCATGAAGAAAATCCACTAAAGCCCGCACTTTCGGCGAGGGGTGTTTGCTGGCGGGCCAGAGCACATGGAAGACGCCCGTGCGCTTCGCATAACTGGCCAGAATGGTGCGCAGCCGCCCGTCTGACAACGGTTCCTTGACTGCGAATTCCGGCAGGTACGCAATCCCCAAGCCTTGCAGCGCAAAGCGCACGCGCGTTTCGATGTTGTTGCAGATCATTGAGGTAGGCAATTGCAGCTCGGCTTCGACCTCGGCGCGGCGCAATTCCCACGGCTCCAGCTTGCCAGTGTGGGGAAAACGGTAGTGCAGGCACGAGTGTTCCAACAGATCGGCAGGGGCCTTGGGTATACCGCGCTGCGCCAGGTAATCGGGAGAAGCCACCAGCACCGAACGGAACGAGCCGAGTCTTCGGGCAACGAGGCGCGAGTCGCTTGGCTCGCCAGCCCTGACAACGGCATCGAAGCCTTCCTCCACTACATCGACCAGCCTGTCGGTGAAGTTCAGATCCAGTTCGATCTCAGGGTATTCGTGCATGAACTCGCCCAATACCGGCACCAACGGTGAACTCACCATTGGCAGACTGATGCGCAAGCGGCCACGTGGAGCGACCGTTGCCTGGGAGAGTTCCGTCTCCGCCGCTTCGAGCTCGGCCAGAATGCGGCGGCTTCGTTTCAGAAAAAGCGCACCTTCCGCCGTCAGTGTGACGCTGCGCGTGCTGCGGTGGAACAAGCGCACGCCCACCTTTTCCTCCAATCGGGCCACACTCTTGCCTACGGCAGAGGCAGACACGCCCAGCAGCCGGCCGGCCGCCACGAAGCTGCGCGTTTCTGCGACCTGCACGAACACCTTTAAACCGCTCAGATTGTCCATTCCGTACCTCGATTGCGGACAGAAAGTTCCGCATAAAAAGGAACTGTATCCTACTTTTTCCTGAACGTCAGGGGAGGTACCGTCGCGGTCCCGTTCATTCACCAAAGGTCTAGCCGCGATGCCGGTTCATATTTCCCTCTTTATCCAGGCGTATCGCCTGTCTCTCCACGCGCATAACGTCGGTCATTCCCCGGTCTTGAGCTGGAATCGGTCTGCGGCCGACTGGAGGCAATGATGGCGGCGACTTCTTCGAGCATGTCCGCCGTAGCATTCCGGAAACACTCGGCGGTGGCCGATCCTGACTGCCTTGTTGACGTGGATGTTGAGCGACCGATACCCGGGCCATACGATCTGCGCGTAGCGGTCCGTGCCGTTTCGGTCAATCCCGTGGATACCAAGATTCGGGCGGGGCTGGTTGCCGTGCCCGATTCCGTCCAATGCCTTGGGTGGGATGCCGCTGGAATCGTGGAGGCTGTCGGCGAAGCCGTCACGCTGTTCCGGCCGGGCGATGCGGTGTACTACGCTGGCTCGTTCGATCGCACTGGCAGTAATGCGCAGTTTCATCTGGTGGACGAGCGCATCGTCGGCCATATGCCCGAGAATCTCAGCTTTGCCGAAGCTGCGGCGTTGCCCCTGACTTCTCTGACTGCCTGGGAACTGCTGTTCGACCGCCTGGGCGTGCCGCCCGGCAAGCCGGCCAAAGCCGGCAGTCTTCTGGTGCTGGGCGGCGCGGGTGGCGTGGGCTCAATGCTCATCCAGTTCGCCCGTCGTCTGACCGGGCTCACCGTGATCGCCACGTGCTCGCGCCCGCAAAGCTGCGACTGGTGCCTAGCCCTAGGGGCACACCACGTCATTGACCATCGGCAGCCACTGACGGAACAAGTCAGCGCGCTGCCGGTGCCACCCGTCACGCATATTGCCGCGCTGTCGAACACGGCTGCACATTGGGGGGAGTTGGCTGAATTGATCGCTCCGCAGGGCAGGCTCGCCATTATTACCGACCACGATGCTCTGGATGCAGTGCCGTTCAAAGCCAAGAGCGTGTCGCTGCATTGGGAAATGGTGTTCACGCGCCCGCTGTTCGGTACGCCAGACATGGTTGCGCAGCATCGCATCCTCGACGAAGTGGCCGCGCTGGTCGATTCCGGGGTGCTGCGCTCGACCGTTAACCGCGTGCTCTATCCGCTCAACGCCGCCCGATTGCGTGAGGCGCATGGGCTGGTGGAAAACGGCGGCATGACCGGCAAAATCGTGGTCGCCCGCTCTGCGGAGGATGCAATGAGACGGTCGTGACAGACGAATACGGGGTTAATGCGTAATGGAGCTTCGCCACCTTCGCTGCTTACTGTCTTAGGCCGAAGAACTCCATTGCGCCCGTGCGGCGGAGAAGCTCCAGATGGTCTGCTCTGGGCCCCCTTTGTCCTAACTGACGGCTGGATCGCCTCACACCGAAATTGCCCGCCCGTCCCGGGTGACTTATGATGTGCCCAGCAAACCACCGGCAACGATCGAGTGGGAATAAGAACCGGGTCGCCCCGTGAACGAAAATCTGGGGCGGGTCGCGATTCGACACAAGCGACCAGGGGCTGAGTTATGGCATTTCTTCGGCATTATGCCAACGGGGCGGTAGTGGGTGCGGTGGAACTCACCGATACGCTGACCATCGGTCGGGCTGCGGACAACACGATCGTGCTGGATGACGGCACCGTGAGTGCGCGCCACGCCAATGTAAACAAAAAGGGTGATCAGTACGTGATCACCGACGCAAACAGCACCAACGGTATCTTTTTCGGGGGCAAGCGGGTGAGTGACCACACCTTCGCGGACGGCGATGTGATCACTCTGGGAACCCACGAATTCGAGTTTTTGCACGAGCTGCCCGAAGAGTTCGCCAAGACCCTGAAGATCAAGAAGAGCTGGATTCCGGGCATTTATTACACAGAATAAAACCGGCCCGGTCGACGGCGGTTTACCAACACCGGGCGGTATTTGCAGTAACAGGGGCGGGCCACTCCGGTCCTGTATGAATTTGGGGCGATGCAGAAGTCAATGAAAGCCACCGCAGACAAGCTGACGGCCTGGCTCAGCCTGCGAACGCTGGTTGTGGCCGTGGCGGTCCTGCTGGTGCTCGCACCCTCCCTCCCGCCAGCGGTTCACTGGCTCGACCAACTCGCCTTTCGCACGGGTGTGCAACTTCATAAAGTCCCGGAGCCCACCCTGGGCATCAGTCTGGTGGAATTGCCGGCGGAGGAAGTGCATTTTTTAACCCGCGATCCGGGCCGCGCCGCCAAAACCCGGAGCCTGCTCGATCGGGTGACCGCCAGCAGCAAAGTGGTGGTCGGACTGATCCTTCCTGAACCCCTGGGCCACTTGCCCGAGGGCCTGCAGGAATTTGCCGGGGAGCTCTGGGATGGGGAAGGTCCCGCGCCCGCTCTGGCGGGCGCAGAGGACTTCTCAAACTACCTGCGCGTAAGCCGAGGGGTGGAGCGCTACCGATCCCATCCGCGCGTTGTGCTGGACGCTGGGTCGGCGCCGGTCACGGGGCTCCCCGTCGAGGTATCCCCCTCCACGGCAGGAGACTACCTGAACTGGCTGCCGCCGCTCGTTCGCCCGCAAATTCCCGATGCCGCCAACTCCATGCCCGCGAACCGTCTCCATCTGTTCACCCGTGCGGGAGAGGCGATACACCCCTCCTTTGTGCTTGGCCTGTATGGGCACTTTTCCGGCGCGGCGGCAATTGGCTGGCAGCAGTTCGAGGGTGTTCAACTGGGGGCCAGCTTCTTTCCCCTATCGCCGGATAGCAGCTTCCGGCCCTATCCTTACCAGTCGCCGCTGGGCCGGGTCTCGCTCGATCAGGCCCTCGAGGAGCGGCTGGGTAACAACCTGATCCTGCTGGGGCCAGAGGGCTCGGGGCGCCTGGATACAATGGCCAATGCCTTGCGCAGCTTCGATGCCCAAAGTTACTACCGCACCCCCGCCTGGTTCGTGGGCGCCGAGGTGGCGCTCACGCTGTTGATCGCCTTTTATCTCGCGGTTCTGCTCCCGCGCCTGTCGTACATCGCGGGAATCCTCGCCAGCAGCCTTCTGGTGGTGGTCTTGCTCGTCTTTCAGCTTGGGGCCCAGATTACCCAGTGGCAGTGGCTGCCCCTCGGTATCACCATCCAGTTACTCGTGATCGGGCATCTCGCCATGCTGCTTTGGAAACGCCAGCGAGATCGCTCCCTGCAATTGCAGGCCGCGGCCCACGGCGCGCGTTATCAGCTGGGCCTGCAGCTGTTCCGCGACGGTCGCGCCGATGACGCCCTGCTGGCCATCAAGGAGTGTTATACCAGCGAGGCGGTGCTGAGCCTCATGTACGACATTGCGGCGCAGCAGGAGCGCAAGCGCCTCTATAACGAGGCCATCAAGACCTATATGGCCGTGGTTACCCGCCAGAAAAACTACAAGGACGCGGCGGAAAAGGTGGAGAAGCTCATGGCTTTCAGCAGCAGTGGGGCCATGACCCTGGGCAATGATTCCGACATCGCCAAGACCCTGATCATTTCCGAATCCAGCATCAGCAAACCGGTTCTGGGCCGCTACGAAATCGAGCGAGAGCTGGGCCGGGGAGCCATGGGCGTTGTCTACCTGGGCCGCGACCCGAAGATTGCCCGTCAGGTGGCCATCAAGACCCTGAGCTACGGCCAGCTGGATCCCCGGGAACTGGAAGAATTCAAGCAGCGCTTCTTCCGCGAAGCGGAGGCGGCGGGGCGGCTGAACCACCCGAACATTGTGACCATCTACGACGTGGGCGAGGAGCACGACCTGGCCTTCATCGCAATGGACTATGTGAAGGGCAACGCGCTCAGCGCCTATGTGCACGAGGACAAACTTCTGCCCGTGCCGGAGGTCCTCGACATCTGCGCCGAGGTGGCCGACGCGCTGGAGTACGCCCATAAGAACCAGATCATTCACCGGGACATCAAACCGGCCAACATCATGTACGAGGCGGAGGCCGAGCGGATCAAGGTGACCGATTTCGGTGTGGCCCGTATCGTGGACAGCTCCAAGACGAGCACCGGCGATATCCTCGGGAGCCCACTGTACATGGCGCCCGAGCAGCTCAAGGGCGACAAGGTGGGTCGGGAGACCGACGTTTACAGCTTGGGAGTGACCTTGTATCAGCTACTTACGGGAAAACTTCCCTTCAGCGGCGAAAACCTGGCAAGCCTGACCTACAACATCATAAACGAGAGGCATCCGGGCATCCGGGAGCTGCGCCCGGACCTGCCCAAGGGCATCACGCGTATTATCAACAAGGCGTTGCACAAGGATACCGACAAGCGCTACCCCACAGCGGGCGCGTTCGCCGAGGCGCTGCGCAAGCTGGCGATGGAGCTGTGAGCGCCCGCCCTCGTGTGCGGGAGTTTGATCAGGCCCAAAGTGTGGCCGCAAGATGGTTCACAGCTGTTTTATAGCAGCCTGCTAAACTGATTTGAACAGACCAGTCCGCGCCCGACAGGACCTGGCCAACGCAGTAACAAGAGGAACAGATTATGGCGATCCTCGCCCAACTCGTGGAAGACGTGGTCACTCACCGCTTCGAAATCGCCGATCCGCAGCTCACCATTGGGCGGCACCCGTCCAACGATGTGCAGATTGATGAAGAAGCAGTGAGTGGCAAACACGCCCTCATCATCGCCGAGCGCAATGCCTTCTTTAGCGCCCACAAGGAATATTTCCTGGAAGACCTGGGCAGCACCAACGGCACTTTTGTCAATGGGGAGCGTATCAACGGCCGCGTACGCCTTCAGCACAATGACCTGATCCGCATGGCGTGGACTCAGTTCAAGTTCATGGAGGAGCAGGAGACCGGTCTCGAAAAAACGGTGCACATGATCGGCTAAGGTCTTTACCCTTCATTACCACTCGCTCGCTGGCACCCGGCAGCAGTGCTTGTGTATGTTTGCTCCTCGCCGGCGAAACCACCCGGTCCGCGAAAACGCAAATGCCACTCACTGCCGAACAACGCGAGAACCCGATCATGAAAAAAATCTGTGTAAACCCCGTCGGTCTGTTCGGACTGGCCGCCAGCCTGTTTCTGATGGCGGGCACGGGATCGGCGGCGGAGCACCCCGGGCAAGCGGTCTACGAAAAAGCCTGCGCCACCTGCCACGACAACCCGGAGCAAAGCCGATCGCCGGCCTTCGAAACCCTGAAGCAGATGTCCGCAGGCATGGTGACCGCGGCTTTGACCAGCGGCAAGATGAAGGCCCAGGGCGATATGCTGTCACTGCAGGAAAAAAGTGACCTGGTCGGTTATCTCACTGCCGCCGTTCAGAGCGACGAGTGGATCGACACCATGATGTGCGCAAACAAGGGAGCCATTGACCTGAGTGACCCCAAGGTGCGGGGCTTTGGTTTTGACCTGCATAACAGCCGCCATCTGACGGCGGAGCAGGCCGGATTGTCCCGGGATGATTTTGCGGATATGGAGCTGGCCTGGTCCTTTGCGTTCCCCGGTGTGACCGGCATGCGTTCCCAGCCGGCGGTGGTGGGCAGCACCCTGTTTCTGCCGGTTGCCGAGAATGCCAAGGTTTACGCGATCGATATTGCCAGTGAGCCGTGCATCCAGTGGGTTTACCAGAGCGACGGCATCCTGCGCAGCGGCGCAGCCTACGGCGAGCAGGCCAACGGTCGCAAGATCATCGCGGTCAATGATTACGGGGCTGCGGTCCACGTGCTGGATGCCAACACCGGTGAGCTGTTATGGAAGAAGCAGCTGGGCCAGTTCGAGCTGGCACTGGGCACCGGGACACCGGCCATTCACGAGGGCGTGATCTACGTGCCCGTCTCCCAGAACGAGATCATGCATGGCGCAATCGAATCCTATGTCTGTTGCCAGACCCACGGCATGGTGGTCGCACTGGATGCCAGCAGCGGGAAAATAATCTGGGAAGCGCACGCCATGGAGGATGCAAAGCCGGTGCGCGACCGTGGCGATGGCCAGATGCTCTGGGGGCCGTCAGGCGCGCCCATCTGGAACTCGCCCGCAATCGACGAAAAACGCGGTGTGCTCTATGTGGGTACGGGCGAGGCAACGTCGGCACCGGCTCACGAAAACACGGATGCGATTCTCGCCATTGATCTCAAGGACGGTTCTATTCGCTGGAGCTTCCAGGCCACGGCGAACGACATCTATCTGATCGGCTGCCACCGGGGCGGTCTGAACTGCGAAAAGGACACTGTGTTCCGGGATGTTGACTTTGGTGCGTCCATCATCCTGGCCAAACGTCCCGACGGTTCCGAGGTCATCCTCGGCGGGCAGAAGTCCGGCACCCTCTGGGCACTGGACCCGGATGACTCAGGCAAGGTGCTGTGGCGCCAGCAGTTCGGCACCGGCGCGGCCAACGGCGGCATTCACTGGGGCATTGCCTATGATGGCGAGCGGGTTTACGCCCCCATCAACCGCGCGTACGCCAAACCGACGCCGGGCGGCAAGGAAAAGCCGGGCATCCACGCGGTGGACGTCGTGAGCGGTGAGCGGATCTGGACCTACGCGGCCCGTGCCAACTGTGAGGGCGAACGTGCCAAGCGCGTGCGCATGTGCGAGACGCGCATCGGCCACAGCGGCGCGCCCACCGCCATCGATGGCGCGGTGGTTTCCGGCACACTCGACGGCATGCTCCGGGTGTTCGACTCCCGAACCGGTGAAATGCTGTTCGAATACAACGTGGCGCGGGATTTCGAAAGCATCAATGGCATCAAGGGCAGGGGCGGAAGTATCGATAACGCCACCATCGTGGCGAACAACGGTTTGCTGCTGGTGAGCGCCGGGTACGCATTGTTCAACGAAACGCCCGGCAACGTGCTGCTGGCTTTCAAACCCAAAAATCAGCCGGCTGATTAGCCGGCTTTCGATAATGAGTTGTTTTTCAGGTGGAGGAGCGCCGGAGGGTTCCGACGCTCCGATCCTCAGGCGTTGACCGCGAGGGCTGGGGTTTCCCGTTCCATTACCGGACTGTCGTCCACCGACGAGCGAATCAGGTAGTCAAACGCACCCAGTGCGGCAGTCGCCCCGGCTCCCATGGAAACGATGATCTGCTTGTACGGAACCGTGGTGGCATCGCCGGCGGCATAAACACCGGGCACACTGGTGGCGCCGCGTTCGTCGATCTTGATTTCGCCCACTCGGTTCAGAGCCAGTGCGCTGTTCTGCAACCATTCCGTGTTGGGCACCAGCCCGATCTGCACAAACACTCCCGCAAGTGCAATCCGTTTACTTTCACCACTGGCGCGGTCGGTGTACATGAGGCCGTTGACCTTGTTACCGTCGCCGAGGATTTCAGTGGTCTGGGCGCTGGTGATGATGTCCACATTATCCAGCGACCGGGCCTTGCGGATCAGAACGTCGTCGGCGCGCAGAGTGTCCGCGAACTCAAGTACCGTGACATGGTCCACGATGCCGGCCAGGTCGATGGCCGCCTCGATGCCCGAGTTGCCGCCACCGATCACTGCCACAGGCTTGCCTTTGAACAAGGGGCCGTCGCAGTGGGGGCAGTAGGCCACGCCTTTCGTCCGGTATTCCTCTTCGCCGGGCACCCCGAGCTGACGCCACCGGGCGCCCGGTGCAAGCACCACGGAGCGGCTGCGTAAGGTGGCGCCACTTTCCAGGTGTAATCCAATGGCCTGTTCGCGGGTAAGGCCGGAGGCACGCTGGTTGGTGATGATGTCGACTCCGTATTCCTTCACATGCTGCTCCAGGTTGGCTGCCAGCTTGGGGCCTTCAGTGTAGGGCGTGGCGACAAAGTTCTCGATGCCCACCGTGTCCATCACCTGGCCGCCGAAGCGTTCGGCCACCAGCCCGGTGCGAATGCCCTTGCGAGCGGCGTAGATTGCCGCTGCTGCACCGGCGGGACCTCCGCCCACCACCAGCAGGTCATAAGGCTCTTTTTCGCTCAGCGCCGCCGCTTGCCGCTCGGTCGCGCCTGTGTCCAGCCTGGCGACGATCTCTTCCAGGCTCATCCTGCCCTGGGCGAAGTGCTCGCCGTTCAGGTACACCGCGGGAACGGCCATGACCTGCCGTTCTTCCACTTCGTCCTGGAAGAGCGCACCGTCGATCATCTCGTGAGTGATGTTGGGGTTCACGGTGGCCATCAGGTTCAATGCCTGAACCACATCGGGACAGTTCTGGCAGGACAGGGAAATATAGGTTTCGAAGTGGTACTCACCCTCCAGGCTGCGAACCTGGTCGAGCAGGTCCGGGTCGGCCTTTGACGGATGGCCGCCGGTCTGGAGAAGTGCGAGCACCAGGGATGTAAATTCATGGCCCAGGGGAATGCCGGCAAAACTCACTCGCGGCTCCTGGCCTGCGGGAGCGAGAGCCATGCTGGGGGTGCGTTTGCCATTGCCCGGCAGCGCTTGGATTTTGTCTGAGAGGCTGGCGATCTCCTGGGCGAGGCTTTCCAGCTCTGCAGACTGGGAACTGCGGTTTGCGGAAACACGAATCTCGACCGGCTCAACGATATTCCGCAGATAGGTATTCAATTGCTGTTTCAGTTTCGCGTCTAACATCGGTCTTCTCTGAGCTCCGTCAACTGAATGGATTAAAAAGGGCCCGCCGGGAGGCGGGCCAAAGATGGGGAGGGCTGTCCCCGCTTAGATCTTGCCCACCAGATCCAGTGAAGGTGCGAGAGTCTGGTCGCCTTCCTTCCATTTGGCCGGGCACACCTCACCCGGGTGGGCGGCAATGTATTGAGCGGCCTTGATCTTGCGCAGCAGCTCCTGCGCGTCCCGGCCGATGCTGCCGGCGGTAATCTCCACGATCTGCACGCGGCCTTCCGGATCGATGACGAAGGTACCGCGGTCGGCCACCCCTTCCTCTTCGATCATCACGTTGAAGTTGCGCGTGATGGTTCCGGTCGGGTCCCCGATCATCGGAAACTGGATCTTGCCAATGGTCTCCGACGAGTCGTGCCAGGCTTTGTGGGTGAAATGAGTGTCGGTGGAGACGGAGTAGATCTCGACCCCCATTTTCTTGAACTCTTCATAGTTGTCCGCCAGATCTCCCAACTCGGTGGGGCAGACAAAGGTAAAGTCCGCGGGGTAGAAGAAAAATACAGCCCACTTGCCTTTGACGTCCGCGTCGCTGACGTCCACAAAGTCGCCATTCAAATAGGCTTTGGCATTGAAGGGTTTGAGTTCTGAATCGATATAACGTGACATGCTTGCTCCTCGTGGTTGCTTGACTTCAGTAAAGCGAAGTTGCTCTCAACGGTGTATAGACTATCGAATGGGTGTGATTAATTGAAATTATCTATTTTAATGGCATCGATAGCCCACCGATATAAGCGGGACATTTTCGATTGGCAGGCACTATGAAGGAGGCAGGCTTCCCAAGGTGGGGTTCAGGCAGTGTGAGGCCACTCGATAGGCACCGGAAATGATGAGTAAGGTCGGGGGTGGTCCCGGGGAGCCGGAGTGGGTCGGCAGGGTGGCAGGCCAGGCAGGCTGCTACCAGGCAGGCTGCTAGAACGACGAGCCGGGCTGTTTCAGGAACTCCAGCTCGGCAGGAGTGGAGTCCCGTCCCAGGATGGCATTCCGGTGTGGGTAGCGACCGAAGCGATCGATGATCTCTTTGTGTTTTATTTCGTAGTCCAGGTTGTCCTTGATGCCGTTGGCTTCGAACAGGCTGAGAGCCCACTCGTGAATCGCCGGGGACTCGCTGTGCATGAAGGGCATATACAAAAAGGTGCGCTGGACCGCGCTGAGTTCCTGCTCAACGCCCTGCGCAATGGCCTCCTGCGCCAGACCGAGGGCGAGAGGATCATTGACGAAGGCGAGGGGCAGATCCCGGTGGATGTTGCGGGAGAACTGGTCCAGCACAATGATCTCCACCAGTCGGCCCAACGCTTCACTTCGCCAGGTGTGGAGCTCGCAGGCAGCAGCGGCCTGATGGATGTTCATGAAGCGCCGGGCAATGTGGGCATCAAGCTCCGGGTTTTTCTTCCACCAGTCCGCCGGTTCCAGTTCTTCGAACCAGAAGCGAATCACTTCCCTAAAATCGTCCATGGTTGTCTGAATCCTCTAACCCGGGTCGACCGGGGTTGTCTTCTTCTCGGCCGATCCTTCAACTGGATCCTTCTTTGGGGAGCCCTCAGCCGGCTCTGGAGAGCCCTCAGCCTGCTTTAGAGAGCCCTCAGCCGGCTTTGGAGAGCCCTCAGCTGGCTTTATAGAACCCTCAGCCGTACCCTCACTTGAGGATGTGTTCCCGGCTGGTTCCTCCACCTTTTTCTCCCGGGGCTCGTCGGGGGCGAGACTCAGTTGCAGTTGCCTGCTCGCAAGGTCCACCTTGTCCAGTTTGACCCGCACCGGTTGCTCGAGGTGGTAGGTGGTGCCCTGGTGGGTCAGGGTCATGCGCAGGGAATCGTACTTCGGCGGCTCCTTCTTGCTCCCGCGAATGGGTATGAAGCCTTCTGCGCCGGTGTCCGTGAGCCGGACCAGTATTCCCTGGCTCGCCACCGAGGCGATCACGGCATCGAACACCTGACCCTTCCTCCTGGCCATGAACTGGCACAGCAGCCACTGCTCCACCTGACGGCAGGCCTGGCGATTGCGAATGATTTGTGCCTGCAGGTCCTCAGTCAGGGAATCATCCAGCGCGTGTCCGTGCTGCTCTGCAAGCAGCGCCTTGATCATGCGGTGGTTGTGCAGATCCTGGTAGCGGCGGATGGGGGAGGTGATCGTGGCGTAATAATCGAAACCGAGGCCGAAATGGGGCCCTGGTTCATAGGTGACGTTCGCCGGTTGCAGGCGCCGTTTCAGGGTCGCGAGCAATACGGAGTCCGCCTCGTCCTGCTGCAGGGCGCGAATGAGTTGGCGAAAGCTGTCGAGGACTTCAAGCTCCAGTTTTTCGATGTCGGGTTTGTCCTTCTTGAGCAACTGTTCGATCTCCGCGACCCGCTCGGGGCGAAAACCCGCATGGCTGGAGAACAGTCCGCCGCTGGCCTTGCCAAGACTCTCTGCGGCCCGGGCGAAAAATTCACCGGCACAGCAGTTGGTGGCCAGCATGGCTTCCTCAATCACACGATGGGCGAGGGTGGTCTGGCGCCGCTCGATTTTCTCGATTTTCTGCTGCTTGTTGAGTCGGAACACGTAATCGAACTTGTCTTCCTGCACCACATGGTTCTCGTCCCGGTATTGTTTGCGCGCCCCGGCGAAGTGGTGCAGGTTCCTTAGAATTTCGAGAGCTTCCCCCGGAACGGCCGTTTCATTACCGTTTTCCAGCAGGTCCGCCACCTGGTTGTAGCTGAGTTTGTGGCGGGACCGGATCAGGGCGTTGCAGAAGGTGTAATCGAGGACTTCGCCGGAAGATGCTACGCGCAGTTTGCACACCATAGCGGGGCGCTCCACACCGGCCAGCAACGAGAAGGCATCCTGGGACAGTTCGTTGGGGAACATGGGCAGAGTCTGCCCCGGGAAGTAGACGGACGAGGCCCGCTGGCGGGCGGCCCGGTCGAGGGCGCTGTCCGTCTGGACAAATGCGGCCGGGTCGGCGATCGCCGTATACAGCAGCCAGCCGTCCTCCGCTGATTCCAGGTAGAGCGCATCGTCCATGTCCAGCGTGCTCTCGGCATCAATGGTGACGAAATCCAGGTGACGCAGGTCCTCGCGTTCGTCCTGAGCGAGAGCATCGCTTCCGGAGGCAATCGCTTTCGCCTCCTCAAGCGCTTCCTGGCTCCACTCGGACGGGAGGTTGTGTTTGTGGATCATGTACTGCCGTTCGATGCCCGCATCCTCGGCGCGACCAATTCGGGCCTTGATGCTGACTTGTGCCCGGCCATCGCCAAAGGGGTGGCGGCTTACACGGCAGCTCACCAGGTCGCCGTGCCTGTAGTTCTTGCGCTGTTTAGGCGGCACGAACAGCCAGCGGGACAATTGCGGGTGATCGGCGGAGACGAAGTGGTTGTTCCCCTTTTCCACATAAGTGCCGACGAACTCCTTCAGCTCAGTGCTGAGGAGCTTCTCCAAATGAGCTTCGTGCTTCTTCTTGTCGTTTTCCGTGAGGCTCACCTTGACCCGGTCTCCGGGAAGAACCTGCTGCATGGTCTCGGGGGGGAGGAAGGCCTCGCGACCGTCATCGAGGGTGACAAAACCGAAGCGGCTTTGGGTTCCGCGAACGACGCCTTCGGCGTAGTCCTTGGTGTCTTCAATGGATTGTTTCAGCTGGGCAAGCTGCTGGAGAGCGTCGGAATTAAGCATAAAAACAAACTGGTTGGCGCGGGCCGCCGGGGGCGCCCCGCAGGGTGAATGGGGTTTCGAACATGGGCCGCCGATTAATCGTAGAGAATGACCGAGCGGATGCTTTCGCCCTTGTGCATAAGGTCAAACGCCTTGTTGATTTCGTCCAGAGGCATGGTATGTGTAATCAGGTCGTCGATATTGATCATGCCGTCCATGAACCAGTCGACAATCCGCGGTACATCGGTGCGACCGCGAGCGCCGCCAAATGCGCTGCCCCGCCATACCCGGCCGGTTACCAGCTGGAACGGGCGCGTGGAAATTTCCTGCCCGGCACCGGCAACTCCGATAATGATGGATTCGCCCCAACCCTTGTGCGCGCACTCCAGAGCCTGGCGCATGGTGTTGACGTTGCCGATGCACTCGAAGCTGTAATCGGCTCCACCGTTGGTAATGTCCATGAGGGCCTGAACAATGTCATCCACGTCTTTGGGATTGACGAAGTCGGTCATGCCGAATTCGCGGGCCAGGGGCGCCTTTTCCGGATTGATGTCCACGCCCACGATCTGTGATGCGCCCACCAGGCGCGCACCCTGAATGACGTTCAGGCCGATACCGCCGAGCCCGAACACAACGACCCGGGAGCCGGGCTCGACTTTGGCATCGAACACAACGGCGCCGACGCCGGTGGTGACACCGCAGCCGATGTAGCAGACCTTGTCGAGGGGCGCGTCTTCGCGAATCTTCGCCACGGCGATTTCCGGCAGGACGGTGTAGTTGGAGAAGGTGGAGCAGCCCATGTAGTGCAGCAGGGGTTTGCCGTTCAGTGAAAACCGACTGGTGCCGTCGGGCATGACGCCCTGGCCCTGGGTGCCGCGAATGGCCTGACAGAGGTTGGTTTTGGGGTTGAGGCAGTATTCGCACTCGCGGCATTCAGGGGTGTAGAGGGGGATGACGGTGTCGCCCGGTTTGACGGATTTCACACCAGGGCCCACTTCCACCACAATGCCGGCCCCTTCGTGGCCGAGAATGGTCGGGAACGCACCTTCGGGATCGTCCCCGGAGAGGGTGAAGGCGTCAGTGTGGCAGACGCCCGTCGCCTTGAGTTCTACGAGTATTTCACCGGCTTTGGGGCCGTCCAGGTCCACTTCGTGGATTTCGAGGGGTTGTCCGGCAGCAAAAGCCACAGCGGCGCGGGTTTTCATAGGCAACTCCTGGGGTGAGTACGACCGGCGGGTGAACGAGGGATGTTAAACCAAAGCCATTGCATTGTCAGTTGACCTTGGCGAGAGGTGGATGGTTTTTGTTCCGGGGGTGTGGTCCGGGGAGTCGAGCAGGTTGGGTTAGCGGAGCGTAACCCAACATTTGTCCCGGGCCCCGGTGTTGGGTTACGGCCTGCGGCCTAACCCAACCTACGGGTGGCGCCGCTTACTCCGATGCAGTTTGTCGGTGGGGTGGGGTGTTTTGAAACCCTCGCGGGAGGGACCCCGCGAGGGAGCTCCAGGGATGGATTCATGCGTTTTCGAAACACCCCACCCCATCGGCAAACGTGACGCCGGCACTAGATCTGTGTTTATTTTCCTTTCTTGATTGCCTGCTGCAATAGCGCGCCCATGGTGCCCATGCCCTTGTCGACAGGTTTCTGGGGGCGGTTACCGCCGCCGGAGCGCTTGTTGCTGCTGTTGCGTTCGCCGCGGGAGTTGGCCGCGCCGCGGGCGGGGGCCTGGCCGGGTTCGTCATCCATGCGCATGCTCAGCCCGATGCGCTTGCGCGGGACGTCCACTTCCATGACTTTCACCTTCACAATGTCGCCGGCTTTCACGACATCGCGCGGATCTTTGACGAAGGTTTTGGACAGGGCGGAGATGTGCACGAGGCCGTCCTGGTGGACCCCGATGTCCACGAAGGCGCCAAAGTTGGTGACGTTGGTTACAGTCCCTTCGAGCACCATGCCCTCGCTGAGATCGGAGATTTTTTCGACGCCTTCCTTGAACTGAGCCGTTTTGAATTCGGGGCGCGGGTCCCGCCCGGGCTTGTCCAGTTCCTGGATGATGTCGACCACCGTGGGCAGGCCTACAGTGTCATCGGTGTAATCCTGGGGCTTGAGTGATTTCAGGAAGCTGCTGTCGCCAATAAGGCTCTGCAGTTCCCGCTCGTTGGATTGCGCGATGCGCTCCACCACCCGGTAGGATTCCGGGTGTACGGCGGAGCTGTCCAGCGGGTTGTCGCCGTTAGCGACCCGCAGGAAGCCCGCCGCCTGCTCGAAGGTTTTGTCGCCGAAGCGGGGAATGGATCTGAGCTGCTCGCGGCTTTTGAAGGCGCCGTGCTGATCGCGAAAGGCGACAATGTTGCTGGCGAGTGTCTTGTTCAGCCCGGACACCCGGGTGAGCAGGGGAGCGGACGCGGTATTCACGTCCACACCTACGGCGTTTACACAGTCCTCCACCACGGAACCCAGGCTGCGGGTGAGTTTGGTGGGCGAGACGTCGTGCTGATACTGGCCGACTCCGATGGACTTGGGCTCGATCTTCACCAGTTCCGCCAGTGGGTCCTGCAGGCGGCGGGCGATGGAGATGGCGCCGCGGATGGTCACGTCCAGATCGGGGAATTCCTGAGCAGCGAATTCGCTGGCGGAATACACGGAGGCGCCGGCCTCGTTGACCATGACCTTCTGGACCTTCAGTTCCGGATGATCTTTGAGCACTTGCCCCACAAAGTTGTCGGTCTCCCGGGAGGCGGTCCCGTTGCCGATGGCGATGAGTTCCACACCGTGAGTTTTGCACCAGTGCACCAGTTGCGCCTCCGCCTCCTGGCGCCGGTTCTGGGGCGGGGTGGGGAAGATGGCGCCGTGGTCGAGGACCTTGCCGGTGCTGTCCACCACGGCCACTTTCACCCCGGTGCGCAGCCCCGGGTCCAGGCCGATGGTGGCCTTGGGTCCGGCGGGAGCGGCCAGCAGCAAGTCTTTCAGGTTGTTGGCGAAGACGTGAATGGCGTCTTCCTCGGCCCGCTCGCGAAGTTCGCCGAGCAGGTCGGTTTCCAGGTGGGAGTGAAGCTTGACCCGCCAGGTCCAGCGGACGACTTCCGCCAGCCAGTCATCGGCGGGGCGATTCTGGTGTTCGATTTTCCAGTGTCGCGCGACCAGTATCTCCAGCGGGTGGCGTTTACCCGAGGGCTCGTCTTCGTCCAGTTTCAGGTCCACGTTGATGGATAGAATGCTCTCGTTGCGGCCGCGGAATATGGCCAATGCCCGATGAGAGGGCACCTTCTTGAGCAACTCGTCATACTCGAAGTAGTCCCGGTATTTGGCGCCCTCGGTCTCCTTGCCCTTCATGACCCGGGAGAATACGTAAGCTTCTTCCGACAGGCGTTCACGCAGCTTGGCGAGCAGGTCTGCGTCTTCGGCAAAGCGCTCCATCAGAATATATTTGGCGCCTTCCAAAGCGTCCCTGGCTTCGGTGATCTTGTGTTCTTCGTTCAAATACTTGCCGGCCTCCGCCTGGGGGTCCAGGGTCGGGTCGCTCAGCAGGGCGTCCGCCAGAGGCTCCAGACCGGCCTCAATGGCAATCTGACCTTTGGTGCGTCGCTTGGGCTTGTAGGGCAGGTAGAGGTCTTCCAGGCGCGTTTTGGTATCGGCTTCCAGAATGGCCTTTTCCAGCTCAGGGGTCAGTTTTTCCTGCTCGCGGATGCTGTCCAGGATGGTCTTGCGCCGGTCCTCCATTTCCCGCAGATAATGGAGCCGCTCCTCTAGGTTGCGCATCTGGGTGTCGTCCAGGCCGCCGGTCACCTCCTTTCGGTAGCGGGAGATAAAGGGCACTGTGGCGCCTTCGTCGAGCAGGGCCACCGCGGCCCGAATTTGTTGTTCCTGAACCTGGAGTTCTTCTGCGATACGAGCGGAAATGGACTTCATAGGCGCTGCACATTTTGTTGGTCATATGAGGGATTTGCCGCCTGAGGGCGGCCGGGCGGCTTATTATGCGGAAAAACAGCCCAGCGAACAGACTTGAATTTGGTTGCCGTCTATGGCCGGGGCCAGGCTGATGCGCGGCTGTGATTCGATTCTCACCGGGTTCGTGCCGGAACGGGCAAAGGACAAGGCAGTTGCGCCTATGTCATAATTTCGGATTACCAAGCCCGAGAGCGGACCCGTCAGATCCATGTTGAAATTCCAGGTAATTCCCGTCACTCCCTACCAGCAGAACTGCACCCTCGTCTGGTGTGACCAGACCGGGGAGGGCGCGCTGGTGGACCCGGGCGGGGACCTGGACCGGCTGGAGGCGGCTGTCAGCCAGAACGGCGTGAAGCTCAAGCAGATCCTGCTCACCCACGGCCACCTGGATCACATTGCCGGCACAGCGGCGCTGGCCAAAAAGCATGGCCTGCCCATCGTAGGCCCGCAGAAGGAAGATCAGTTCTGGATCGACCAGCTCCCGGAAAGCTGCCAGATGATGGGTTTTCCCCCGGCAGAGGTCTTTACTCCGAACCGCTGGCTCGAAAACGGCGATACGGTCCAGGTGGGCAACTCCACCCTCCAGGTGCTGCACTGCCCGGGGCATACGCCCGGGCATGTGATCTTTTTCGACCCGGAAACCCGCATTGCCCAAGTGGGCGATGTGCTCTTCCAGGGCTCCATCGGGCGCACGGACTTCCCCCGGGGCGACCACGACACCTTGATCCGCTCCATTCGCGAGCGGCTCTGGCCCCTCGGGGACGACGTGCGTTTCATTCCCGGCCACGGCCCACTGTCCACCTTCGGGCAGGAGCGCGCAACCAACCCCTTTGTGGCAGATTACCGATACCGCTGATCCGCGGCCCTAACAAAAATAGGTGCACACTATGAAACAGGCCACTTTTACCAGTTTCAAAAACAGTACCCGGGAAGACTGGGAGATTATTGGCGAAGCCTTCAAGGACTACGCGAAAGGCCTGCCCCAGCGGGTCATTCAGCACCTGCTCCTGCTGAAAGGCGACTGCGGTGGCTTTCCCGTGGACCGCCTGGAGCACTGCCTGCAAACCGCCACCCGCGCCCACGAAGCGGGAGAGGACGAAGAGTACGTAGTGGTCGCCCTTTTGCACGACATCGGCGATACCCTGGGTACCTTCGACCACGGTGAACTGGCGGCTACCATACTCAAGCCCTTCGTGTCCGAAGCCAACTACTGGCTCCTGAAACACCACCAGATCTTCCAGGGCTACGACTATTTCCACCACCTCGGTATGGACCGGGATATGCGTGACCATTACAAGGACTCGCCCTATTACGAGTACACCAAACGCTTTTGCGATCTGTACGACAGCGAGGCCTTTGATCCGGACTACCCGACCAAACCGCTGGAGTTTTTTATTCCGATGGTGGAGCGGGTGATGGGGAGGCCGCATACAACACTTGCCTCTGGCCCGAAGTAGGCCTTCAAAGCTACCTGCGTGGTTCTCGCGGCGTTTTGGATCAGCTCGGAATGCTCATTTATGGCGAATAAACTCCGCTTCCTCCCAGCTCCAAACCACCGCGAGAACTGCCTCGCCAACGCTTTGAAGACCTACTTCCAATTTTTCCCATTTCAAATCAGGAATCTGCAACGATGAATAACGATCCGATTGTAATTGTGAGTGCTGCCCGGACGCCGATGGCGGGGATGATGGGTGATTTTGCCGCGGTGCGTGCCACCGAGCTGGGCAAGGCGGCGGTGGCTGCGGCGCTGGAGCGAGCCGGGGTGAGTGGCGACGCGGTGGATGACGTGGTGATGGGCTGCGTACTGCAGGCCGGGCAGGGGCAGGCGCCGGCAAGGCAGGCGGCGCTGGCGGCGGGGATTGCCCGCTCCGCAAGCTGCCTGACCATCAACAAGATGTGCGGCTCCGGTTTGAAAGCCACCATGCTGGCCCACGACAGCCTGCTGCTGGGCCACACCCAGGTCGCTGTGGCCGGTGGCATGGAAAGCATGACCAACGCGCCCTACCTGCTCGCCAAGGCGCGCGGCGGTTATCGCATGGGCGCCGATACCATCTACGACCACATGATGCTGGACGGCCTCGAAGATGCCTACGAGCCGGGAACCCCCATGGGCGTTTATGCGGAAAACACCGCGAGCCACTACGGCTTCACACGGGAGCAACAGGACGAGTTTGCCATCACCTCCCTCAAGCGTGCCCAGCAAGCCATCGCCGATGGTTCCTTCGCGGGCGAGATTGCCCCGGTACAAGTCAAAACCCGAAAGGGTGAAGTGGAAGTCAGCATCGACGAGCAGCCGGGCAAGGCTAGGCTCGACAAGATTCCGCAACTGCGCCCCGCCTTCGTCAAGGACGGCACCGTTACCGCCGCCAATGCCAGCTCCATCTCTGACGGAGCGGCGGCACTGGTCATGATGCGCCAGTCAGAAGCGGAAAAACGCGGCCTGACGCCCCTGGCCAGGATTGCTGCACACGCAAGCTTCTCCCAGGAGCCTCAGTGGTTCACCACCGCTCCCGTGGGCGCCATGAAGCGCGTCTTCGAGAAGAGTGGCTGGTCCGCGGCGGACGTGGATCTGTACGAGATCAACGAAGCTTTTGCCGTTGTCACCATGGCGGCCATGAAGGACCTGGATCTGCCCCACGACAAGGTAAACGTTCACGGCGGCGCCTGCGCGCTCGGCCACCCCATCGGCGCCTCCGGCGCACGTATCCTGGTGACCCTGCTGGCTGCGCTGGAGAAATACGACCTGCAAAAAGGTGTCGCCTCACTGTGCATCGGCGGCGGCGAAGCTGTGGCAGTGGGGGTCGAAAGACTCAAGTAACTCACATGCGGTGACAAGGAGATCCAGGGATGAGCGACAAGTACGACCGGCTGGAAAAGCTGAAAAAACTGCACGACGACGGCGTGCTCACCGCCGAGGAGTATGAGGCCGAAAAGGCGCTGATATTGAGCGGCGCCGGCTCGACCCTGGGCGAGCGGAGCTTCTGGGGCATGGAGGAGCGGGTCTTCTGCATGCTGATCCACTTCAGCCAGCTGCTTGGCGTGGTACTGCCGTTCATCCCCTTTATCGGCGTGATTGTTCCCGTAGTGATGTGGGCATCGGAAAAGGACAAGAGCCGTCCGGTGGACATCCACGGCCGCATCGTCCTGAATTGGATGATCAGCTACATCATCTACTTCGCCGTAAGCCTGATATTGCTGTTTGTGCTGATCGGCGGGCCGCTGCTTGTCGCCGTCATCGTGGTCAACATCATCTTCGCCATCATCGGCGGCGTGAAAGCCAACACCGGCGAATACTGGAAGTACCCGCTGAGCATCCCCTTCTTCACCGTGCCGGAACCGGACCAGCCCCCGGCCGCGCCGCCGTCGAGCACGAACGCGTCGGCGAGCTTAGGCACGTCGCGCCCGGACAAGCCAAGAACCCAGGCGGAAGCCGAGAAGAAAGACAGCGAGTAGCCGTCACCTCGGTCCAGCGAACCCTGCTGCTCGCACCCAACTCGCAGTCAGGGCTCCGATTCACTCCCGTGACCTTCGACAGCAGGGATGCTGTCGAAGAGCCCCCAGGGAAGGGTTCACGGCGTGTCACGGGAGTGAATCGGAGCCCTGACCCGGCACAATACCCCCGGCACCGCACATGCTCCCAGCGCTTACCCCCAGCACATACCAGCCGGTACTCATCACCCGCACCCTTAAAACAACAAGGCCGCCGCACTCGCAAACAAGGTCATTAGAAACAAAAACCACTTCAAAGTCTTCTGGCTCACCTTCAGCGCGAAACGAACTCCCAACTGGGCGCCAGCCATCGTGCCCACCGCCAGAGTCAGGCCCGGAATCCACAAAACCTGATCCCGCCACACAAAAATGCCCAACGCCAGAATCGTAAGAATCGCCGTGCAAAACATCTTCAGCGCATTGGCACGCACCAGGTCATAACGCAAGCCTCCCGCAAGGGCAGCGAGCAAAACAAAGCCCACCCCCGCCTGCACAAACCCCCCGTAAATACCCGCCACAAACAGCGTCCACCAGGCGCCGGGATTTTTGCCCACATGCCTGGGCATCTCACCCGGCATAGGAGTCACCACTGCCGGGCGAATCAAAATTATCAGCGCCATCGTCAACATGGTGCCCAGCAAAATCGGTTTCAAATAAGTGGTAGGAAGGTATGATGCGCAGAGCGCTCCGATAACCGAGCCCAACAGCGTCGGCACAAGGATGGGTACCGCATCACCGCGTTCCAGCTTGCCGTGGCGATCAAAAGCGCGGGTGCCGACCAGCGACTGCATCAGCACGCCCACCCGGTTCGTGGCATTGGCCACATCCGCGGGAAGGCCCAGAATCATCAAAGCCGGCAGCGTCAGATTGGAGCCGCCGCCTGCCAGAGTATTGATCACGCCCGCCACCAGACCGGTGCCGAGCAGCAGGGCGAAAAACAGGGGAGTGATTTCAAACATAGTGAAGACAGCGAAGGCCGAAACCTGCGCATACTAACCTGTCTGTCACCAATAGTCAGATGAGATTTACCAAAAGGATTGTTTTTATGCAGGAAATCAGCAGCAACAAAATGTTCGAGGGGCACCACAAACGCTTCACCCATAAGTCGGAGCTTTGTGATTGCGAAATGACCTTTGCCGTCTACCTGCCGCCCCAGGCGGAAACGGAAAAGGTGCCGGTCATCTACTGGCTCTCCGGTTTGACCTGTACTGACGAAAATTTCGGCGGCAAATCCGGCGCCCAACGCTATGCGGCGGAAGAAGGCGTGGCCATCGTCATGCCGGACACCAGCCCCCGCGGCGTCAACCTACCGGGCGAGGACGAACGATATGATTTCGGCTCCGGCGCGGGCTTCTACCTCAATGCCACGCGCGAACCCTGGTCCCGCCATTACCACATGTACGACTACGTGGTTAAGGAACTGCCCGCCCTGGTCGCCGAGCACCTGCCCGTGAATGACGAGCGCGTGTCCATCAGCGGTCACTCCATGGGCGGCCACGGTGCCCTCACGATCGCCCTGAAGAATCCGGATCGCTATCGGGCGGTTTCGGCATTCGCACCGATTGTGGCGCCCACCCAGGTCCCCTGGGGCATCAATGCGTTTCGCGGGTACCTGGGCGACAATGAAAACCACTGGAAAGATTACGACGCCGTGGAGCTGATCCGCAGCGGCAAACGTCTGCCGGAGATTCTGGTGGAGCAGGGGGATCAGGACCAATTCCTCGAAAAGCAACTCAAACCCGAGTTGTTGGAGCAAGCCTGCAAGGAGGCCGGCATCCCGCTCACCCTCAATAGCCGCCCGGGCTACGACCACAGTTACTATTTTATTGCCACCTTCATTGAGCAGCACATTCGCTATCACGCGCGTCACCTGAAGGCGTGATACACGGCTGACAATGTCCCACTCCACAGGTCCGTAGCATCGGGCCGGAAAGCGCCGGCGGACGGAGAGCAGGGATGCTTCCGCCGCACGGCGCCATCGGTACATTCAGGACGACCGCAGAGACTTCAAAAACTGTAACGGAGGCCCACCTGAAAAGAACGTCCCCGTTCCGGGGCATAGTTTTTCAAAAGAGAGCTGTGATCCCGGATCTCCTCATCGGTCAGATTCTCGCCCTTCAGAAAAAGGACCACTTCCTCGTTTCCCACCGGCAGGTGGTAATCCCAATGGGCGTCGACGCGAACATAGCCATCAGTAGTTGACTCTTCGGGCGCAACCTCGTCCTGCTCACCAACAGCAGTGGTTCGCAGGCGGACGGACCAGTGATCCTGGCTCGCATAGGCCATCTCGAAGCCGATCCGGGCCGGGGGGATGCGGGGCAGCGGTTGGCCGTCGTTCAACTCCCCCCTGACCAGATCCCCGAACAGAGTAAGGTCCAGATGGTGGCCGCCCAAATCCAGGGGCAGCAGGACCTGGCCTTCGATGCCCTTGAATGTCGCATCCTCCTGCAGATAGCGGCTGACAATCACCTCCTCGTGTTCACCCACGTCACTGAGATAGATGAAATCATCAAACCGGTTATAGAACAGATTGACTTCCGCCTGCACCGGACCCAGATGCTTATGCCAACCCAGTTCCAGGTTCTGTGCGGTTTCCACTGACAGCCCTGGATTTCCCAGTTCAAACCGCCCGGTCGCGCCGTGCACGATGAAGGTTTCCGGATCCTGGCGGGCTGTACAACTTCCACCGTCAACATTGGAGTACAGCTCTTCAACACTGGGCGTCCGCTGCGCGCGACTGAGGCTGAGGCTGAGGTTGGCATCCTCTCGGTAGTGCCAGATGGAAGCGGCACTGGCGCTCCAGGTTGTTTCCTCGTAATCGCAGGCGTTCGTGGTGTCGATCCGCGGTTGTTCGAAGCGGGCCCCGAATTCATGAGTGAAATTGTTCTGGTCCAGCGTCTCCAGCAGGAAAATACCGATTGTGCCAATCTGGGACTCGGGGATGAATGCTTCCTCGCCGACCGCGGCAAAGTCCCGGTCACTGGCGTGTACACCCGCCAACCCGGACCAGGAGCCAATGCGATGATGCAGCTTGATGCGACCCTCCAGGCCGTCGTTGGTAAAACGTGTGCCCGTCTGTTCGCCTTCCAACTCCTGGTGTTCATAGCGATTGGAGCTCAGCTGCAGTTCTGTGCGATGAAATACCGCACCGAGATCGGTTGCCGCTACCAGGTCAATGCGCTCCTGCTCCATGTCCAGCCTTACAAACTCCGAATGCGCCTCTTCGTGCGCGCCTGCGGGCTCTTCGTGTTCTGTGTGGCCGTGGGCTCCAGGTGGTAACCCGTAGTTGTTTTCGAGCCGGGTGACTGCCACACCAGCAAAAGCGCCATCTCCGATCCAGGAGGCGCCCGCTGTCAATCGTTGTGCCTCCGTGTCCGAGTTGGCGACGAAGTGGCGGCTATTTTCCAGTTCTTCATTGTGTTCGCCCGCCTCGTGTTCGGCGTGCTCCAGGGCCGCTTCATCGATGGCCCAGCCGGGAATGTCATAGTCGTCCGTCTCGCGGAATACGCCATCCAGGTGCCATGCGAGGGACGATGCGCCGCCCTCCAGCCGGGCCACGGCCACCCGGCCCGAATCCGCGCGACTGAAGCGCGTTTCCACGGCGCCGGTCAGAGCCTGGGGCAACTGTCTGGGGATGCGGTTGTCGATCACATTGACGACCCCGCCAATGGCGCCGCTGCCATAGAGGAGGGTAGCCGGCCCGCGCACAATCTCGATTCGCTCAGCGAGCAGGGCTTCGACCGTACTGGCGTGGTCCTGACTGGCACCGGAGGCATCGAGAGTCGACAAGTTGTTCTCCAGAACGGTAACCCGGTTGCCACTGAGTCCCCTCACCACCGGCTGCCCCACTCCCGCGCCGAAGGACGACGAGTGAACACCCAGGGTGGTTTTGATGCTGTCCCCCAGGGTCGCGGCCGCCTTCTGCGACAGTTCTTCCCCCGTCAGTACATTGACGGGCAGTGCGGTCTCCGCGCGGCTCCTGTTCTGGGAGGCGCTGATAATGATTTCTTCAATTTGGTGGTCGTGTTCGTGCTGTGGAAACGCCTGGGGCGCCCACAGAGCGGTCGCGCACAGAGCGACCCCGCTGATTTTCGCGTTCATCATGTAATTTCCGATGGTTTTCCATAGGCGGCCGCACGAAACCGATGTCGGGCTCGTGGCGGGGCCGGTGACAGACTCCATTGCCGCAGGCGGCCAGGAGCAGGCGAAAAATCAGCTGAGAGGTGGTGCTCTGGTGGGAGGAAGATAATGGGGTGCAGTAACGACGGGGGCACTGGTGCCCGCCTGGACCGGTCGATCCGAACCCGGCTCGGGCTGGAGAGTTTCAGCTCCTTTGCTGGCGGTGTCCTTTACGGACTGGAGTTGCGAGCAGACTGTGCAATCGTGCCCGGCCGAGAGCTCTTCCACATCGTGGAAGTGGTAGGCGAGCGAGAGTTGGGCGAACAGCAACAGGGCCACTGCCACCCAGCGCATGCGGCGGGTGCAGTGACTGAAGTTGAGCTGGCGGGACGTGTGCATCTGCATGGGCGTCATCTGAGCCTGGGCGCTCCCGGATGGAAGCAGGCCCGGATCATAAACTGCGCGGTCGGACCGCTCAATGCTTTTTAGAGGAGTTTGCGACGCAGGGCCTTCAATCGGTATTGCAAACCCGCTCTTTGGCTTCGGCGTACTCGCGCTTGAAGCGCGCGATCAAATCAGCCGCCGGCACCACCTGTTTTACCGCTCCGATGCCTTGCCCGCAGCCCCAGATGTCCTTCCAGGCCTTATTGCGACCGGAACCGAAGTTCATCTTGCTGGGGTCGCTTTCGGGCAGATCGTCCGGATCGAGACCGGCGCGAACAATGGAGGGTTTCAGGTAGTTGCCGTGAACCCCCGTAAACAGATTGGTGTAGATCACGTCGTCCGCCGCGGATTCGACGATCATGTCCTTGTAGGCCTGATCCGCATTGGCTTCTTCCGTGGCGATGAACGCGGAACCCACATAACCCAGGTCTGCGCCCATGGCCTGAGCGGCCAGCAGCGCGCCTCCCGTGGCGATGGAGCCGGAGAGAATCAGCGGCCCGTCAAACCACTCGCGAATTTCCTGAACCAATGCGAACGGCGAGAGCGTGCCTGCGTGGCCGCCGGCGCCCGCGGCTACCGCGATCAGCCCGTCCGCCCCTTTCTCGATCGCCTTCTTTGCGAAGCGGTTGTTGATGATGTCGTGAAGGGTGATGCCGCCGTAGGAGTGCACGGCCTCGTTCACCTCCGGGCGCGCGCCCAGCGAGGTAATCACGATCGGCACCTTGTACTTCACGCACAACTCCAGGTCGTGCTGCAATCTATCGTTGGAGCCATGCACGATCTGGTTTACGGCGAAAGGGGCGGCGGGCGAATCCGGGTTGGCCTGATTGTAGGCGTCCAGCTCTTCCGTAATGCGTTTCAGCCATTCCTCGAGCACTTCCGCCGGCCGCGCGTTCAGTGCCGGAAAGGAGCCGACGATTCCTGCCTTGCACTGGGCGATCACCAGGTCCGGATTGGAGATGATGAACAACGGAGAGCCGATCATCGGCAGGGCGAGTGAATCTTTCAGAATGGGGGGCAGCGCCATGACAGTACCTTTTGTTTCGTTTCGCGTAGCTTGTTTCGCGGATGGAGGTCTCGCTACGGTGAGTACCGCGCGAACACAGACCTTGGAGTCATTACTGGCTCCGGCTCGACCGGATTCGGGTCAAGCGGCTTACTTTAGGTGAGCGCCATCGGGTGGTCAACGGTTTACGGGTCCCGGGGGCCCGTGCTGGTCAAAATTCTGCAGGGCGTTATGGGGGCATTCAGATGGCGGAGCACAACAGGAAGGACAAAGAGAGGTACACGATGAGCAGCAATACGGAACTGGCGAACCGGCCCGATTACGACACGGTGCTCAAGGACATGGCCGACTATGTGCTGGCCAGGCCCAGCTTTTCGGAGCTTGCCATGACCACCGCGCGGCACTGCCTGATGGACAGCCTCGGCTGCGCCATGCTCGCGCTGCAGTTTCCCGAATGCACCAAGCATCTCGGCCCTCTGGTGGAGGGCACCGTGGTCCCCATGGGGGCGCGCGTTCCGGGCACGCCCTATCGCCTGGACCCAGGCAAGGCCGCCTGGGACATTGGCTGCACGATCCGCTGGCTGGATTTCAACGATACCTGGCTCGCTGCAGAGTGGGGGCATCCTTCGGACAATCTCGGGGCCATTCTGGCCGTCGCCGACTTCCTGTCCCAGCGGCAAACGGCGAACAACGAGCCGCCACTGACCATGGAGATCGTGCTGAATGCCATGATCATGGCCCATGAGATTCAGGGGGTTCTTGCTCTGGAAAACAGCTTCAATCGAGTGGGCCTGGACCATGTGCTGCTGGTCCGGGTCGCATCCACCGCAGTGGCTGCCTGGCTCATGGGCGCCGGACGGGAGGAAACCCTGGCCGCCATCAGCCAGGCCTGGGTCGACGGCTCGGCGCTGCGCACCTACCGTCACGCGCCCAATGCCGGCTCGCGAAAATCCTGGGCCGCCGGCGACGCGACTGCACGGGCGGTACGTCTTGCGGACATGGCCCTGCGTGGCGAGATGGGCGTTCCGGGGGCCCTGACTGCGCCCACCTGGGGATTTTACGACGTGAGCTTCAAAGGCCAGCCGTTTCACTTCCAGCGGAAATACGGTTGCTATGTGATGGAGAACATACTGTTCAAGCTCGCCTTTCCCGCCGAGTTCCATGCCCAAACCGCCTGTGAGGCCGCGGTCATCCTGCATCCGCAGGTGCAGAGCCGTTTGGGAGACATCGAGCGCATCGAACTGACGACCCACGAGTCCGCCATCAGAATCATTTCCAAGGAGGGGCGGTTGAACAACCCCGCTGACCGCGATCACTGCCTGCAGTACATGGTGGCGGTGCCCCTGGCATTCGGCGATCTTCAAGCTGAACATTACGAGGATGCCTTCCACAGGCAACATCCTGTGATCGACGAACTGCGCAGCAAAATGAAGGTTCAGGAGAATCCCGATTACTCCCGGGACTACCTGGACCCGGACAAGCGTTCGATCGCCAACGCGATACAAGTGTTTTTCGCCGATGGGACTTCTACCGATAAGGTGGCGGTGGAGTATCCCATTGGGCACCGGCGACGCCGGGACGAGGGAGTTCCCTTGCTCGAGCGAAAGTTTCGCAACAACCTCGCGGAAGTCTTCCCTCCGGGTCGATGTGAAAGAATTTTTGATCTGTGTAACGATTCCGATCAGTTGCGCAGAACACCCGTGCACCGTTTTATGGATCTGTTGGCTTTCCCGTAAACGGACGGAGATTGTGTTACGCCATAAATCCAAATACGCCGGTTTTCCCCAAAGCATTTGCTGGGGCAGGCTTTAAGCTCCGCGCCGGCGCCCCTCCTCCGCAGGGGATCGATGGACTTGAGTTTGTGTGAGTCGAAGCTGTTGGTGGCTCCGATACCCCGATGCAGTTTGCCGATGGGGTGGGGTGTTTTGAAACCCTCGCGGGAGGGACCCCGCGAGGGAGCTCCAGGGATGGATTCATGCGTTTTCAAAACACCCCACCCCATCGGCAAACGTGATGCCGGCAGCCATATCCCCGGTGCTCAGTTTAGCGCGAGTATTAAAATCCTGAATGACTGGAGTAAGGCTCCATGCAAGTCGGTCCAAGCCATTGCAATCATCACTATTAAGCACGGCCAGGAGGGACTATGCGAAACCATGTGGGTACCATCGATCGGAATGTTGAGATGGCGAATGTGTGGCTGGCGGAAATTTCCGATCAGCTTGACCATGTCGACCGGGAGGCCGCCTGGGCGGCCATGAACGCGGTTCTGCGCACGGTTCGGGACAGGGTTCCGGTGGACGAAGCGGCCGACTTCGCCGCGCAACTTCCAACCCTTATTCGTGGCGCTTACTACGAAGGCTGGCGCCCGTCGGAAGCGCCGCACCGGTGGCGGCACAAGCAGGACTATCTTGGAGCCATACGGGAGAAACTGCCCGGTCGGGACAATCTGGACCCCGAGCAGGCCGCGCGGGCCGTACTCAAAGTGGCCGCCCGGCACATGAACCCCGAAGAACTCGAGAAGATCAAAGCGATCCATCCCAAGGAAGTCTGGGACCTCTGGCCCACCATGCACTAGCGGCCTGCCGGGCCGAACATCGACGTTCGGTCCGCAATCAAGGCCGAAGTGCCTGGTTCGACATGAAGGGTTTGTGGAACAGGCCCGCAAAACCGGGGTGGGTAAAATCCAGCCGGCCTGCCAGCGCCTCTGGGTCAGGCCGGCGCTCCCAGCCCTGTACTCCTGCTCCGGGCATACTCATCCGTCCGGGAATCATCTATCATAGTTGCGCATTTTGATCGCGTCGACGTGACCAGCGGACGCAGCAGTAGATGGAGCAGGGGAATGAGCAACAAATTTGAGAGAGGTCTCGAGTCCACCATATTCAACAGCCGGTGGCTGTTGGCGCCGTTTTTTCTCGGATTGATCGTCAGCATCGTGGTGTTGCTGATCAAGTTCACGACCTATCTTGCCTACCTCGTTCAGGACCTTTTCGCCATGGAGGTGGGCGCAGTAGTTACCAGTATTCTGACCCTCGTGGACCTGTCACTGGTGGGCAGCCTGTTACTGATGATCATTTTCAGTGGCTATGAAATCTTCGTGTCCAAGATCGACGTCAGCAATCATGTGGATCGACCGGACTGGATGGGCAAGGTGGACTTCAGCGGACTCAAGCTCAAGGTCATAGGCGCAATTGTGGCCATCTCCGCAATCGAGCTTTTGAAAACATTCATGGAAATGCGCGATGCCGATGTTGTAAATGCGGACCTGATCATGTGGAAAGTCATCATCCATATGACATTCGTGGTCTCCGGTGTGCTGTTCGCCATCATGGACAAGATCGCAGCAGGAACCAAACACTAGTGGGTTGAAAAACTGGGGAGCCTGTCAGGCCGAACAGGGAAGTCGACAGATATTCTCGCAAATATCGTACATCGTTCCGATCGCAAAAAATAAAAGGTAAGCAAAATGCCGGTCAGCGAAAATCGCCCCGCGAACGAAGACGGAGCTGAACTGCGAACCCGAATTGTCCATACTTTCGTGGAGCGCGCGAAGGAGGTGGGGGTGCGCGCGGTGTCCACGGACGACATGGCCCGCTCCCTATCCATCAGCAAAAAGACTCTTTACAAGATTTTCCGGTCCAAGGAGGACCTTGTGCGCGAGGTCCTCAACGGCTGGGAAGAGCAACTGCGCCAGCCGCTGGATTTCTCAGGCGGCGACGATCCCCGCTCCGTCGTTCATGCGGCCGTGGGACGCTGGTATGACAATGATGCGCAGTTCAAGCCGGTGTTCTGGGACGATGTTGGGAATGACTATCCGGCATTGCGCAAGAAGTACTTTGATGTGATGTTCGAAAACATGCGTCACATTGGCAGCCATCTGACTGAATTTCGCAAACCGGGAATGTCGAAGGAGTTCGGGCTTCAAGTCTATATGCTGCTGATGATGAACGCCCCGCAACCAGAATTTTATGAGAAAGCCAGAATGAATCGCCGGGAAGCCGTCATGAAGGCTCTCGATGTGTGGCTGGACGGTGTTTTCGATCTTCCGGATCGAACCAAGCACCCGGAACCTGAGAAAGCGGAGGATCAGTTTGAGCAGACAAACACCTGACGATTTACCCATGGCGGAGCCGGAAGTGGTCGGCATGTCCGCCGAGCGTCTCGCGCGAATACAACCGGTTATGCAGCGCTATGTGGACGATGGGATGATTCCCGGAGCCGTAACCATGGTGGCACGTCACGGCAAGATCGTTCATTTTGAGTCCTGCGGTTACAAGGAGGTGGCGCGGCAGGACCCCATGCAGGTGGACACCATCTTCCGCGTTGCGTCCATGACCAAGCCAATCGTGTCGTTGGCCCTGATGATGCTCTACGAGGAGGCCCGGTTTCAGCTCCACGATCCACTTGGCAAGTTCATCCCCGCTTTTGCCCAGATGGACGTGATGACCGATGACGGAAAAGGCGGCTGGCGCCCGGTGCCGGCCAAGCGCCAGATCAATATCCGCCACATCCTGACCCATACAGCGGGGTTTGCCAGTGAACATCTGGAGAACTTCGGCGGTTTCAGTAACAAGCCTTATAAGGAAATCGTCCGCCCGGGGGATCGCAGCGGGACTATCGGGGATTTTGTGGAGCGCATGGCTCAGGCCCCGCTGCTTTTCGAACCCGGGGAGAAATGGCACTACTCGAGGGCCACTTGCGTTGTCGGGCGTCTGGTTGAAGTGATTTCCGGGCAATCTCTCAAGGAGTTTCTGGAAGCGCGCATTTTTGCTCCCCTGGGAATGGTGGATACTCATTTCTTCCTGCCGCGGGACAAGGCTTCCCGCTTTGCAGCCTCCTACAAACCCGGGGACGACCAGAGAATTCTTCTGGATGATCCCAATACCGAGGAGAGTGTTTTTCTCAGCGAAACCAGCGAATTCTACGTTGGCTCGGGCGGGCTTGTGTCCACGGCCGCGGATTACTTCCGGTTCGCGGAGATGCTCCGGCGGGGAGGGCGGGTGAATGGCGGGCGGCTGGTCAGCCGCAAGACCGTCGACCTCATGACACAGAACCACGTAGGGAAGCGGCAGGTGTGGCTCAGTGGAGCGGGCTATGGCTTTGGCCTGGGTTTCGGAGTCATGCTGGACCAGGGGATCGCCCACAAGATCATCAGCCCGGGAAGTTACTCGTGGGGTGGAATGTACTGCACCTATTGGTGGAACGATCCGGTGGAGCAGCTGTTCGGCATGATGCTTACGCAGGTGCGACCTTACGATCACCTGAACATCCGTCAGGATATGGAAGTGCTGGCCACCCAGGCCATCGACGACTGATAACGGCGCGGCGCGAGAGCGGTCAGGTCCGCGGCTGGGGGCTTACTCCATCGGCTCGGGTTCCCGCTCGCCCCGGGCTGCCATGAACGCCTCGTAGTGCTCCAGAAGCGATCGCCCCTGGGCACGCCGCTCGGCGGATTTGCGGCGCTTGCGGTGGTAGAGGTCCATGGGCAGTTGGCGGCAGGGGTCCGGCTCCTGGCGTCGTTCGCGTCGACGGCGGTCGATGAAGATTCTGGTGCGGTCCATGCGCTGGGTCCTCCGCGGTCCTCTTTAGCTGTCGGGCGTCGCCCCGTATACTGGCGACTATACGCGGCGGGGGCTCGAAATCGTGATCCCGCCAGCCCAAGCTTCAGTAGAGGTGTATCTGTGAGTATTCAGGAACGTATCCAAGCTACCCTGGCCAGCGAACTGCAGCCGAGCCATCTCAAGGTCGAAAACGAAAGCCACATGCACAACGTGCCGGCTAATTCGGAAACACACTTCAAGGTCGTTGTGGTCAGCCCGGAATTTGCCGGCAAGCGGCTGGTGCAACGCCATCAGCGAGTATACCAATTATTGCAAGAGGAGCTCGCGGGGCCGGTCCATGCGCTGGCCCTGCATACCTATGCACCGGACGAGTGGCAGGATGGCGCGCAGGTGACCCCGTCACCCGATTGCATGGGCGGCAAGGCGAGGGAAGAGTAGGGCTCGTGAAGGGTTTGCGGACGATGCCGCAAACCCGGGCCGCAAACTCAGTCGGAAAAGCCCGGGATGGCTTTTCCAACCGACGGCTAGTTGGTTACAAATTGGCCTTTCAGGCTCATTACAGCCCGATGATCGTCCATCAGCTTGAAGAAGGAGTCGAACTTGGAGGCGATGATGGCATTTTCGTCCTGATCGCCACTGGCCACGTAGGTGACTCCCTTGATGGCTTTACCCAATTCCGTCGACATTGCGTCCATGGCCGCAAACAGCTTGGTCGTGGTCGCTTCATCGCCAAAGATGCGACCGTGGTTGGTCTGCGTCATGTAACCGTCACACTCCATCAGCCAGGCTTTGCGCTGATCAACAAAGGTCTTGATGTTTCGTATGCGTCCTTTGTATTGAGTGTCGAGCCGGGTGTTGCGAAAGTTTTTCAGGCTGGGGACATCGCTTTGCATAAACGAGAGCTTGGTATCTTCACAAAACTTCCAACTCAGATAACTTGCAAACTCTACGTTGCTTTGGGCGGTGGCGCGCTCCCGTTGACAGGCTTCGTCACAGCCGAGCGCCGGCGCAGCGAGTACCAGCAATACGATAAGACCTATGAGCTTATTCATATTATGGGCCTCAAGGATGAAAGGTAAGAACGGAACTTCACATGCTTGCGGTGATGTATATCACAGAAGGTATCGAAGTCAACACTAATGATTAGTTCGTAACGAAATTGTCTTAAAAGAAGATTCTATATGCGCACCCCAGAGGCGCATTGCCCGCCTATCGCGGCTGCATGTGTGTCAGCGAGGTGTTAGTCAGCGAGCGCTATCGGACAGCGTTGAGTCCAGCAGGATCCTGAGCGCTTTCGAAAACTCGATGGTCATGGCCGCTGTCCGCGCCGGTGGGGACATTTTGTTCCAGGTCTTGCGGATGATGGAGCGCAGCTTTTCCTCCCGGTGTTGCTCCGCAAAGTCTGCAAGGTGATACCGGAGGAACACGAGGCAGGCGAGGTCCTCAAGGGTCTGGGCATCCGGGTCCTGCCTGAGGCTTGTTTTCGCCAGCATGGCCCGGCACCGTGCGATGCTGTCTCGATCATAGCCTGCCTCCCGCATCAGCAACGCGGTCTGTTCCCCATGGAAACGACCCAGTTCGCGCCGCCACTGGAGGTAGCCCGGCCGGTTCCGCGGGAAGCTGTCGCGGGGGATGTTCCAGCGGCGGATGTGCTGGGCGCGTGCTGCGATCCTGAGCACTTCCCCCGCGCCGGGTGCGAAGTTCTGCAACTCCCGGGTCATTCGCAATGAATAAAGATACTCCTTCGGCCATTCCCGGCCGTCGGCGAACTCCCGGTTCGGGTCCTCCTGATTCGCTTGGTCAATGGCCCGGATAACCTGCGTCAGTTGATCAGTCATCGGACCCGGCGGAAGGCAATCAGGACTGGGGGAGGCCATCAAAGAAATCCACCTCGCCCGTCTCCAGGGAATACTCCGCACCGACCACCAGCAACTCACCTTTTTCGATCAGTTGTTCGAGAATCTGAGAGCCATGGCGAAGGTGATCCGCCGAAGCCCGGATGTTGGCCCGTACCGCGTGGTGATACAACTCGTCGGGATTTGCATAGCTTCCGCTTTCTACCAGGGTCTCGACGGCGGGGCGAACGCGGTTCACGATAGAGCGCAGATTGGGTGATCGATTTTCCTGGGGGCGTTCCAGCTGTTCCAGCGTAGCCTGGATGGCCCCGCATTTGGTATGGCCGAGCACCACCACCAGGCGTGTTCCAAACGCTTCCGCAGCGAATTCGACGCTGCCGATCTGGGAGGGAGCGACGACATTGCCGGCGACGCGGATAACAAACAGGTCCCCGAGCCCTTGGTCGAATACCAGTTCCGCGGGTACGCGGGAATCGGAGCAGCCGAGAATAATGGCGAAAGGATTCTGGCCCGACACCAGTTCGTCCCGGCGAATCTGCTCGGGCGGGACGCTCCGTTCGCGCTTGCCCGCCCGGAACCGCTGATTGCCATCAATTAACCTCTTCAGAGCGTCGGTTGCTGAAATCACACTGATCACCTTCTGGTTTCTGTTGTTATTGACCGCCTGCGATCCAAAGGTCTCGGGGCGGTGCTTGAGTGCCGCAGATTATACAATCTTTGCGCGCAAAACCACGGATTAACTCTCAGCTGAAAGCATCTTTTTTCAGTCTTCCGGCTCTGGAACGTCCTGCTTCGAAACACCGGCTTTGCGATGCTTGGACCGGGCCCACCGGCGGGCTTCTTCATCCTCGTCCAGGCCCTCCTGGTCCGTGTCGGGCCCTTCGAGCATGAGTTCGGTTACCAGCGCGAAGTGATCGGAGCTGAAGTCCCCCTGTCGGGACATGGAGACCAGGGTGAAGTGGTGACTGTGGAACAGGTGATCCAGTGGCCAACGCAGGAACCAGTGTTGGGCATGAAAGGTGTTGAACATTCCGCGTCCGACCCGCGGATCCAGCAGCCCGCTCACCTTGCGGAATACCCGGGTGGTCCGGGACCAGGCCACGTCGTTCAGATCGCCGCTGACGATGGTGGGCATGTCCGAATCGGCCACGCTGCGCGCCACCACCAGCAGCTCGGCATCGCGCTCCACCGAGTCGTCGCTCTCTGTCGGACTGGGTGGCTCCGGGTGTAGAAAGTGACAGCGGATTTGCTGGCCGCCCGGCAGGGTGACCAATGTATGGATCGAGGGATTGTCCTCACTCAACAGATAGTCGATGCCACTGTTGCTGAGGGGAAGACGCGAATAAAGGTGCATGCCGTAGCGGTTGTCCAGCGGGCATTTCACGGCGTAGGGATAGTCCGGTTCCAGAACGTCCAGCTGTTCCTGCCACCATTGATCGGTCTCCAGGGTGACCAGCAGATCCGGGTTGCTCTCCCGCACGAGGTGAAGGAGCGCATCGGCGCGCCGATTGGACATAAGGACATTGGCAATCATCAGGCGGAGCGTGCGATCGGGATTCCGCCGGTCGGCCTGTTTTACTTCCACGGGAAACAGGGGAGAGTAGGGAATAATCCACCAGGCTTCGTAACACAGCCCGACCACTGCAGCCACAATCAGCAACCAGCTCGAGAGCTGATCCAGGTCCAGAAGCGCCAGTTCCATGACGAGCAGAACGACCAGGGCGATGGAAATCTGCAGGCGCGGAAAATCGAAGCTTCGAACCACCCAGGACTCGAAGTGCAGTTGGGGCAATAGTGCAATGCCCACAAGGGCGATGGTGGCGATAAGGAACGCGACAAACATGAAGTCCTCAAGGCGATCCGCAATCGGGCCGTACCTTTGCGACTGGAGGCGCAGAGCTTCGGCAGGCCCGGAGTTGATTGGTTCACTGTGCGGCTGGAGTTAGGCGCTTTCCGATTGCAGTTTGTCGCGCAGTCGCTCCAGGCTGCGCCGGCTCTGAACGGCAATTGCCTTGCGCAACAGAACCGGCTCCACATATCTCAGCCAGCCTTTGGTGGTGTAGGAAAATTGCCGCTTGAAGACGGTGCCCTCCTCACTGTGACTAAGGGTGTAGCTGGTGACGGCATCCAGAATGACGGATTGCGCTTCAAGCTCCCACAGATAGGGGCGGTCCGACTTTGTGATGGTGCAACACACGGATCGGACCAGGCTGAACGGCAAGAACTGCGGTCCCCGGCGAACCGTCCGCACGGTGAACCGATCCCCCGGTGTCTGCCCGTCCGTCTCCACGGTTGGTGGCGTGGACAGTGAAAACCACTCGTGCCACCGTTTCGGGTCGGTGACGTAGTCGAACACCACTTCGGGCTCTCGCGCGATCGTGATTTCGTGAAAAAACTGGTGTGTGGCCATCCGCGCTCTAGGTTTCCTCTGCTCCGGTTATTCGATGGCGTTCTTCTGCCATGGCCAACGCCCCGTCAACTCCAGTTCGAGGCTGAAGCTCAAAAAGGTTCGAATCAGCAACACCGCCGCCAGCAAGCCCACGCTGCTGGCGGACACATCGACCGCTACCGTGTGAATGATGTCCGCGGCCACCAGGAACTCGAGCCCCAGCAGTATACCGCTGCCCAGGCGCTGACGGACCTGGTGGTAGAGCCGGTCGCGTTCGGCCTTTCTGATCAGGCAGGTTCCCGCGAATGCGAGGGAATATAAGGTGGCCCCCAGGATGACAAGGATGCCCAGCAGCTCGATGGTGGCCGCGGTCGCTTCCGCAAATGGCGCCAGGATTTCCGACATGGGCGTTTTTCCTTTGTTGTTACTGTTACCAGCCAATTGGTTCGAGTTTCTTTTACCGGCACAGTTCGCGAACGCGCGGAGGGCAAATGCGGTGAACAGGAACGACAGACTTTCCCGACCGCGAACTTCGTTCACCTGAGGGCTGTCTCGTAAGCAGGATATGAATGAGGTTGGGAGGACGGGCGTGAAGATTCATTACTGGATTTTGTTGCTGTCGGTAATCTTCACCGCTCTGGCCTTCCAGCAAGACTACACTCTGTACGGGAGGCTTGATGACGCACGGGATCCGGGCGCGGATGAGTTGGAGGAAGGGGGGACTCGCTTTTTCATCTCCGGGCCGGACGGGCGTTTTCTGGAAGATGTGGAACTGGCCCTGCGAAGCCAATCCGGAGCAGAGTTGATGCGTGCGACAGCCGACGGCCTTCTTACCATCGGTTTGCCTGATGGACACTATGTGGTGGAGGCCCGGGACGCATCAGGGGCGACCCAGAGCCGCCACTTCCGTGTGGACCGGCGCCGCATTCAAGATATTAAACTTGTGATTCCCGGCGAAGACTAGAAACGTTCTCCTGGGTAACCGTTCAAGGGTTCGCCGCCAGCGACGCGCGGGGCTTCAGAACGTCGGCCAATAGCTCGTCGACTGCCGCCCGGTCCAGGGTCTCCTTCTCCAGCAGCGCATTGGTCAGCTTTTGCAATGCCGCCTTGTTTTCCCGCAGGGTCTTCTCCGTCCGAGCTTCCGCTTCGGAGATGATGCGGTGGACCTCCTCGTCGATCTTCCGCGCCGTGTCTTCGCTGAAGTCCTTTTCCTGAGTCAGTTCGTAGCCCAGAAAGGGGTGTTCACTGCCGACCCGAAAATGCACGGGACCGATCACCTCGCTCATGCCCCACTGGGTCACCATCATCTTGGCGAGCCGGGTGGCCTGTTCCAGGTCGTTGGCGGCGCCCGAGCTGATATTGCCCAGTGCGAGCTTCTCCGCACTGCGTCCGCCGAGCATGACGGAGAGCCGGGTCTCCACATAGGGTTGGGAATAGTTGTGGCGGTCCTCCGGTGGGAGCTGCGCGGTGACGCCCAGAGCCCGGCCGCGGGGGATAATGGAGACCTGGCGCAGAGGATCACTCTCCGGGAGCAGCAGGGCAACCAGTGCGTGGCCGCTTTCGTGAACCGCGGTGCGTTTCCGCTCCGACGGGTTGAGCAGGTCCCGACGCTCGCTGCCCATGACCACTTTGTCGTGGGCCTTGTGAAAGTCTTCGCGGTTGACCTGGTGCTTGTTGTGGCGGGCGGCCATTAGGGCAGATTCATTGACCAGGTTGGCGAGGTCCGCGCCGGAAAACCCCACGGTGATACCGGCAATTTCGTCCAGGTCCACGTCACTCGCCAGGGGAACCTTACGGGTATGGACCTTGAGAATATCCCTGCGCGCGCCCCGTTGAGGCAGCTCCAGCGTCACCTTGCGATCGAAGCGGCCAGGTCGGAGCAGGGCCGGGTCTAGTACATCCGGTCGGTTGGTGGCAGCCAGTACCACCACGGCTTCTTCGCCCGAAAAGCCGTCCATCTCCGCCAGCACCTGATTGAGAGTCTGCTCTCGTTCATCGTTACCGCCGCCGAGGCCGGTGCCACGGACTCGGCCAACCGAGTCGATCTCGTCAATAAAAATCAGGGCCGGGGCACGGCGCCGCGCTTCGGCGAACATGTCCCGCACCCGGGAGGCGCCCACGCCCACAAACATTTCGATGAATTCCGAACCGCTGATGCTGTAGAAGGGCACGCCCGCTTCGTGAGCCGTGGCTTTGGCCAACAGGGTCTTGCCGGTGCCGGGGGGACCCATCAGCAGAATGCCGTGGGGCATTTTTGCGCCCAGTTCCCGGAATTTGTCCGGGTCGCTGAGAAAATCCACAATCTCCTGAAGGTCCTGCTTGGCTCCTTCCGCGCCGGCCACGTCCTCGTAGCCCACGTCATGATCGGTGCTTTCGAACAGTCGGGCCTTGGATTTGGAGAAACTGAAGAAGCCGTCCTTGCCGCCGCCACCCATGCGCTGCTGCAGCATGCGGCTCGAATAGATGAAAAAGGCGAGGATCAGCAGCCACGGCAGAACCGAGAGCAGCACCTGGAACCAGCGGGGCTCCTGGGCCGAGCGGGCAGTAATGGTCACCCCCCGTTCTTCCAGCAGGGGCAGGAGTTCCTCGTCACCGGGGCTCGGCATTACGGTCGTGAAGGTCTTGGGCTCATCGTCTGCTCCGCGTGCGCCACTGCTTTCGACGCGGAAGGTGCCCCGAATCTGGTCTCCCTCGAACCGCACGCTGGCCACTTCATCCGCCACGACTGCGGATTTGAACTCAGTGTAGGGAATATTTTGCGTCCCGGGCTCGGATAGCGTGGAGAAGAGGTAATAAACGGCAAAAAACATGAACAGCCACATGAGCATGTGACCGTCGAAGGGGCGAACGGGGGGTGGGTTTCCGCGGGTCGGTTGCTGCTGCGGCTGCTTGTCGGGCTTTGGCGCCATCGGATCGGCCATTGACTGATAATTCCCCTTTTTCGAGCTCGTTGATCTGCATTCAATTGTACAGTGTCGATGACCGTTTTGAATCTCAATGTTGACCGGCCTGGACCTCGATGCCGGCCTCAGGGTCAGCCGGCAGCCTTTGACAAGCACGCAGCGTTTATCCTACTCTCTTGATCCATATCAATTCGCCTGCAACCTCTCCAGCCATTGCGGGCATCCAGAGACGGATCATTCGTACCGTATGTCCAAGTCCAATCAGCCCCTTGAAATCATTCAGAGCTGTCACTCCACCCCTACCGTTTCCTGCTCCCAGTGCCGGTTGGCGTCCATTTGTCTGCCCATCAGCCTGCACGTGGAAGACGTGGACAAGGTAGACGGCATCATTCAGCGAGGCCGCCCTCTGCAGAAAGGGGATTACCTGTACCGGGCGCGGGATACCTTCCATTCCGTCTACGCGGTTCGATCGGGAACTGTAAAAACATACACCAGCACCAATGATGGCAAGGAGCAGGTGACCGGCTTTTATCTGCCCGGGGAGATTCTGGGGCTGGACGGAGTCGCTCGCAGCACTCATACCAACTCGGCGGTGGCGCTGGAAACATCTGCGATCTGCGAAATCCCATTCAACAAGCTGGATGACCTGGGCAGCCATATCCCCAATCTTCATCGCCACATGTACCGCCTGCTGGGACGCGAGATCGGCACGGATCAGCAGTTGATTACACTGCTCAGCAAGAGCAGTGCGGACGAACGGGTAGCCACGTTGCTGCTCAGCATCTCCAGCCGCAATGGTCGCCGAAACCTGTCAGTTACCAGTTTTCGCCTTCCCATGTCCCGGGCGGACCTGGGCAATTACCTGGGGCTGACAGTTGAAACCGTCAGCCGAACCTTGAGCCGCTTCCAGAAACAGGGCCTTATTCGGGCGGACAAGAAGGAGATCACGATCACCGACATTGAGGCCTTGCGCAAAATCGGTGACATCAGTCTGTTTGAGACCGACTAACGTCACCGCGGTCGTTCCGTTTCTACTTCCCTGTTTTTCTGCTTCGCAGCGCCGCTTCATAGGAGCGGCGCGCCCAGCGCGCGGCTTCCTCCTGATCCTCCAACACTTCTTCCGGCGCCTGGAAGTAGCCCAGTTGTACGGCTTTCCCCTGGCGTTGATAGGTAAACGGTGTCAACTGGCGCTCCTGGAAGTGGCCCAGACATTCGGCGTCGGCTTTCAGGTATAGCGTGTCGTCGGTGACCAGGGCGAACATCAGCCCATCGTGGAAAATGCCGGCACCACCGAACATTCGCCGCATCGAGACGGGGCCAAACAGGCCGAAAATCTCCTGCAGGTGATCGGTAAATTCACTCATAGCTTACCCTTCCGCGGTCCGTTGCAGACCATCCACGCCTCTACATTCACCTGTCTATTGATCCGTGTCAAATGATGAGCTCCGTTTGAATGCCATTCTACTGCTCCCGATAATCGATGTCGTGAGCGGAGGTTTATTCATGAGCCGTAAAACCACGAAGCTGTCTCTGCGGACGCTTCTCGCAGTTGTTTTCACCCTGGCCCTCCACTGGTCCAGTGTGGCGACGGCCATCCCGGTGTTTGCCCGTCAATACAATATGTCCTGTACCGTTTGCCACGATGCGTTTCCACGCCTGAATGAATTTGGTGAAGCATTCGCCGACAGCAACTTCCGCTTGCCTCAATGGCGTGACACGATGATGGATGTGGGAGACGAGAGCCTTGCCCTGCCGAAGTATCTGCCACTGGCCATTCGCGCCCAGGGCAATGTCCAATGGCGGGACGGCGAGCAGATCGATGTGGCTACCGGCCACACCCTGTCCGATTCGAGCACGGACATCCAGGCTCCTTACATGGTGAAGTTGCTGTCCAGCGCTCCTCTCTCGGATAACATTTCCTACTATTTCTATGCAATATTCGCCGAGAAGGGCGGCAATGGTGAAACCATCGTCGAGGATGCCTGGTTCCAGTATGCGGACATTTTGGGTACGGGCGTGTCCGCCCAACTGGGGCAGTTTCAGGTGTCCGATCTGATGTTCCCGCGCGAGGTGCGGCTGACCTTCCAGGATTACTACGCCTACCGCGCCGCAGGGATAACTTATGACCGCGGACTGATCGTGAGCGGTGATCTGGGTCCTGTGGACTGGGCCGTCGGCGCTGTGAATGGCAATGGCATCGAGCAGAACTACGATCTGAACGGGCCCGGCTACCGTCGCCCGGACAAATTATTCGACAACGATTCCGGCAAACATTACTTCGGTCGCGTAGGCGCGTCCCTGGGTCCCGTTGATGGCGGGCTTTTCGCCCTCGCGGGAGAGCAACGCAGTGCGGGTGGTTTTGCGGGCATGGATCTCGGTGTGCGGGACTCGGACAAGCAGATCCTCGGTATTGATGTAGCGGGGGATATCAGCCCGCAGATCCACTGGTACGGCCAGGTGCTCTGGAACAGCTGGGAGGGTTTTCTCGACCAGGCTCCCGGTGACGATTACGACTGGATCGGGGCTTTTGCCGGTGTGGACTACATTCCCAACCAACGCTGGGCCTTCTCCGCGCTCTACAACATTGCAGAAGCGGACGACTTTGACGATACAGGCACCATTTACGAGGGGATCGAGATCAATACTCTCACCGCCACTGCGGCGTATTATTTCATGCGCAATGTTAAAGGAATAATGGAGCTCAATATCGACCTGCAAAGTGAGGAAGACGGCGGCCCCCCCTTTGTGGGCCACCAGAGCAAGGAAAACTATCTTCTGTTTGGTATCGACATCGCGTACTGATCCGCTGGCTGGCAAGCAGTTGCTTTAATCAAGTTCCCGATTGAAGCAACTGCGGCGGGGTCGCTTCGGTCAATGTTCCTTGACCACCGTGCCTTCACCATCGATTACGGACACCTTTACCGGAATTCCCCGGCGCACACTCTGGGTGACCACGCAGAAGTCCTCGAACTGATCCAACGCTCGATCCAGATGCGGCAGCTCGGCGGCCGTGTTGCCCAGTGTGATGGTCACTTCCATTCCTGCGATCCTCAATCGCTTATCCACCCGTTCCGTTGAACCGCTTATGGTGGCGCTGAGCTCACCCGGCTCGCCTTTGAACTTGCGAACGGCAAACAGCAGGCTGGCACAAAGGCAGTTGGCCACCGCTGCGGCGAGCATGCGCTCGGCATTCGGACCTTCCCCTTTTCCCAGGGGCTCGGGCTCGTCAACCATGAAATTGCCGAAGTCACCAAAATCGATCTGGAACAGATAGCCTTCTACAAGGCGCAGGTTGATGGAAAAACCCTGATCAGACATGAGAGAACTCCTCGTGGGTAACGCGGGCGGGTAGCGGCTCTTTCGGTTGATGAAAGACAACTCATGAGTGTTGTCGCTCATCCCGTCGGAACGCGAGAGGCTCGCGAATGGTTCGGGAACAACTGCCATACAACTGTAACATTAACAGGAAATTTACTCTGTACAATGCGCCGCGATAGTCGCATCGGCGAATGTTTCGCCGGGAAAGGGAGATTTCTGATGGTATGGCGAAACATCGCATCCGGGCGCGGACTCTTGTTGTTATTCTTGTGTGTCTGCGGGTTCATTCCGAGGGGGCTTTCGGCACAACCGGGAGGGGACGAGCTCCCATCCGCACACTTCCAATTCGCGCAAACCCAGGTGCCGCTTTTCACCGTGCAGGGTTCCAACACGGTGGGCGCGAACCTTATGAAGCAGCTGTTGCTCGACTGGTTCCAGGCACGGGGCGCCCGGGATGTGGTCAGCCGGGCGGAGCCGGTGTTCAATGAATACCGGGTTCAGGCCTTCGACGGAGAGCGCACGGTTCATGTGGCCGTAGCCGCACATGGCTCCAGCACAGGCTTTGCAGCCTTGGAGGCCGGCAACGCGGAGCTCGCCATGTCGTCCCGGAGAATAAAGCCCGCCGAGGTCGCCCGACTCGCGCGTCTGGCCAACATGCAAAGCTTTGAGAGCGAGCACGTGATTGCCATTGACGGTCTGGCAGTCATTGTCCATCACGAGAACCCGATAACTGCCCTCACCATCGACCAACTGGCCAGAGTGTTCTCGGGGGCCGTGAAGGACTGGAGCGAGTTGGGGGCGGAGCCCGGGGCCATCAACCTGTACGCCCGGGATGAGAATTCCGGTACCTGGGACACTTTCAGAAGCCTGGTGCTGGGTGATCAGAAGCTGTCCACCGCGGCCCGCCGCTTCGAATCCAATGATGAACTTTCCGACCTGGTCGCGGCGGATCGGCGCGGCATCGGCTTTGTCGGCCTGGCGTCGGTTCGTCAGACCAGGAGCCTGGCGATTTCCCACGCGGGGACGTCGCCGCTCACACCAGAGCGTGTCGTTGTGGCCACGGAAGACTACCTCCTGTCTCGCCGCCTTTATCTGTACGCGGCGGGACGGTCACAGCACCTGGAGGATTTCCTCGCTTATGTGCAGAGCGACCGCGGCCAGAAAATCGTGGAGGAGAGCGGTTTTGTTTCCCAGAACCTGATCAGCACGCCGGTCACTGGCGGCCTCAGCGGACCGCCCGAATACCTGGAACTCGCGAACGGCGCCGAGCGGCTTTCGGTCAATCTGCGCTTTGCCGAGGACAGCGCGCAGTTGGATAACAAGGCGAAGCGCGATATCCAACGCATCGTGTCCTACATGAGACGGGATGAAAACGCGGACAAGCGGTTGTTCCTGGTCGGCTTCGGAGATCGCCGACAAAGTGAGCGCCGAGCCGTTATTCTGTCCAAGCTGCGCGCAAGCGCGGTGAAGTCGGAGCTGTTCAAGCTGGGGGTGCCTACCGAACCGGTTCTCGGCCTTGGTGCCGATTTGCCCGTGGCGGGTAACGACGCGGCGGGCAGGACCCGAAACCGCCGCGTTGAAGTCTGGGCGGGGTACGCTGCGCGCACGTCGGCGCCCTGACCCTCGGACGGCTGGTGTTATACAGTGCAGGCCGCGAGAGGGCGTTGTGTGCACTGAAAGCGCATTGGGGATCCCGCCTCAGTCCGGCGGATTCAACCTGATCAGATAACGATAGCGCCAATACTTTCCCGTAACCCAGAAACCGTCATGGACCGGGTCGTACGCGATTCCGTTGACAACGCTTTCGCTGGAGCGCAGTGCGGCTTCCTCTCTCAAGGGCTGCAAATCCACGAAACCCCGCACCCTGCCACTGGACGCATCGATGCTGTAGATCCGGTCGTCGTACCAGACATTGGCCCAGATGACGCCTTCGTGGTATTCCAGTTCGTTGAGCCGGGGCAGCGGTTTGTCGCCAACCCGGACCGGCAGAGTCTTCTGCAACTTGAACTCCGTGTCGTAGTAGCGCAGCAGATCGCTGCCGTCACTGAGAATCAAGTGCGTGCCGTTGTGGGTCAAGCCCCAGCCTTCGCCGCTGTACCGGTATTCGTCCTCGACTTCGAGTGTGTGTTTGCTCAGCGCCCAGGCTTTGCCGGCTTTCCAACTCAGGAGGTAAAGGCGGTCATCGAGCACGGTAATTCCCTCGGCAAAAATGTCCCGTGGAATATCCTGCTTCTGTCGGTGTTCGCCCGATCGTGAATAGCGCACCAGGAATGACCGACCGTAATGACCGCTGCTCTCGAAGAAATAATCCTCGTCGATGGTGAAGCCCTGGGTAAAAATTTGTGCGTCGTGGGGCTCACGGTCCAGCGTTTGATAGCCGTACTCCTTTACTTTCATATCCTGCGCCAACGCACCAACGCTCAACAAAACAATTGGCAGCGCCCGTAGCAGTACTCCGGTAAAAAGTATGGATCTCGTCATGATCAGCGTCGTCCGGTGGGAATGAGGTTCATTATGGCGCGAGCCGATTGCGAATCAAATCCCGGATAATGAACCGCGCCGGATTGAGTGCCGTAGCCAGGTCGCGCGACAGGGGCAGCAGGTCGCCGCTCATCTGTGCGGCCAGCGTGGCGGCGGCAAGGGGGGTGTAGGCGAGGCCGCGAGACCCGTGCCCCACGTTCAGGTAGAGGCCCGGATAATATGCGCCACTGTCCACAATGCCGGCGCGGGCGTTGTGGCGCAGTGCCCGGTAGCGCTCCGCAAAGGCGGCAAAATCGGGAGCGGGGCCGACCAGGGGGAGGTAGTCGGGTGTGGTGCATCGAAAACCGGTGCGCCCGGTCAGTGTCGCCGGATCGATGGCCCTCAAAGTGTCGGCGAATCGGGGCAGGGAGGTGGTCAGCGTGGCCAGGTTTTTTTCGTGGTCTGCTGTCAGGACATCCGCGCGGGTTTCGCGCAACGTGAAGGTGGCGCCGAACGATTGCAAGGTCCGCTGTTCGTCGCGCATGGCGGGTGCAAGGTAGCCCTCGCCGCACAGCACTGTTCTGACCGGCAAGGCTTCGCCGTCAAAACAACTGACCTGGCCGCGAATGGGTTTGAGGGGCAGATGGGCCATCGGGGGCAGGTGCCGCGCGTTATGGGCATTGGCGATTACCACGTTGGGGAACTGTCCCAGGTCTTCACCGCACGCGCTCTGCAGGCGCCAGCCGGAGTCCTCCCGGTGCAGCCGCTCCACTTGCTGGCCGAAGTACACGGCAACGCGCGGATGGTCCACCAGTTCTCGACACAGAAGGGGAGGGCTCAACCAACCCAGGTACGGGAAAAACAGGGCCGAATGATCCAGCGCGACGCCAGCCTTTTCGCTGGCTTCACGGGGGCTGAGGAAGCACAGAAAATCGTCGCTATCTGCAAAGACCCGGCGCAGCCCGCCCTGAATCCGTGTCTGGCGCTCGTTATAGGCAAGTTGTAGCAGTCCGCACTGCTCGCCGAATGCAGGGTCGTGTGCTTCTCGCCAATAATTCGAGTAAAAACGCTGGGCGAACAACAGGCTGGCCAGATTGAACAGGGCGAGGCCATCCCGATCCGTGGACAACTTGCCGTACACCACGCCTTGAGCATTGCCCGAGGCGCCGGTGGCCACCTCTCGGGAGCTTTCAAAGACTGTTACCTCCCATCCCCGGTCTGCAAGCGCCCGAGCCGTGTGACTGCCCGCCAGGCCGGCGCCAATGACGGCCGCCCGTGCCTCCGACGTGCGCCGCGGGCTCACGTGCCACGGGGCCGGGTAGGGGGATTTCCTGCACTCAGTGGGAAAGTCGGCCGGGTCCGGTTGCGGCCGCCCCGTGAAGCGAGCGGCGATCATCTCCCGTTTATGGCCGAAGCCCGGTCGTTTCTCCACCTGAAAACCGGCTTCCGCCAGGCCTCGCCTGACTACCCCCGCCGCTGTAAAGGTGGCAAGGCTGGTTTCGGAATGGCTCAGGGATGCGAGCGCTTCGAACAGTTCAGGCGTCCACATACGGGGATTGCGGGCGGGGGCAAATCCGTCCAGGAACCAGGCGTCCATACCCCTGTGAAAGGGTTTGCGGTGGAGTGGATGGTCACTGGCCAACAACTGCTGCAAGCCGTTTGCGGCATCCGCAACGATTAACGTGAGCTTCACCCGGCCCCCGGAAAAACTGAAGGGGTGAAAGCCGGTCAGGAGGCGCTCCGGGTAGAGCTCCAGCAATCGCGTCCGATACTGAGCCAGCTCGGGCCACATGGCTAGGGCTCGCGCCAGGTCCCGCCGCAGCAGGGGCTGGTTTTCCACCGACACAAAGTGGAGTTGCCGATCTGGGGGTGCGCATTGCTCCCAGAGCTGCCAGGCGGCGAGAAAATTCAGGCCACTGCCAAACCCGGTCTCGCCAATAAAGAAGGTAGAGCGTGAGGGTTCCTCCTGCCAGCGCTCCTGAAGACGATTCTGTTGCAGGAACACATAGCGGGTTTCCTCAAGACCATTGTGGCGGGAGAAGTAGACATCGTCGTGCTGGGTGGAAACCGGCTGACCGTCGTCACTCCAGTCAAGCTCGGCGGGTGGCGGATTGAGGGGTGTGGACATCGAGGGCCTGTTTACTGAAATGATTGTGGTTGCGGACTTTTCTCAGACCATCCAAACGGACCAAGGACGAAGCTCTGGACCGGATTGTTCGCCAGAGCGCTCGCCAATGGCCCGCCTGGCAATAAGGCATTCAGGCCGGATTCGAGAATTCGTCCAGTACCTGATCGCACCAGCGCTGAATGCGTTCGTCGGAGAGCTCGAACTCATTCTCTTCATCCAGCGCGAGGCCCACGAAATAGCTGCCGTCGTCGCTCAGGGCCATGGAGCTGCTGAACTCGTATCCGGCGGAGGGCCAATAGCCGCAGAGGGTCGCACCCTGTTCCAGCACCTGATCGTGCAGATAACCCAGAGCATCCTGAAACCACTCGGGGTAGCCAATCTGGTCCCCGCAGCCGTACAGGGCCACCTTCTTGTGGCGAAGGTCCAGCTCGCTCAGCTCCGTCCAGACACTCTCCCAGTCTTCCTGCAACTCACCGTAGTCCCAGGTGGGGATGCCGAGAATCAGGAGTGGGTAATCGGCCATGCCCGCGACCGGCTCCTGGCCCACGTCGTGCAGCTCCACCTGGGCGTTCTTTTCCGCCAGATAATCGCGAATCTTTTCCGCTGCAATCTCCGTGTAGCAGGTTGAACTGCCGTAAAACAATCCGATGCGCATAATGACCTTCAGTTCGAGGATTAAACAGGCTGCTCGCCCGCGCCGGGAAAGCCGAGCTGCCGCCAGGCTTCGTAAACAATGACCGCCGCCGCGTTGGACAGATTCATGCTCCGGCTGCCCGGCAGCATCGGGATTCGCAGTACCTGCTCGGGGGGCAGGCTCTCGAGGATATCTCGTGGCAGGCCCCGGGTCTCGGGCCCGAAGACCAGCCAATCGTCCGACACGAAGCGCGCCTGGTCATAGCGGCGCGTTCCCTTGGTGGATACTGCGAGCAGCCGCCCCGGCTGTGCCTGGGCGAGAAAGTCCTGCCAGCTTTCATGAACCACGATATCCCGCCACTCCCCGTAGTCCAGGCCGGCGCGCCGCAGCCTTTTATCGTCCAGTGCAAAGCCAAGGGGTTCGATCAAGTGCAGGCCGCAGCCGCAATTGGCGGCCAGCCGAATAAGGTTGCCGGTGTTCGGAGGGATTTCTGGCTGATAGAGAACAACGTTCATGGATACGGCAGATGATAGGGTGAAAGGGCCGTGCTCAAACGGCACGGTCGACTATTCTATCAAATGGGCGGCCGGCGCTGGACGTGTTGCAGGATTTCAGTAGGATTCGGGAGAACCGGATGCCGACCAACCCGCTGCCACGGGGGTTGCCACGGGCCCAAATCCGCTTTCAACGATTGGAGAACCCATGATCAAAAGGAAGACGCAGGGCCATTGGCACCATAGCCACAGCCCGGAAGCCATCCGCCGACGCCTGGCGGCCGGTCCCGACCGGATTTACGTAAAGGATTTCGTTTACGGAGCAATCGACGGCGCGGTGACAACGTTCGCGGTAGTTTCCGGTGTCGCCGGCGCCGGTATGGCCAGCGGAATCATCATTGTGCTTGGCCTGGCGAACATCCTTGCGGATGGCTTCAGCATGGCCATCAGCAATTTTCTCGGCACCCAGGCGGACAACGAACACCTGGAAAACCTGCGTGAAGAAGAGCGGATTGAGATTCAGTTACACCCGGAGGGGGAGCGCGAGGAAATCCGGCAGATTTATGCCCGTAAGGGATTTTCCGGTGATCAACTCGAAGAAGTGGTAGCGGTGATTACCAGCGACGAACAGCAGTGGGTGGACACCATGCTCAAGGAAGAGCATGGCCTGAGCCTGGAGCCCAGCCGGGCCGGCATGGCGGCGCTCGCGACTTTCGTTGCCTTCGCTCTGGTGGGAGCCTTGCCGTTGCTACCGTTTCTGTTCAACTGGGGGTTCCCGGGTAGTATCGAATCACCCTTTCTGTTCAGTTCGGTGATCACTATGCTTGCCTTTTTCATGGTGGGCGCCCTGAAAGGGCAGTTTGTCAAAGTAAGCGCCTGGCGCTCGGGGCTTGAGACTCTGCTGGTGGGTGGTGTCGCCGCGCTCCTGGCCTATGGCGTGGGTGCCTGGCTGGGCCAGTTCGTGGATGTTTAGAGGGTCTTTGAACGTTCGCTGCTCAGAAAACAAATGGCAGCGTATGACTTGATCACACCAGCGGATTTTGGCAGTCTCCCCGGTGAAGGCGAATAATTGTACAGATTGCGGGCACAGGATTTTGGTGCAGGTGCCCAGATTTGAAGTGCAAAGATCCAGGTGCGCGGATTTCGCCACCCCGCAAGTGAGTTCCATTTATGATTATCCCCCACGAACGACTGGCGTCCGAGACGCTGGACTCGCTGATTGAATCTTTCATTGTCAGGGAAGGCACCGACTACGGTGCGGTTGAGATGAGTTTTGACACCAAAGTGCGGCAGCTTCGCAGCCAAATCAAGAATGGAGAGGTGGTGATCGTCTTCGATTACACCACCGAATCCATCAACCTGCTGCCCCGGCACGAGGTGGCCCTGCTCAGTAGTGCAGAGGCCTGATTGTTTTGCCAGATTCCTGAAGATGGGCGACAATTCCCGCCCATGAGTTACGAACCCGCCAAAATCCTCGACACCACCGGTCTGCTGTGTCCGGAGCCGCTCATGCTCTTGCATAATGCGGTCCGGGATGTGGCGAGCGGAGAGGTGGTCAAGCTGATCGCCACCGACCCGTCCACCACGCGCGACGTCCCCAAGTTCTGCGGCTTTCTCGGTCACGAACTCCTGTCCCAGGAGCAGCAAGACGAAAGCTACCTGTACTACATTCGCAAAGCGTGAGCCGTATTGCTCGGGAGGCCAGCACCGGGCAGGCCGTCAGACCCGCTCGGCCTCAAGGGTGAAGAGGGCAAAAAGCACAAGCCCATATTCTTCAGGCGTTCAGTAGGAATCTTCCACCAGCATGGAAATCGCGGCCAGAGCTTCCGGATCCTCGGCCTTCAAGCGGTTGGCAATGTGGTGCTGGAAGTAGTAACGGAAACCTTTGCGCGACTGCACCGGGTACAGGCACTCATCGCCCGGCAATACCGGGGTGCTCTTCACCTGGGCTTCATCCGCTGCGAGGCCGCAGATGCTGCCATCGTGGTGCAAACGCCAGCTCACAATTTCGGTCAGTGCCAGGCTACGGAAGCCGTTGTCGGAGAACACCGCATGAGTGCCGATGGTGTCCGGAACCTCCTGCACGATGTCCGATTCGTCTTCGCAGATCAGCTCGTAATAGTCCGCAGCGGTCTCAAGCTCGACAATCTTGTGAATGGGTGCTTCGTAGAAGACTTCGTCGATACCCGGGTCGAAGTAGCCTTCCCATTTGCCATTGAGCGGATCGCGGATGTCCGTACAGGCTACGATGTCGTCCAGCCAGGGCACCAGGCCCACCACTTCACCATCGGCGCGCAGGCCCCAGCAAAGAATCTTAAGGCTGAACAGTTTCTCGGGATTAGCCTCGTTGGAGTACAGCATCTCCAGGCCATCGAGCTCGGGAGCCAGTCGGATAAAGCGGGTGTCCGCAAGGGAGGAGTAGGGTTTCCCCGTAAACAGATCGACGACGTTGTCCATGTTGCCGCCATTGGTTGAGGTCTTCATAATACCACCTCCTTAAAAAGGCTCTGGAGAAATGCTGCTGAAATTCAGAGCATGTGATGTCGGGGACCATCACCACATAAGGTATATGCTGGAATTGAAAAGCACAATCACTTGTTGACGAATTTTGCGCCGTCCAGCACGCTGCTCTGAACGAATCGAGACCCCCCTCCGGTCGGCTCTACAGCCCCTCGAATCCGTGGTTTGGACAACGCGGGACATAAACTTCTCAGCTCGGCGGGGAATATTTCGATTGCTTGAAAACGGGCGCTCCTGACCACCTTGGCCTTTCTGGTTTTGCTCAATCTATGATCTCTGTGCAGTCCATCAAATGTCACCAGGCAGACACGCTGGTGCGGATTTTCAACCAATTATTTGCCGAATCCCACCGGGTGCGTCTGGAGGGCGGCGCCCGGGAGCCCCTGTACCGGCCGGCGGAGAGCTCGGACGGCTGGAATTACATCATTTTTACCCGCGATTATTTTGCAAGCGCCCTGCATGAGGTGGCGCACTGGTGCATTGCCGGGCCTGAGCGACGCAAACAGCTCGATTATGGCTACTGGTACTCGCCGGATGGCCGCGACGCCCAGCAGCAGCGCGCCTTCGAGCAGGTCGAGGTGAAGCCCCAGGCTCTGGAGTGGGTTTTTTCGCGGGCCGCGGCTTACCCTTTCCGGCTGAGCGCGGACAATCTGGACGGCAGTGCCGGACCCAGTGACACCTTCCAACGCGCGGTCTGGCAGCAGGCGCGCCGGTACGCGGGTGGGGCCCTACCGGGCCGGGCCGCCCGTTTCGCCCGGGCACTGGCCGACCACTTCCGGTCTTCGGGCGCCTTCGCTCCCGACGCCTATCGCCTGGAGGACCTGCGGTGACCGCTTCTGCTCCGAACGCCCCGGCAAACCTGCTGATCGACGCCTCCATCTATATCTTTCAGTACTATTTTTCGCTGCCTGACAACTGGTTCAGTGACTGCGGTCAGCCCACGGGCGCTGTGTACGGCTACACCACCTTCCTGCTGCGTCTGCTGGAGGCAGAGCAGCCCTCGCGCATCGCCGCCTGTTTCGACGAGAGCCTCGGCAGCTGTTTTCGCAACAGCATCTACCCTGATTACAAGTCCAGTCGGGCCCATCCGGACGATGATCTGCTGTTCCAGCTCCAGGCGTGCCGGGAGGTGACTGAACTGCTGGGCATTGCGAGTTTCGGCAGTCGGGAGTACGAGGCCGACGACCTGCTGGGTACACTGGGCCGGAAATTGCGGCGCAGCGCCACGCCCATCGCCATTCTCACCCGCGACAAGGATCTCGGTCAGCTTCTGGTGCGGGAGCAGGACCACCTCTGGGATTACAGCCGCAACGAACGGTTCTACCCGGGCTGTATTCACCGCAAATTTGGGGTCCACCCGCAGCAACTGGTGGACTACCTGGCCCTGGTGGGCGACAGCATTGACGACATCCCGGGAGTCCCGGGCCTGGGCCCCAAGACGGCCCGGGCTCTGCTCGGCGCTCACAACTGCATCGATACGCTGTATGAGAAAATCGATGAACTCCACCAACTGCCCATCCGCGGAGCCAAAAATCTGGCCGCCAAATTGCGCGACTATCGGGAGCAGGTGGCCGTGGCGCGCCAACTGGCCAGGATCGTGGACACTGTACCCCTGGACTGCGGGGTGAACGATTTGAACTGGAACCGCCGGCGGGGGAGCCTGGACCTGGCGGCGGATTTCTGCGAGCGAATGGGCTTTCCGCGCTTGCTTTCGCGCTTCGAAAAGGTGCTGCTGCCCGCACGCAACGGAGCGCTCACATGAAAATTGTCGCTGACGAAAACATTCCTTTGATCCACGAGTTCTTCGACTCTATGGGCGAGGTATACACGGTGCCGCCACGGACTCTGTCGCCGAAACATACCCGGGACGCAGACATTCTGGTGGTGCGCTCCGTGGTCCCCATTGGCCCGACCCTCCTGGAAAACAGCGCGCTGCGGTTCGTAGGCACCTGTACTGCCGGAATCGATCACCTGGATGTGTCCTGCCTGGATCGGCTGGGCATTCGCTGGAGCGGGGCGCCAGGCTGCAATGCAGCGGCAGTAGGGGATTATGTATTCAGCGCCCTGGCCGCTCTGGGCGTGGATTCCCTCAATGTTCGAGTGGGCATTATCGGCTGCGGCCAGGTTGGCGGCGGACTGTTTCGCCGCCTGACCGCCCTCGGGGTGGAATGCCGCTGCTTCGATCCCTTTCTCTCCCCTTCGGCGCAACCGGGCCTGACCGGCCTGGACGAGGTGCTGGAATCTGACGTGATCTGCATCCATGCGCCCCTGACTCGCAGCGGTCCCCACCCCAGTCTTCATTTGTTGGGCGCGAAACAGCTTGAGCGCCTGCCAACCGGAGCAACCCTGATCAGCGCCGGCCGCGGCGGAGTGGTGGACAATAAGGCACTGCTGGAACTGCTGGAATCCCGCAGGGACTTGAAGGTGGTGCTGGATGTATGGGAGTCGGAACCGGAGGTGGACAGGGCGCTTTTCGATCGGGTGACCTTGGGCACACCTCACATTGCCGGCCACAGCTACGACGGCAAGGCGAAGGGCACGGAAATCATTTACAGGAAGGTATGTGAACTTCTGCACCGACCGGCGGAAAAGACCTATCACGAACTGGACCCGTTCCCCGCGCCGGAGCCGATCCGTCTCGCCCCGGCGAGCCCCCTGGAGGCTCTGCGCAGCGCCGTTTTGACCGCCTACGACATGCGCGAAGATCATCGGCGCTTTGCACAGGCCCTGCAGGAAGGAACGGACCCGCGCGCAGCCTTCGACCGGCTGCGCAGGAACTATCCCATTCGGCGGGAATTCTCCAATTTTCGCGTGGAACTGGAGGAAGCCAACCCCCAGCGGCGCCTGCAGCTGGCCGCTCAGCTGCGGGCGCTAGGTTTCATGCTGGAAGACTAGCTGAGCCGGCTACTGCCGGTAGCGCTGGAGAAATTCCCCGAACCGCTCAATCGCCGGGCCAAGTTCGTCCACCCGTGGGAGGAACACAATCCGAAAGTGATCGGGTTCCGGCCAGTTGAAGCCGCTGCCCTGAACCAGCAACACCCGCTCCTGAACCAGAAAATCCGCCACCATCTGCTCGTCGTCATGGATCTTGTGCATGTCCAGATCGATCTTCGGAAACAAGTACATGGCGCCCTTCGGCGTCACGCAGCTGACGCCCGGAATGTCTCGAATCTTTTCCACCGCCAGATTGCGCTGTTCGTAGAGGCGCCCACCGGGAACGATCAGCTCGTTGACGCTCTGGTAGCCGCCCAGAGCCGTCTGCACCGCGAACATGGCCGGTGCGTTGGCACACAGCCGCATCGAGGCCAGCATTTCCAGACCCTCGATGTAGCCTTTGGCGTGCTGCTTAGCCCCGGTGATAATCATCCAGCCGGAGCGGAAGCCCGCCAGGCGATAGGCCTTCGAAAGGCCATTGAAACTGATGCACAGCACGTCCGGCGCCAGGCGAGCCATGGGTACAAACTCCGCGTCGTCGTACAGAATCTTGCTGTACATTTCGTCTGAATAAAGGATCAGATCGTGCTCGCGCGCCAGCTCCACGATACCTTCGAGCACTTCCTGGCTGTATACGGCGCCGGTGGGATTGTTCGGGTTGATCACCACGATGCCACGGGTCTTGTCCGTGATCTTGCTCGCCATGTCTTCCAGATCCGGGAACCAGTCCGAACTTTCGTCACAGCGATAGTGAACCGCCTTGCCGCCCGCCAGCGTGACGGCGGCGGTCCACAAAGGGTAGTCCGGCGCGGGAATCAGAATCTCTTCCCCATCGTTGAGCAGGGCCTGCATGGCCATGACAATGAGCTCGCTGGCTCCGTTGCCGAGATAAATGTCATCAATGTCCACGTCGGGAATGTCCAGCCGCTGGCATTCCTGCATAATCGCCTTGCGCGCCGCGAAAAGCCCCTTTGAATGGGTATACCCCTGCGCCTCGCGCAGGTTGTGAATCACATCGGCGATAATCTCGTCCGGCGCATCGAAACCGAAGGCGCCCGGATTGCCGATATTGAGCTTCAGTATCCGGTGGCCGTCTTCTTCAAGCCGGTTAGCCTTTTCGAGCACGGGCCCACGAATGTCGTAGCAGACGCCTTCCAACTTGTGGGACTTTTCAAGCTTGCGCATAATCTTCAACTTGTAGGATGGTGGGGAGGGGAGAGTCGCCCCCGGCAACCTGCTGCGCGAGTGCACAGCCACCAGGAACTGGAGCAGATTATGGCAGATAAACAGCTGAAAGACGACGCCTACTGGCGCGACAAACTGAGCGAGGACGAGTACCGGATTTGCCGGGAAAAAGGTACGGAGCCGGCGTTTACGGGCAAGTACGTGAACAGCAAAACGCCGGGACAATACCTGTGTCGCTGTTGTGGTGAGGCGCTATTCTCATCGGAGACCAAGTACGATTCCGGTTCCGGCTGGCCTAGTTTCTACGAACCTCTGGAGGAGCAGAGGATTGCGGAGGAGACGGATTCGTCTCACGGCATGGTTCGCACGGAAATTCACTGCCAAAATTGCGGCTGCCATCTGGGCCACGTGTTCCCGGACGGACCGGCGCCCACGGGGCTGCGTTACTGTGTAAACTCCGCGTCCCTGCGCCTGGAGCCGGAAGAGGAGTAGCGCCCGGTATTAACTGCCGCAGGGCCTTGCGCTTTTTGCGCGAAGGTGCTAGCCGCTAAGTGCTTGTTTTACCTGTTTTTAGCCTAAGAAAAAATGACGAGCAAAAGTGTTGACAGAGGTGAACGGGCTACTTAGAATGCGCACCTCTTTTGGCAGCCACGGGTTGTCAAAGCTCTGGGTCCCCTTCGTCTAGAGGCCTAGGACACCGCCCTTTCACGGCGGTAACAGGGGTTCGACTCCCCTAGGGGACGCCACTTCTTCCACTGCTTCTGGCAGTATTTAGGTGGCTGGCAGACATGCAGGTTGCTATAGTGCAGATGCAGGTCACCTTTCTATTAAAGCGGGAATAGCTCAGTTGGTAGAGCACAACCTTGCCAAGGTTGGGGTCGCGAGTTCGAGTCTCGTTTCCCGCTCCAATTTCTCTCCTCCTATTTAAGTCTCTCCAATACCCGTCGCAAATCGGCTGAGCTTGGCTATGCCTGGTATGTCGTGGGGTGCGGAGTATCTAATCCGTTTGCGGTGCGGCCTACCTCTGCAGTAGGACTGAAACTAAAAACGCTCGTGCCATTGGCTCGCGTAGGTTGGGTTAGGCCGCAGGCCGTAACCCAACAATTAAAAACCAAAAACCTGAACGTTGCCGCTGAATAAAGATGTGCCTGGTTGAGATCCTCGATCAGGCACGAAGCGAGTTCGGGATTGGGTTGGACCTTTCGAAACCCTGGCGGCATGGATGCCGCGAGGGAGCTACACGGATGTATTCACCGCGTTTTCGAAAGGTCCAACCCGATCGCGAACGGATTCAAAACCCCGGACCTTGAGATCCGCGTTCCGTCGGGTCGCCACGGGTGGAGGCGGAGTCCTTAATCCGTTTGCACTGACGGGGAGGGGTTTCGAGAACGCGTGAATCCATCCCTGGAGCTCCCTCACGGCTTCCCTGCCGTGAGGGTCTCGAAACCCCTCCCCGTCAGCCCAAACTCCCATCGCGGTGCAGCTCATGATCGCAGTGGCAATAAAATCGGAAAAACACTCACCCTCGATTTGCTGTCGCGTCGCGTAGGTTGGGTTAGGCCGCAGGCCGTAACCCAACGATGGAACTAGACTGAAGGTCAATTTGCTGCAGCTTGCCGACCTGGCGGGTTGACGATGTCTCAGCAGGCACAATGTGAGTTCGGGGTCGGGTCGTACCTTTCGAAACCCTGGCGGCATGGATGCCGCGAGGGAGCTACATGGACGTATTCACCGCGTTTTCGAAAGGTGCGACCCGACCCCGAACGGATTCAAAACCTCGAAACTCCATTTCCGTCCAGAAGCTTCAATGAGTGCGTTCAAGCACCGGGATCCAGCAAAACCACATGCCCCAGTTTGGGATCTACGCGGCCGTTGACCAGGTCACTGACCAGCTGCTGAGCTGCATTGAAGCCGTCATGCTGCTCAATCTGCATCCAGGGATTGGCCGGATCACTGACGCGGCGGATGAAAGCCAGTTGTGCCTCATTAAAACGGCGGGTTACCTCGGCCGCGCCCCAGTCTGCATTACGTTTGCGAATCTGGTAGGGCGCAAAATACGGTTTTGGTGCCGGGCCTTTGGCGGGAGCATCCACCTCGCTGGGATGTTCCTGGGTTTGGGCTGCACCGGCAAAGCAGTCATGCACCAACTGGGCGTCAAAGTGGTCATGAATCTTTTCCCGCAGCGCGCGGTCGCCCGAGAAGTCCACATAAAGGGTCGGGATGCTGGCATCCAGCTCGGTCAGTTGCTCATAGGTGATACTGTGGTTGTAGCAACCCAGGCTGTCGACGAAGGCCTGGTTGCCGGTGGAAGTCACGGCAACTACCTCACAGCCGGGGTAGGCTTCTAGAGCGAAAGCAGTGCCGTAGGCAGTCTTGCTGGAGGCGCTGGAAACCACTATTTGTTGTGCGCCGAAGAAATCGTTGTCCTGCAGATAATCGGCCAGCATCCAGGAAGTGATAAACAGGGGGCGCAACAGCATCTGGTAGTCTTCATCCTTCGCGCGGTACGCGGCGTCAGTGGTGACACGCTGATACTGGTTGTACGCCGAGGTGAGTTCGAGCCGATGTGGCGTTCCGTCATAGAAGCCCCGTTCGGAGACTCGCACCGGTTGCATGACCAGATGGCTGGCAATCGGCCAGAAGCCATAATAGCGTTCACCCGGATTAACCCCTTCAACGGTGCTTGCAATAACTTCGGCAAAGCCCCAGGCCGGCATATGGCCCCAGCCGCTCTCGCCAGTCGGGAAGAAATCCCAATAGCGCAGATGGGGCGTGTCACCAAAGGAGGCATAGGTGATATTGTTGGTGGTGACCGCCAGACGGTCGATGCGCAGCAATGCCTCGCCGTCAGCCAGTGTTGGCCTGGGTTGTTCGATCACACGGGTCTGATCGAGGGCGGATTTGTTGGTTTGTAATTGGGTGATAACAGACATGCTTGACTCCCGGCTGTGTTTCCAAAGTATCCGTCTACTTTATCCGTTGTCCGGCGGCGACGGGTTCGGAATTTGTCAACCATGACTACGGATAGCCCGCAACCGCGCAGCAAGCCGCGTAAAAGGCCAACTCAGGCCCGCGCCCGCTTTACCGTGCAGGCCATTTTTGAAGCCTATGTTCGGATTTGGCGACGGGATGGCTGGGAGCGCCTGACCACCCGAGCGGTCGCGTTGGAAGCCGGGGTTGCTGTGGGCACTCTGTATGACTATTTTCCGAGCAAGGAGGCCTTGCATTCGGGTTATGTGCGCCACTGTATCGAATGCCTGATTGCTGCCATTGAGGCGCAGGCCATAGCGCCGCCCGACCTGTCCTGGCAGCAACGTGTGCACCGCCTGTTGCATTTGTTGTCGGGTCTGGAGCGCGAGGGGCTGGCCTGGTTCGAGCCCGCTATGCTGCGGCTGGAGAATCGCATTGCTGAGCCCAAACACCAGCAGCGTGCTTACACTGAGCTGAAGACGGTGTGGCAGCGACTGTTTGCGGCCTGTGATGATCTGCCGGCCCTGCCTGCCGAGGCCACCATAGAAGCATTGCACCTGGCTGTCTGGGGCGGGCGCCGCTATGCGATGTTGGTCGGTTTGGAGCGCGAACGTATGGAGCAGTGGGTGGCAGAAATGGAGCGCCTGTGCCACTTGTCAGTCGCCACACCTGTCATGAAGACCCCTTAGCGACTGCTCGGCTGCAAACCGCTGCCCCTTTTCTCGGGAGCGTGTGCACATACTTATTTCGCTGCTCTGTTACCACAATCCTCGGCGATTGTGGCCGGGGTGCGGAGTTCTTAATCCTTTGCGATGGCGGGGAGGGGTTTCGAGAACGCGTGAATCCATCCCTGGAGCTCCCTCGCGGCATCCATGCCGCCAGGGTCTCGAAACCCCTCCCCGCCACCGCAAACTCCCATCGCGGTGCGGCTCACCTTTGCAATGGAAATGAAACTGAAAAACACTCAACCTCCATTTGCTGTCGCGTCGCGTAGGTTGGGTTAGGCCGCAGGCCGTAACCCAACGATGGAAACCAAAAAAATGCTGAAATTTGCTGCCAAGTGATGATGTAGCCGCGTTGAGGTCTCTCAGCAGGCACAATGTGAGTTCGCGGTCGGGTTGGACCTTTCGAAACCCTGGCGGCATGGATGCCGCGAGGGAGCTACATGGAAGTATTCACCGCGTTTTCGAAAGGTCCAACCCGATCGCGAACGGATTCACACCCTCGGAAGTTGAGATCCGTATTCCGAATCTCCGTCGGGTCGCCACGGGAGGTGGAGGCTGAGCGCGGAGTCCTTAATCCGTTTGCACTGACGGGGAGGGGTTTCGAGAACGCGTGAATCCATCCCTGGAGCTCCCTCACGGCTTCCCTGCCGTGAGGGTCTCGAAACCCCTCCCCGTCAGCGCAAACTCCCATCGCGGTACGGCTTACCCGTGCGGTGGGAATGAAAACCGAGAAAAAACGCTGAACGTTCAGTTACTGCCGAGTGAAGATGTGGCAGGCCGACGACCTCTCAGCACGCACAATGTGAGTTCGCGGTCGGGTTGGACCTTTCGAAACCCTGGCGGCATGGATGCCGCGAGGGAGCTACATGGAAGTATTCACCGCGTTTTCGAAAGGTCCAACCCGATCGCGAGCGGATTCACACCCTCGGACCTTGAGACCCGCGTTCCGAATCGCCGTCGGCTCGTCACGTGGGTGGAGGGCGGAGTCCTTAATCCGTTTGCACTGACGGGGAGGGGTTTCGAGAACGCGTGAATCCATCCCTGGAGCTCCCTCACGGCTTCCCTGCCGTGAGGGTCTCGAAACCCCTCCCCGTCAGCGCAAACTCCCATCGCGGTACGGCTTACCCGTGCGGTGGGAATGAAAACCGAGAAAAAACGCTGAACGTTCAGTTACTGCCGAGTGAAGATGTGGCAGGCCGACGACCTCTCAGCACGCACAATGTGAGTTCGCGGTCGGGTTGGACCTTTCGAAACCCTGGCGGCATGGATGCCGCGAGGGAGCTACACGGACGTATTCACCGCGTTTTCGAAAGGTCCAACCCGATTCCGAACGGATTCATAACCTCGAACGTTGAGATCCGTTTTCCGAGAACGTTTTGATTTCCGGATCAGAATCGATACCTCGATTCCATTTCCGACCTTCCCAGCCCGACCTACCCCGATCCTCGATCCAGCAAAAGAGCCGAGACTCACCCGATGCTGAACAGCTTGGCCCTTACCGTCGTCCGATAATCATGAGGCGTGGCCGAGAACGACTTCTTGAACAACGCCGAGAAATGGCCCAGATCCTGGTAACCCACGCTATAAGCGATTTCACTGATCGAGAGGTTACTGGTTTTTAACAGATCGCGGGCCACACCCATACGGATGTCCTGAAGATAACTCAGAGGGGACTTGTCCGTCGCCAGCTTGAAGCGGCGGTTCAGAGACCGGACGCTCATATCGAACCGCTCCGCCAGATCCCCGAACTTCACCTCCTGCTGATAATTGTCCTGCAGCCAGAGCTGGATCTGCAGGACCGTTTCATCCCGGTGCTTGTCGCTGCTCCCCTCGAAATAACGCATGCTTTCATAAGCGCGGCGAATCTCATGGGAAAAATGTCGCTCCACATGGTGGGCAATACTCTCCCCGTAGAGCCGGCGAATGAAATACACCGTCAGATCCGCCAAAGAATTTACGCTGGCGGCACAATAAAGCTCGTCCGCCTGAGTAATAAAATAATCCCGCTTGAGGTGGACCCGCGGATAATTTCGTTCAAAGCGATCGAAGTAATGCCAGTGAGTGGTGGCGGGGCGCCCGTCGAGCAAGCCGGCCTCAGCCATAAAACAACAGCCGGTTCCCACGCCGGCGATGGTCGTGCCGTTCTCATAGGCTTCGCGCAGCCAGTCCAGTACAGCCTCGTGCTTCCTGATGATCGGCTTTGGATTGCGCCACAAGGCAGGGACATAAATGATGTCTGCGCGCCCGGCACGGGCCAGTGTGCGGTCCGGTGACAACGGAAAACCGGCGCGGGTCTGCACCCTGGCGCGACTCAGCGCAACCGTCCGAATGTTCAGCTCGTGCTCGCCTCTCCGCCGACCATCGGCCACACTTTGCGCAGCGTGAAGCATTTCCGAGGGCAGTGTGGCACTCGTGGCCATCATGCCCTCCAAAAGCAGAAATTGAATTGAATGGACTCGGGAGGATTGTGAAGCCATTGCATGGGCCCGGGAACGTCGAAATCGGAGTTGTGGCCAAAATACCACATTATCTTGCCAAAATGACAGTGCGCCGCGGCGTTCACCGGCCTAGACTCCCACCCCGGTTTTATACTCTTCCGTCTTATTAAATTTTTCGATACAGCAGGTAGAACATGTCGAAAATGCGCTTGCCCGTCATTACCGCAATCGGTGGCATCAATGCCGCCGGTCGCAGCTCCTTCCACCACGCTTATCGGCGGATGGTCCTGGAAAGTCTGCCCAATTCCGATGCCAGCGAAACCGTCGTGGGGCTTGCCACCCTTATGGGGCTGGTGACCGCCGACAATGGCACGTTTCGAGATACGCAGGGGCAGAGCTTCACAGCCGATCAGGTCGCTTCGGTTTTCCGCGAGGCCGTGATCGCGGGAACACTGGTGCGGCGCATCGAACACTTTGACCCGGACGCGGTGCACTGGCAAAAGAACCTGCCGATGCAGCCGGACGCCCAGGGCGTCATCAGCTTTGTCGCTCGACGCAAACATCTGCCCGAGCTGGTACCGGCTGGCTGGCGCGTTCAGGAACTGAGCGGTGATGAGGTTCGGGTGGAGGTTCCCGACGGTTTCGACGTCAAGGTGGATGCCTACCGGCAGATGCCCGTCCAGGCCGGGGGCCAGTTGCCCACCGGTTTCGATCCGTCCCAATGCTACCAGTCGCGTTTTCACCCCCGGGGTCTGCAGATGGCGGTGGTCGGTGCTTCGGACGCGGTGAACTCCCTCGGGATCGATTGGCAGACCGTAGTGGACAGCGTTCGCCCGGACGAGATCGGGGTGTATTCCAACAGCGTGCTCAGCCAGATCGATGAATTCAGTAACCTGGGAATGATCCAGTCCCGCATGAAGGGCGGCCGGGTGTCGTCCAAACACCTTGCCATGGGCATGAGCAGCATGCCCGGCGACTTCATCAATGCCTATGTGCTCGGCAGCGTGGGGGTGACCGGCAGCGCCGTGGGTGCCTGTGCGACTTTCCTTTACAGCCTGCGTCAGGGGGTTGAGGACATTCAGAGCGGTCGCCGCCGGGTGGTCCTGGTGGGGAGCTCCGAGGCGCCGATTACTCCCGAGATCATCGATGGCTTTGATGCCATGGGTGCGCTCGCCACGGATGCCAACCTGCGCCGTCTGGACGGCCGTCAGGATGTGGATCATCGTCGCGCCAGCCGGCCCTTCGGTCAGAACTGCGGATTCGTGCTGGGTGAGGCCAGTCAGTACGCCTTGCTGATGGATGATGAGCTGGCAATGGAATTGGGTGTGGATATTTTTGGCGCTGTACCCAACGTCTTCATCAATGCCGATGGGTACAAAAAGTCCATCTCGGCTCCGGGGCCCGGCAATTACCTCACGTTGGCCAAGGCGGTCGGCAGCGCACGGGCGATTCTCGGGGAGAAGGCCATTCGTGAGCGCAGCGTTATTCAGGCCCACGGTTCCAGTACGCCGCAGAACCGGGTCAGTGAATCACTGATCTTCGACCGGGTGGCCCAGGCTTTCGGTATCGAGCACTGGCCGGTGGGCGCGGTGAAAGCGTACCTCGGACACTCCATTGGTCCTGCCAGTGCCGACCAGCTCATGGCCACTCTCGGCGTGTACAAGTACGGCCTCCTGCCGGGAATCAAGACCATGGACAGCGTGGCGGAGGACGTGCACGCCGACCGCCTCGGTATTTCGCGGGAGGATCAGGATCTGAGCGATCGCGCACCGCAGGTTGCTTTCCTGAATTCGAAGGGCTTCGGCGGCAATAACGCCACAGCGAGTGTCCTTGCGCCGGGCGTGGTTGAGCAGATGCTCGAAAAACGCTACGGCAAGCAGGCTTTCAGCGACTATCAGAGCCGCCGCGAAGGAGTGCGTGAACAGGCCCGAGCCTACGAGGAAGAGGCGCGCAGTGGCAAGCTGAGCACCATCTATCGTTTCGGCGAGGGGATGATCGATGAAAATGCCATCGAGCTGAGTGACCGGGAACTGCGGGTACCGGGCTTTGCCAAGCCTGTGGACCTGGACCTCGATAACCCCTATGAGGACATGCAGTAGGCCTGCTTGGCAGGTACGCAGTGTGTTGCGTATATTTGTCACTTCGGGGGGCGCTCGTTCAGACGCTTCTTAATTTCCCCTGTCAGGAAGGAGCGGGATGAATAGTGACGTCGGCGCGCGCATGCTGGTACTTCGCAAACTGAACGGCTGGTCGCAGCGCCAGTTGGCGAAGCGGGCAGGCGTCCCTCACAGCGCAATCTCCATGATCGAACACGGCCAGGTGAGCCCGTCCATCAACAGCCTGCAGAAGGTTCTGGACGGGGTGCCTATCTCCCTGGCCGATTTCTTCGCCCTGGATCTGGATGTGCAGATCCGCGTCTTCTTCAAGAAAAACGAGATTACCCGCAGCGACGACAACGGCATTACCCGCTCCATGCTGCGGTCCAAAGGTGGCGAGCACGCCGTGTCCATGATCCGCGAGTGCTACCCGCCGGGCGCCAATAGCGGCGACGAGCTGTTGGTCGATGAAGGCGAATTGATCGGCTACGTCAGCTGCGGATGCATTGAGCTGACAGTGGGCGGTGAAACGGATGTGCTGCACTGCGGCGATGGTTTTTACTTCGAGCGACGCCGGCCCCATCGGTTTCGAAATCTCAGCGCCGAACCCGCCGAGCTTGTGGCGACCGTGGTCCCCTCCAGACCCAGGTACAAGCCCTGACCAGAGCTTGGTGACTCATCGTTGCTGACTCTGGCGTCTGTTTTAACACTTCAAAATCCCCTTCGAGAGCGAGTTTTCGACCAGCAAAAGCGTTATCATACGGCCCGCGCTGACGGGGGAGCCCGCCGGCGCTCTGCAAGGAAAGCAGCTGAGCGACCTCTGCTTCCCGCTAATTTCTTTCATTCAAATTCGCAAAACGAGGCCAAACAATGATATTCGAAGGCAGCGCCATTACCGTTCAGTTGCTCGACGATGATATCGCCGAGCTCAAATTTGATTTGAAGAATGAATCGGTAAATAAGTTCAGCGCCGACGTCGTCAAAGAGCTCAGCGATGCGATTACCGCGATCGAGAGCGAGCAGCGGGTGAAAGGCGTAATCGCCACCAGCGCCAAAGACGTCTTCATTGTTGGTGCGGATATCACGCAGTTCGGCGGCGTGTTCGAAGCCGGAGCGGATGCAATCGCGGCTATGTTGGGCGACAACAACCGCAACAACAACAGGCTGGAAGACCTGCGGGTTCCGGTGGTGGCTGCGGTCAACGGTTTCGCACTCGGAGGAGGGCTTGAGTTTGCGCTGGCCTGTGACTACCGGGTTGCAAGTACCCAGGCCAAACTCGGTGTTCCCGAAACCAAACTGGGGCTGATCCCGGGGTGGGGCGGTACGGTTCGCCTGCCGCGCATCGCGGGCGTCGACACCGCAGTAACCTGGATAGCGACCGGCAAGGACCATCGAGCGGACGACGCCCTGAAGTTCGGCGTTGTGGATGCGGTGGTTGAACCGGATCAGCTGCGCGACGCCGCTCTGTACACGGTCAAGCAGTGCATCGCCGGCAAGCTGGACTACGAGGCGCGCCGCAAGCAGAAGCGTTCGCCGCTGCCGCTGAACATGATCGAGACCATGATGGCCTTCGAGACCTCGAAAGCATTCATCAAGGCCACCGCCGGACCCAACTATCCCGCGCCCGTGGAAGCGGCGAAAGCCATGCAGAAAGCCTCTTCTCTGGACCGTGAGGCGGCGCTCAAAATCGAAAGCGAGACTTTCGCAAAACTGGCGCAGGGCAGCGTTGCGCGCGCACTGGTCAGCATCTTTCTCAATGATCAGTTGCTGGGTAAGCGCTCCAAGCAGTGGGCGTCGAAAGCCGACAAGAAGGTCGAACGTGCCGCTGTACTGGGCGCCGGCATCATGGGTGGCGGCATTGCTTACCAGTCCGCACTGAAGGGCACGCCCATCCTGATGAAGGACATCAACCAGGCCGGCCTTGACCTGGGCCTTTCAGAAGCGCGCAAACTGCTGCTCAAGCGCGTGGACAAGGGCCGCATGACCCCCGCCAAAATGGGCGAGGTGCTGAACAACATTGATCCCACGCTGGATTATGGTGGCTTCGATCAGGTGGACGTGGTCGTCGAAGCGGTGGTGGAGAACCCGAAGGCCAAACACGCGGTGCTGTCTGAAGTGGAAGGCAAGGTGACCGATGACACCATCCTCGCGTCCAACACCTCCACCATTTCCATCGACTTCCTCGCCAAGGCGCTGCAGCGTCCGGAAAACTTTTGCGGTATGCACTTCTTCAACCCGGTTCACGCCATGCCCCTGGTGGAAGTGATTCGCGGCAGCAAGACCTCCGACAAGGCCGTTGCCCGCACTGTGGCGTATGCGAGTGCCATGGGCAAGAAGCCGGTGGTCGTCAGAGACTGCCCCGGGTTTTTGGTTAACCGTGTACTGTTCCCTTACTTCGCCGGCTTTTCCATGCTGGTTCGCGACGGCGCGGACTTCCAGCAGATCGACAAGATCATGGAAAAGTGGGGCTGGCCCATGGGTCCGGCTTATTTGCTGGACGTGGTGGGGCTGGATACAGCCGTGCACGCTGCGGGTGTTATGGCCGAAGGCTTCCCGGAGCGTATGAACCGAACCTTCAAGGACAGCATCGAGGTGTTGTTCGAAGCGGATCGCCTCGGCCAGAAAAACGGCAAGGGTTTCTACGAGTACACGACGGACAAGAAAGGCAAGCCGAAGAAGGTCACCAGCGAAGCGGCCTATGAGCTCATCAAACCGCACACCGCCGAGCGCCGCGAGTTTTCCGATGAGGAGATCATCGAGCGCATGATGGTGCCCATGGCAACAGAGCTGGCCCGTTGCGTGGATGAAGGCATTGTGGAATCGCCCGCGGAAGCGGATATGGCGCTGATCTACGGTATCGGATTCCCTCCGTTCCGCGGCGGCCTGTTTGCCTGGATCGACTCCATCGGTGCCAAAACCATTGTCGAGATGGCGGACAAGCACAAGTCCCTCGGTGGTGTGTACGAAGCCACCGACTCCATGCGCAAGATGGCGGCAGACGACAAGAAATATTTCGGCTGACCTGACCCGGACACAGGCGCTAACAGCGAATGAATGGGAGGGCGTTTAGCGCTCCCCTGACGCACCAGAACAGCCCTGAGTAACCACAGGCTGCCAAGTAAAAGATTTGATACAGGAGAACCACCGTGGCTTTGAACCCAAGAGATGCAGTGATTGTTGATTACGGCCGCAGCGCAATGGGCCGCTCCAAGAACGGATGTTTTCGTTTTACCCGTGGCGATACGATCTCCGCGGAGATCCTCAAGGCTATGTTGGCCCGCAATCCGGCCGTCAAGCCTGAAGAGGTGGATGACTTCATCTGGGGTTGCGTGATTCAGCGCGAGGAGCATGGCTTCAACGTGGGTCGCAATATCTGGCTGCTCGCCAATCTGCCGCACACAGTCCCCGGCCAGACCATCAACCGCCTTTGCGGCTCATCCATGAGCGCAATGCACATCGCCGCGGCCAACATTCAGTCCGGCCAGGGCGATCTTTACGTGGTCGGTGGAGTGGAACACCTTGGCCACCTGAACATGAACGAAGGCGTGGACCCGAACCCGCTTATTGGCCGCTCGGTCGCGAAGGCAGCGGGCAGCATGGGCATGACAGCGGAGTACCTGGCGACCCTGCACGGCATCGGCCGTGAGCAGATGGACGCCTTCGCGGTTCGTTCCCATCAGCTTGCACACCAGGCGCGGGAGAGCGGCAAGTTCGATCGGGAGATCTTCGCAGTACCTGGCCACACACCGGAAGGCTATCCCACCATGGTGGAGCAGGACGAAACCATTCGCCCGGATACCAATCTGGAAGCCCTGTCCCAGTTGCCTCCGGTTTTCGATCCGAAGAACGGCAAGGTAACGGCCGGGACATCGTCCCAGCTCTCAGACGGCGCCTCCATCATGTTGATGATGTCGGCCGAAAAGGCCCAGGCCCTGGGGCTGAAACCCATTGCCCGCATCGTTTCCACGGGTCTGGCGGGTGTAGACCCCTCCATCATGGGTTATGGCCCGGTACCCGCTACCCAGCAGGCCCTGAAGCGAGCCAATATGAAGATCGAGGACATGGAAGTGGTCGAGCTCAATGAGGCCTTTGCAGCCCAAAGTCTGCCGGTACTCAAGGATCTCAAGCTGTTGGACGCGATGGAGGAGAAGGTCAACCTGCACGGCGGCGCCATCGCCCTTGGTCATCCGCTCGGTTGCTCCGGCACCCGCATCTCCGGCTCGCTGTTGACCATCATGGAGGAGAAGAACGCGACCCTCGGCCTCGCGACCATGTGCATCGGCATGGGACAGGGTATCAGTACGGTGATCGAACGCCTGAATTGATCGCCGGCTTGGGCTTATAATGGCGTTTTTCACGCAGTTATTGAGCAGCCTGTGTTAAGCCTGATCCCCACCGACGACCCCGAAGCCGAACTCGATCGCCAACTGGCCGGGTTCGGCCGTGGCGGCAAACTCCAGGACGCGTTCACGCTGGATTACACCCTGGTGCAGGATTACCTGCCCGGGGCGCCCGCCGTGAGCCTGTTGGCCTTCATTGCCCTCCGCCGGTCCAGCGAGGGTGTGGAACTGGCCTTCAGCATCGCCCGGAAATCCGACGAACTGCTGCGAGGCCTGAATTGCCTGCGGGCCGAGTGGGAAGCGGTTCGGCAGTGGTGTGAGGATCAGAACCTCCCGTGGCTCAGGCTCGACTCGGCGCTCAAGCTCGAGCCGATTCATATTGCCAAGCCCTGGGGGCAAGAGGTCTGGTTCACCGGGATCGAGGCGCGCGGTCAATCGCGAGTGGCCGATCCCCGGGGGCGAACCCTTCCGCTGCCCTGGCTCCTGTCGCTGTGTCCCGCGCGCCTCATGGCCAATAATTCCGGGCTGATCCTGCTGAAGATACTCGACCCTCTGCCCGTACCGGTCTATGGGGATCTCTATTTCGAAATGCACGAGGAAAAACGCGAGGTCTACGTGGTTACCCACGTGGACCGCAACGCGTGGCCCGGCGGGGAAGGGGGGATTCGCTTTGGCTTCGATCAGGCCAAGCGTGCTGACTTTCGCGATGAAGCGCACTTCAAACAGGCTTATCTGGCGGCGGTGACCGCCTACCGCGAAGTGCGGGTGGCCATTGATGACCTGCTTGACGAACGTCGCCGGTCCGAAGGTATTCCGCTGGACGCGCCCGTCGAAACGGCCGTTCTGCGTGAATGGATGACGGCGCTGCCGGAATCGCTCCTGCAGCGCGAAGCCACGCTCCGACAGGAGATGGAAGGCTTCATCCACGTAGCCCCGCTGCGTGTGGGAGACGTGGTCAAGGTCCCCTGTTTTACCCCTCATTCTCTGCTGCACGGCGTCCGGACTGTGGAGTTCCAAACGCCGGTGTATGAGCGCAAGATCCTGTCCTTCGCACAGAAGGTCCTTACTCAGCCACATTGGGACACGGCGGCCGCCTTGCAGAAGATCTCGCTGGACCCTCCGGAACCGGCGACCTTGCCGGAAGTCTTTAGGGACGAAGCCCTGCGGGTCGAAGAGGTGGTGAACTTCGAGGATTTCCGGGTCGAGCGGCTCAGTGTTCGAGCCGGTCGGGAGTATGTAGTCGATGCGGGCGAGGATTACCTGTTGCTGATGGGAGTCTCGGGCAGCTTCCAGCTGGTCCAGTCGCCTGCGACAACCCACATTGCACCGGAGCAGGCGGTTTTGCTGCCTCGAGCCCAGCGCGCGCGACTGTGCTGCGATGCCGCTTCGGATGGAATCGTTCTGGTGGCGAAACCCCGGACATGACGGGCCGTTCAGTCTGTTGAACCTCCCGGGCGACTGTGGCACAATCTCCAGCCCTTCTCGCCGAGCCATGGATATATTTGTAAATTAATCCTGGGAAATCAACGACTTACATCGATTTTGAGGACTAGCGGCAAGCGCCGCCAGGTCGATTTTTTATTGGCTCGGCGTCAATTAACAATGCGGTCGTGGTGGAATTGGTAGACACGCCAGATTTAGGTTCTGGTGCCGCAAGGTGTGAGAGTTCAAGTCTCTCCGACCGCACCAAATAACACGCACTTTGTAATCACGAGGAACGATATGCAGGTTTCTGTTGAAACAACATCCGGGTTAGAGCGTCGCATCACCGTCGGCGTCCCCGCCGAGCAGGTTGATAAGGAAGTCGTAAAACGCCTTCAGGACGCTGCCAAGAAAGTGCGTATCAACGGTTTTCGTGTGGGCAAAGTGCCTTTTAAAGTGGTCAAGCAGCGTTTCGGCGAAGGTGTTCGCCAGGAAGTGCTGGGCGAGGTGATCAACCGCACCTATTTTGAAGCTCTGCAAAAAGAAGACATCAACCCCGCTGGGATGCCGAGCATCGACACTACCAAGAATGTCGAAGGTGAAGACCTTGAATACGTCGCCACCATCGAAGTCTATCCTGAGATCGAAGTTCCCGACGTTTCCGGTTTCGCCATCAACAAGCCCGTCGCCCAGGTTGAAGACAGCGACGTGGACACGATGGTTGAAAATCTGCGCAAGCAGCAGGCCACCTGGGAAGCCGTGGACCGACCGGCTCAGCAGGACGATCAGGTACTGATCGACTACGTAGGCACCAAGGACGGCGAGGAGTTTGACGGCGGCAAGGCGGAGAATCAAAGTCTGGTGCTGGGTTCCAACTCCATGATTCCCGGTTTCGAGGACGGTCTGGTGGGCACCAAGGCCGGCGAGGAAAAAGTACTGAATCTGACTTTCCCGGAGGACTACCACGCGGAAGAACTCAAGGGCGCTGCCGTCGAGTTCAAGGTCAAGGTGAACAAGGTTCTGGAACAGAAGCTTCCCGAACTCGACGACGAGTTCTTCAAAAAATACGGCGTGGACGAGGGCGGGCTCGAAACCTTCAAGACGGAGGTTCGCAGCAACATGGAGCGCGAACTGAAGAACGCCGAGAAGTCCGTAATCAAGACCCAGGCCTTGGACGCCCTCTACGAAGCCAAGGAAGTGGACCTGCCCAAGGCGCTGGTAGCCAACGAAATCGACAGCATGCGCAAGCAGATGCTCCAGCAGTTTGGCGACGCAGCCAAGAATATCGATGCGGCTTCGCTGTTGCCCGACACCATGTTCGAAGAGCAGGCACGTAAGCGCGTCGCTCTCGGATTGCTGGTCGGCGAGATCATCAAAGCCGAGGAGATCAAGCCGGAAGAGGCCAAGGTACAGGAGGCCATTGAGCAGGTTGCAGCAACCTACCATGAGCCGGAAGCGGTGGTGCAGTATTACACCAACAATCGCGAAGCCCGCGCCAACATCGAAGCGATGGTGCTCGAGGATGCCGTGGTTGATCACATTGTGGCCAAGGCCAAGGTGACTGAAGAGCAGACCAACTACGAGGACCTGATGCAGCGGTTGCGGAGCGAACAGTAAACGAGCATTTGGCCGGCCGCATCTCCCGCCATTGAACTGCTGTGGCCCCGGTCAGTCAGACTTGACCGGGGCCGCCGATTCTACCTCCTTGCCATCATCAGGCCCTCCGCAGTCTCACCCTGGAACAGAACGGCTGCTCGCACCAGCAGCACCTGACCGAACAGGCTATCGGGACGACTGGCATAGGGCAGAGTCTCGGTTTAAGCTGGTTCTGAAGCAATCATCTGACCGTGGTCACCAAAAACCCCGGTCACGTCCAGACCTCAACCTCTCAACCAAGGAATGAAGTACGAAGATGCCAAACTTTGACCTTATGAGTTCCGTACCGCAAATCTCCAGCGTTGGTGTACCGATCGTCGTCGAACAGACGGCACGCGGGGAGCGTTCCTACGATATCTACTCCCGTCTTCTGAAGGAGCGCATCATCTTCCTGGTCGGGCAGGTGGAAGATTACATGGCCAACCTCATCGTGGCGCAGATGCTGTTCCTGGAGGCGGAGAATCCCGACAAGGACATTCACCTGTACATCAACTCGCCGGGCGGGTCCGTGACCGCTGGCCTGTCCATTTATGACACCATGCAGTTTATCAAGCCGGATGTGAGCACCATGTGTGTCGGTCAGGCCTGCAGCATGGGCGCCTTCCTGCTGGCGGCGGGCGCCAAGGGCAAGCGCGTCTGCCTGCCCAATGCCCGCACCATGATCCACCAGCCCAGCGGCGGTGCACAGGGGCAGGCTTCTGACATTCATATCCACGCGACGGAGATCCTGAAGATCCGGGAGCGGCTCAACGAGCTGATGGCCCATCACACCGGCCGGTCGCTCAAGCAGATTGCTGCGGAAACCGAGCGGGATAACTTCATGAGTGCCGAGGAGTCGCAGAAGTACGGCCTTGTGGACGAGGTTTTGAGTCATCGCCCGGGTGTCGGCAAGGATCTCTGAGTTGGCGTCCAGCAAAAAATTCTGTTCAAATTCGGATCAATAAGTACAAGAAAGGGACTAATTGCCTGTCGAATATCCTCCCGCGCACGTGGCGCGCGGCGCCATGTCGCCGGGAGGAGTCGGATTTCGGGCGGTTGGCCATACTATGGACAGGGTACCTGAGTGCTGCGTGACAGCAGAAGGTGCTTCCCGACACCGGAGCCGCCCCGGGGCTGGTGATTTCCCGGGAGCGTCTGTCCGCGGGAGCGCAGAGCGCGTGACCGATATGGCTGCGACCGTCCCGGTTCTGATTCCCATTCACACTTCGCCTGCTCACCGTTTCCGGAGCGGTGGCGTGTTTCTTGCCCGGAAGCGGGCAATCTGGGGGCGGACATCCAAACCTCACACGGAGTTTTGGCACCGGGACTTGAAAAGTCGTCCGAAACCTAGCATCTTTAGACTACCGGTATATGTATTGACGGAGTGAGTTAATGACCGATCGCAGTAACGACAACGGGGACGACAACGGCAAACTGCTGTATTGTTCTTTCTGTGGCAAGAGCCAGCATGAAGTACGCAAGTTGATTGCGGGCCCCTCCGTCTTCATCTGTGACGAGTGTGTCGATCTATGTAACGACATCATTCGTGAGGAGATTCAGGAGAGCGCCAGCGAGGCGGCTTCCGATCGCCTGCCGACACCACAGGAAATCTCCGAGATTCTCGATCAATATGTCATCGGTCAAAGCCGTGCCAAAAAGGTGCTGGCAGTGGCGGTGTACAACCATTACAAACGCCTGCGCATTGGCGAGAAGAAGAAGGACAAGGAAGACGTCGAGCTGGGCAAGAGTAACATTCTGCTCGTCGGCCCAACAGGGAGTGGTAAAACACTGCTCGCCGAAACACTGGCTCGTCTGCTGAATGTTCCGTTCACCATTGCGGACGCGACCACACTGACCGAAGCCGGTTATGTGGGTGAAGATGTCGAGAACATCATCCAGAAGCTGCTGCAGAAATGCGATTACGACGTGGACAAGGCCCAGCAAGGTATCGTCTACATCGATGAAATCGACAAGATTTCCCGCAAATCGGACAACCCGTCCATTACCCGCGATGTCTCGGGGGAAGGGGTGCAGCAGGCACTGCTCAAGCTCATCGAAGGGACCGTTGCTTCCGTTCCGCCCCAGGGGGGCAGGAAGCATCCGCAGCAGGAATTCCTGCAAGTGGATACCGGCAACATCCTGTTTATCTGTGGTGGCGCATTCGCCGGTCTGGACAAGATCATCCGGGACCGTTCCGAGAAAGGCGGGATCGGGTTCAGCGCCGAGGTCAAGAGCAAACACGACAGCAAGAATGTAGGCGAAACGCTGCGGGACCTGGAACCTGAGGACCTTGTTCGCTATGGCCTGATTCCAGAATTCGTGGGTCGCCTTCCGGTCATCGCCACGCTCGATGAGTTGGACCAGGCCGCGTTGATACAAATTCTCACCGAGCCCAAGAATTCTCTGACGAAGCAGTACTCGAAGCTGTTCAGCATGGAAGGCGTGGAGGTGGATTTCCGGGAGGATGCGCTGCGTGCCGTTGCGCACAAGGCAATGGAACGCAAGACCGGTGCGCGTGGATTGCGCTCCATCATGGAATCGGTTCTCCTGGATACCATGTACCGCATTCCATCTGAGCAGAACGTGGCGAAAGTGGTAGTGGACGAATCAGTGATCAAAGGCGAGTCCGAACCCTTGCTCGTCTACGAAAACGAAACAAAACCGGCCGCTGCTTCTTCGAAAGAGAAGAGCTGACCTACCTGCTGCCGAGTTGGCCTTAGGTGTGCTCCGGATTCTTTGCTAAACTGAATTCAGGGCCCCATAGGCCAGCCCGGCGGGATCAACAGATAACAACCACATCTTTCCGCACTCCCCCGCGAGCCGTCCCGGCTCGATTTGCTTGTAATTCTTTCAGTTTGCCCCCACTAAGGAGATTACAGCACACTATGGACAGACTCACCGCAGCCCCATCAGCCCAGTAGCAGCCGAACCCCGCTGTATTTTTTTGATCCTAGTTAGGGTCACGAACAGAGCACCCAAGAGGTTACGATGCCGAATACCCCAGAACTGCAAAACAACGAACTGCCATTGTTGCCGTTGCGCGATGTCGTCGTATATCCGCATATGGTGATTCCATTGTTCGTCGGTCGGGAGAAATCGATTGAAGCCCTGGAAAAAGCCATGGCGACCGACAAGCAGGTGCTCCTTGTCGCACAACGCAGTGCGTCCGAGGATGACCCGACTCCCGCTGACATGTACGAGATCGGTACGATCTCAACCATCCTTCAGTTACTCAAGCTTCCCGACGGAACTGTAAAGGTTCTGGTTGAAGGGGGCACCCGCGCCAAGATTGTGGAAGTGGACGAGTCCGAGTCGTTCTTCCGCGCCAAGGTGGAAGCCATGGCCAGCGAAGAGATCCCGGAGCGCGAGGCCGAGCTGCTGGTTCGATCCGCCATGAATCAATTCGAACAATACGTGAACCTGAGCAAGAAGGTCCCGGCGGAAGTCATGACCGCGCTCAGTGGAATCGACGAGCCGGGCCGCCTCGCGGATACCGTGGCCGCAAACATGTCCCTCGAGTTGCCCCAGAAGCAGGAACTGCTGGAGATGCCCAACGTCCGTCAGCGGCTGGAGCATCTGCTGGGCCTGATGGAATCTGAAATTGATCTGTTTCACGTTGAGAAGCGTATTCGCGGCCGCGTGAAAAAACAGATGGAGAAGAGTCAGCGCGAGTATTACCTGAACGAACAGATGAAGGCCATCCAGAAAGAGCTGGGTGAGATGGGCGACGAAGCCAGCGAAGCCGAAGAGATGGAGGAGAAGATCAAGGCTGCCGGCATGCCCAAAGAGGCCGAGGAAAAAACCCGCACTGAGCTCAACAAACTGAAGATGATGTCGCCCATGTCCGCGGAGGCTTCCGTGGTGCGTGCGTACATCGAGTGGATGGTCAACATCCCCTGGAAAAAGCGCAGCAAGGTGCGCCACGACCTGGCACGTGCGGAAGCCATACTCAACGAGGACCATTACGGTCTTGACGAAGTCAAGGAGCGCATCCTTGAGTATCTGGCGGTGCAGCAGCGGGTCAAAAAGATCAAGGGACCTGTGCTCTGCCTCGTTGGTCCTCCGGGCGTCGGCAAGACTTCGCTTGGTGAATCCCTGGCGCGGGCGACCAACCGGAAATTCACCCGCATGGCCCTGGGCGGGGTCCGCGACGAAGCGGAGATCCGTGGTCACCGTCGGACCTACATTGGTTCGCTGCCTGGCAAGCTGATTCAGAAGATGTCCAAGTGCGGAGTGAAAAACCCCCTGTTCCTGCTGGACGAGGTGGACAAGATGGGCATGGATCACCGCGGCGATCCGGCCTCGGCTCTGCTGGAGGTGCTGGACCCCGAACAGAACAATACCTTCAACGATCATTACCTGGAGGTGGATTACGACCTGTCGGATGTAATGTTTGTTTGCACTTCAAACTCCATGAACATCCCCGGCCCTCTGCTGGACCGGATGGAAGTGATTCGCATCCCCGGCTACACCGAGGACGAGAAGGTCAATATTGCGACCCGCTACCTGGTGCCGAAGCAAATGAGTCGCAATGGACTCCAGAAGGAAGAGCTGACGCTGGAAGAGGATGCGATCCGCGACATCATCCGCTTTTACACCCGGGAAGCCGGTGTGCGCGGGCTCGACCGGGAGGTGGCGAAGATCTGCCGCAAGGTTGTAACCCAGCACGTCAAATCCCAGGAGTTGATCAATCAGCGCATTACGGCCACGGATCTCGAAGAATACCTGGGCGTACGCAAGTTTGACTTTGGCCGCGCCGAGGAGGAGAACCAGATCGGCCAGGTTACGGGGCTGGCCTGGACGCAGGTGGGTGGCGAACTGTTGACCATCGAATCCTCCGCTGTGCGCGGCAAGGGGCGGGTCATCAAGACCGGTTCCCTTGGGGACGTGATGCAGGAGTCGATTCAGGCCGCTCTGACCGTGGTGCGTTCCCGCTCCAAGGTTCTGGGGATCTCTCCCGACTGGCACGAGAACTTCGATCTCCACATCCACGTGCCGGAAGGGGCCACGCCCAAGGACGGACCGAGTGCAGGTATCGCCATGTGTACGGCACTGGTTTCTGTTCTGTCCAATATTCCGGTTCGGGCGGATGTGGCAATGACCGGCGAAATCACCCTGCGCGGTGAGGTTCTGCGGATTGGCGGACTGAAAGAGAAACTGCTCGCTGCTCACCGTGGTGGAATCAAGACCGTGGTCATCCCCGCCGACAACGAGCGGGACCTGCGGGAGATTCCTGAAAACATCACCGAGGCACTTGATATCCGCCCGGTGAAGTGGATCGACGAGGTCCTGGAAGTGGCCCTGACTCATATGCCGGAGCCTTATTCCGATGAGGAGTACCAGGCCCTCGAAGCGAAAGTGAATAAGGCCAAGGAGGAATCTGCCGGGTCCATGCAGGCGCATTAACGAGTCGCTGTGGACCAGTAGGGCGGCGGAACCGACCGGCGGTGTCGGTACATCCCCCGGGTGTACCGGCCCTCCACCGGACCTGTGCACCGGAAGGGTCCGGTCCGCCATTCCCGAGCGTCAAAGGGGCCAAACGGTTAAAATCCGTCCAGAAAGCTGACTCCTGCGGTGTTTTAGAGGATGTCTTCTTGACCCCCCCAATGGCAGTTGGTATAAATCGCAACTCAATATCTACGCGGGCTCCAGCCCATTCAGGGTTCACTTGGGGGAGCCGTTGTCCGCATGACCGTCCACCGTTTTTTGGAAGTAGATTCTGGGAAACATAATAAGAGGTGTTTAAGAGTGAATAAATCTGAGCTGATTGATGCGATCGCCGCTGCTGCGGATATCCCCAAAGCGGCAGCTGGTCGTGCCCTTGACGCAATGGTTGACAATGTAGCCGACGCGCTCAAGAAAGGTGATCAGGTAGTGCTGGTAGGTTTCGGTACCTTCAGCGTTAAAGAACGAGCTGCCCGCACAGGCCGCAACCCGCAAACTGGTCAGCCGATCCAGATTGCAGCCGCCAAGATTCCCAGTTTCAAAGCTGGCAAGGCTTTGAAGGACGCTGTCAACTAAACAGTATTCCCTGGATGCTATTCACCTGAACCGTAATCTGCTCGCACCCAACCGGAAAGCTTTTCAGTAACATGATTCTGGAACAAGCAAGAAGCAGTAAAGAATAATCTGGTTACCTCCAGGGCTGTCGCAAAATGCACGAGATCTGACAGCCCCACAACCCGACAGCAAGTTCGTCTGTTGTGGTAAACCGGTTTGAGCGATGCCGGGCGTGAAGTGCAAACCGTTCCGGGTCCAGAACAGTACGTCAGTGAATAGCAAACCAACTGTGAATAGCAATCGAAAAGGGCGCATCAAGAAGTGGTGCGCCTTTTTTGTTGCAGTCGCCGGAAACCTCGCACACCCGTTGTGTCAAAGCGCTCGGGACGCGTGCAGGCCGGACACCGATAAGAAACGCAGCGCTCCTGCGATAGGAACTCAAGAGGCTAGACATGTTACAAAGTTTACGAGACAACCTTAAAGGTACTGTCGCGGTTGTCGTGGTTGCTCTGATGGTGGTGCCGCTCGTCCTGTTCGGCGTGGATTCGCTGTTCGTGGATTCAGGTTCCGCCAACGAAGTAGCCGAGGTGGAGGGCAAGGCAATCACCGAGGCCGAATTGCAGAGAGCAATTTTCCTGCGTCAGAACCAGATGCGGGCCCAGTTCGGCGACAATCTGCCTCAGCAGTTCATATCCGAGGAGAATCTTCGCGAACCGGTTCTGGATAGTTTGATCAAGCGTGAGTTGTTGATCCAGGTTGCCAGGCAGGGTGGCATGGCTGCCGCGGAGCAGCTGGTTAATCAGATGATCGTGAGCGCGCCTGAATTCCAGACCGACGGGCGCTTCGATCCGGACCTGTATCGGCAGCGGGTTTTCAATGTTGGTTACACGCCAGCCAGCTATCGCCAACAGCTCGCGGAAGACATGATACTGAACCAACACTTCACCGGGCTTACCGCCAGCGGTTTCGTTACCCAGCAAGAGCTTCAGCGCAGCGCGGCACTTTCACAGCAAGAACGCGACTTCTATTACATGACCATCCCCGTCGCCCCCGTGGAGGCGGAACTGGAAGTGGATGAAGAACGAGCGCGCGCCTATTACGAGGAGCACAAAACGGAATTCCGGAACCCGGAGCAGGTATCGATCGAGTATCTCGAGGTTAAGCTGGACGAGATCGCTGCAGGCATCGATATTTCGGAACAGCAACTGCGCGAGCAGTATGAACAGGAAGTATCCGCATTCGAATCCAACGTGGAGCGCCACGCGGCCCACATATTGATTGAGCCGAAGGACGACGGCAGTGAAGAGGCCATTCTTCAGGACATCCAGCAGCGCTTGGCAGCCGGAGAAGACTTTGCCGCGCTTGCGGAAGAGTACTCAGAGGATTTCGGGTCCCGCAATATGGGCGGGGACCTTGGCGTTACCAGCGGCGATACATTTCCGGACGAGTTTGAACAGGCGCTGGCCAACCTGGAAGAAGGGGAGGTTTCCGAGCCTGTGCGTACGGATGCCGGTTATCACCTGATCAAGCTGCTGGAAGTCAGGGGCGCCGAGCCGCCGACCTTCGAGGAGGACCGCAACCGCATTGCCAACGCCTTGAAGCAGGCCGAAGCAGATAAACGCTTTCTCGAACTCACGCAGGAAATGGCCGATGTAACCTATAGCTCCAACGATCTCGCCGACGCCGGCGAGGTCATTGGCGTCGAGCGCAAGGTTGCCGGGCCGTTCAGCCGGGACGGCGGTTTCGGCATTGCCAGTAACCCAGCCGTGGTCGATGCGGCCTTCAGCGATGATGTTCTGCAGGAAGGCTACACGAGTGAAGTACTGGAGCTGGGCCCCGATCATGCCCTGGTGCTGCGGGTGACCGACCATCAGGAGGCCCGCACTCTTTCCTTTGATGAGGTGCGTACCGAGGTGGAGCGCAGCGTTAAGCGAGACATGGCCGCTGAACGGGTGGCCGAGATCGGCAAGGAAATCGAAGCGGAAGTCGCGGCTGGCACCAGCGTTGAAGACGCTGCGAAAGAGCGCGGCTACGAATGGCAGGCCAGCCTGAATACCCAGCGCAACAGCGCTCAGGTGGATCGGGAGGTTCTCACCAACGCTTTCGCGATGCCGCGCCCGGACGGTCAACCGGTCACGCGTGGCTTTACCACTGCCGGCGGTGACTACGTCGTAGTCAATCTTACCGAGGTCAGCGACGGCGACTACGCGAGCATGAGTGAAGAGGAGAAGGCCAACCTGCGACAGCGCCTGGCTGGTATGGCAGGCGGCAACGCCTATGCCGCCTACGAGGCCCAGGTGCAGCAAGACGCGGACATCGAGCGCCTGTAAGCAGCCCAAAAAGGCGCGGCTTGATGAGCGAGCTGCGCCTGACACTCACCCTACGGAGTGCAGTATCCGTAGGTTGGGTTAGGCCGCAGGCCGTAACCCAACAGCTCGTTTGCCAATCCCGCTCCTTGGGCAGGCCGAACGCCACAACCCGGCAGCTTCACAAACCCCTGTTGGGTTACGCTTCGCTAACCCAACCTACGCATCCGCACCCGGATTCGTACTCGTCTTCGCGCGGAGGGTGCCCGTAGGTTGGGTTAGGCCGCAGGCCGTAACCCAACAACTCGGTTGCCACTCCCGCTCCTTAAGCAGGCCGAACGCCACAGCCCTACAGCTTCACAGACCGCTGTTGGGTTACGCTTCGCTAACCCAACCTACGAATCCGCAGCCAGATTAGCGGGTAGTCGTCTTGCGGGGGAGGGTGCCCGTAGGTTGGGTTAGGCCGCAGGCCGTAACCCAACAGCTCGTTTGCCACTCCCGCTCCGTGGACAGGCCGAACGCCACAACCCGGCAGCTTCATAAACCGCTGTTGGGTTACGCTTCGCTAACCCAACCTACGAATCCGCAGCCAGATTAGCGGGTAGTCGTCTTGCGAGGGAGGGTGCCCGTAGGTTGGGTAGGCCGCAGGCCGTAACCCAACAACTCGGTTGCCACTCCCGCTCCTTGGACAGGCCGAACGCCACAACCCGGCAGCTTTACAAACCCCTGTTGGGTTACGCTTCGCTAACCCAACCTACGCACCCGTACTCAGACTTCGTGACAGGCAACCAGTCGCGGGTACTCGTCTTCGCGAAGGGAGAGTGGTGGCATGGTATCGGCGCAGTGGGGTTTGGCCATGGGGCAACGTGTGCGGAAGGGGCAGCCGCTTGGGGGATTGAGAGGAGAGGGCAGGTCGCCTTCCAGGGGAGCCTCGGTGCGAGTCGGGCTCGCCTCGGGGTCCAGCACCAGCACGGAATCGATCAGGGCACGCGTGTAGGGATGCATGGGACGGTGATAGACGCTCTCGCTATCTCCCATCTCCACAGCCTTGCCCAGATACATCACCATGATCTTGTGACTGATGTGGCGGACGATATGCAGGTCGTGAGCAATAAAGATCAGCGACAAACCCATCTCTTGCTGTAGCTCCAGCAACAGGTTTACGATCTGTGCGCGAATGGACACGTCCAGGGCGCTGACCGGCTCATCGCAAATAATCAGCTTGGGCTTGAGGATCAGTGCCCGCGCAATGCCGATGCGCTGGCACTGGCCGCCGGAGAACTCGTGGGGATAGCGGTTGATCATCTGGCGGGACAGTCCGACCCGTTCCATGATGTCGAGAACCCGCTCCTTGCGCTCCGCGGCAGACAGGTGAGGCTCGTATACGGTGAGCGGCTCGCCGATGATCTGGAGCAGAGTCATACGGGGGTTCAGGGCCGCCAGGGGGTCCTGAAAGATCACCTGGATCTGGCGGCGCGCTTCGCGCATGGCATTTCTATCCAGTTCCAGAAGGGATTGGCCATTCAGGAGCACATCCCCACCGCTGGGCGTAACCAACTGCAGTATTGCCCGGGCGAGCGTCGACTTGCCGCACCCCGACTCGCCTACTACACCGAGCGTTTCACCTTCCTGCAGTTCGAAGCTGATACCATCCACCGCTTTCAATGTCTGCTTGGGCGCAAACAGCCGACGGTGGTCCGGGATATCGAAGTGAACCTTCAGATCGTTTACTTTCAGCAGAGGCGTGGTCATGATCGGCCTCCGGCTTCGGCCACTTTGGCGACCTTATCATCGTCAAGGTCATCGTGATGGCAGGCTTTCCAGTGGCCTTTGCCAACTTCCACCAGCGCGGGTTTCGCAGAGTTGCATATATCCGCTCGATAATCGCAGCGTGCGTAGAAGGGGCAGCCCCGCCGTTCCCGCAAGGCGTTGGGCGGATTGCCCGGGATGCTGTACAGCGGTTCGCCGCGGGGCTGGTCCGGCAAAGGCACAGAACGGAGGAGTCCGCGAGTGTACGGGTTTTGGGAGCGATTGAAGATATCGTCCAGGCTGCCCTGCTCCATGGTTTCTCCGGAATACATCACCAGAACCTGATCGCAGATGCTTGCCACCACACCCAGATCGTGGGTAATCATGATGATGGCCGAATTGAACTCCTGACGGACCTCTTCCAACAGGCGAAGGATCTGTGCCTGAACGGTTACGTCCAGTGCTGTTGTGGGCTCGTCGGCAATGATCAGTTCCGGCCGGCAGAGGAGGGCCATGGCAATGACGACCCGCTGGCGCATTCCGCCGGAAAATTCGTGCGGGTAGCGGTCGAAGCGATTCCTGGCGTCAGGGATCTTTACCAGGTCGAGCATCTCCAGCGCCCGCTTGCGGGCTTCCGCCTGACTGACTCCCTCGTGAAGACGCAAAACCTCGGTCATCTGAGTGGAAATCCGTAGATAGGGATTCAGGGACGTCATCGGGTCCTGGAAGATCATGGCAATCTGCTTGCCGCGAATATCATTCAGAGCCTTGTTGGACAGCGTAAGCAGGTCCTGGCCCTTGAACAGAATCTCCCCGCGGGCGCGCCCATTGCTGGCCAGTAAACCCATGATGCTCAGAATTGTCTGGGACTTCCCCGAGCCGGACTCGCCAACGATGCCGAGAGCCTCTCCGGGCTCGATGGAAAAGCTCAGATCGTTTACCGCGCTTACCACTCCGTCCAGGGTGGTGAAGTCCACGCTCAGATTATTAACTTCGAGTAAAGACACCTGGAGACCTCGATAGAAAATCAGCGATCTTTCGGATCAAGCGCGTCGCGCAAGCCGTCGCCGATGAAATTGAAACAGAACAGAGTGGCTGCAAGAAACACGGCAGGGAAGACCAGAGACCAGGGTGCTGATTCCATGTCTTCCGCGCCCTGGTTCACAAGTGCGCCCCAACTGGTGAGCGGCTCCTGTACACCGAGCCCCAGGAAACTGAGGAAGGATTCGATGAGAATCACCTGGGGAATGGTCAGGGTGATATAGACAATAACGACCCCGAGAAGGTTGGGCACGATGTGCCGGCGGATAATACTGGCTGTGCTGACGCCGCCCGCTTCCGCTGCCTCGATAAACTCGCGATGCTTGAGGCTGAGCGTCTGACCGCGCACGATGCGCGCCATGTCCAGCCAGTTGATCGCACCAATGGCCACAAAGATCAGGATCAACTGCCGACCGAACACCACCATCAGCAAAATCACGAAAAACATGAAGGGCACTGTATAGAGCACATCCACGATGCGCATCATGACGTTGTCCACACGTCCGCCGATATAACCGGCGGTAGCACCGTAGGTCACCCCGAACAGAAGACTCACCAGAGTTGCCACCACGCCCACCATCAGGGAGATGCGGCCGCCTTCCAGGGTTCGCACGAATAGATCGCGGCCAATTCCGTCGGTGCCGAAGTAATGCTTTGTTTCGAGAGAGGGAGCCTGTTGGATGTGGTCCCAGTCCGGGTAATCGTAGGACCAGGGGCTCAACGCCGGCCCAAAGAGAACCAGCAGCAGGATCACCCCGAGAACACCCATTGCCACCACGGCGGCGCGGTTGTGCAGCAGACGGTTGCGGGCATCGTCCCAAAGGCTGCGGCCCTTGATGGCTTCTTCTTCCAGCGGAAGAGCCGCCGATGTTGCGCTATCGCTTTGAATAATACTACTCATGATGAATCACGCTCAGGAGTATCGGACTTTCGGGTCGAGCCACGCGTAGATGATGTCGACCAGAAGGTTGAAGAGGATAATCAGGAAGCCGTAGAAAATGACCACGCCCATGACCAGGGTGTAGTCGCGGTTCAGCGCGCCCTGCACGAAATAACGACCGAGACCCGGAATACCGTAGATCTGCTCGATGACCACCGAGCCTGTAATCACTCCGGCAGCCGCCGGCCCAAGGTAGGATACGACCGGCAGCAGCGCCGGCTTGATTCCGTGTCTGAGGATGATCTGCCAGCCTGGCAAGCCTTTGGCGCGCGCCGTGCGAATATAGTTGCTGCGCAGCACTTCAATCATGGACCCGCGCGCAATACGCGCCACGAAGGCAATCTGCAGGAGGGCCAGCGAGACCACGGGCAGAATGATGTTCTGCAGCGCACCACCATTCCAGCCGCCCGCGGGCAGCCAGCCCAGGTAAACGGCGAAAATGAGGATGAGCAGGGGTGCCACCACAAAGTTTGGAATGGAGATGCCCACCATTGCCGCCGACATGACCGTGTAATCGGTGCGGGAGTTCTGGCGCAGCGCCGCAATCACCCCGGCAGCTCCGCCGATAATCAAAGCGAGCAGGATGGCCAGCCCGCCGATGGTGACCGACACCGGAAAACCGCTGGCGATCAGCTCATTGACAGTGAAGTCGCGGTATTGGAACGAAGGCCCGAGATCGCCCCGCACAACATCCCACAGGTAGCGCCCGTACTGCTGAATAAGCGGTTCATCCAGATGGAACTTCGCGTTCAGGTTTGCTTCCACTTCGGGAGGCAATCCGCGATCAGTATCAAAAGGGCCGCCCGGTGCCACACGAATGAGAAAGAAGGCGAGGGTGATGATGACGAAGATCGTGGGGATCGCGCTCAGCAAGCGTTTGATTATGTAACTCAGCATTGGGGTTTACTCACCGGGCCTTGATGTACATGTCTTTGGTGTAGAGGTGATCCATGATGTTGCCCTCGATCCCCCCAACGTAGGGTTTTACCAGCCGGGTGGTGACATAGTAGTAAATGGGCATGATGGGGTAATCGGTCAGGATCTGCTTTTCCGCCTCGCGCATGATTCGTGCGCGATCCTCGACACTCTCTGCGTCGAAAGAGCGAGCCAGCAGTTCGTCATAGCGCGGATTGTTGTAACCGGAGTCGTTTTGCGCGTTGTAGGAAAGCCCGAGCTCCAGGAAGGTGTAGGCATCGTTGTAATCGCCAATCCAGCCCATTCGGAAGGCCTGGGTCAGGCGTCGCTGGGAGCGGACATCCAGATAGACCTTCCACTCCTGGTTGATGATCTCCGTAACGACTCCGAGATTCTGCTTCCACATGGCGGCGATCGACAGGGCAATCTTCTTGTGGTTTTGCTCCGTGTTGTAGCGAAGCTCCACCCGCAATGGATTGTCTTCGGAGTATCCCGCTTCCTTATACAGGCGGCGTGCTTCCGCCAAACGTTCTTCGCGGCTCAGAGATTTCCATTCGTATTCATGGTTTTCGTAGTCCAGCACATCGGGCGGGACAAAACCATAGGCCGGCAGGGAGCCGTCATTGAGAACCTTGTCCGTGATGATCTCCCGGTCCACTGACATGCTCAAGGCCTTGCGCAGTTCCAGAGGCGCATCCTTGAAGGGGGACTGGGTCAGGTTGAAGCCGTAGTAGTAAATGCCGAGGTAGGGGGCCACCTGCAACTCGTCGCCAAGATTTTCGCGAATCCAGTCCATCTGACTCACGGGCAGCCGGTTGTACGTTACGTCGAGGCCTCCGGCGCGATAGCGAAGCACAGCCGCATTCATGTCTTCCGTGTTGTAAAAATACACAGCGTCGATCGTGGTGTTCTCGTTATCCCAGTAGAGCGGGTTGCGCACCAGTTTGACGTGAGACTGTACCTCCCACTCCGCAAGCTGATAGGCACCGTTGGATACCAGATTCCCGGGGCGGGTAAACAGATCACCGTGTTCTTCGACGCTCGGGCGGTGCACGGGGTAGGTCATGGCGTGGGTCAGAACGCCCAGGAAGAAGGGGGTCGGGGCCCTTAGCTGAACCTCCAGAGTGTGGTCATCAATTGCTCGGACACCCAGTTCGGCAGGGGGCAGATCGCCGCGAATGATCGCCTCGGCATTGCGCACGGCTCCAAGCATCAGGGAGTAATTGGAGGCGGTGGCCGGGTCCACGACGCGGCGCCAGCTATAAACGAAATCGTGGGCCGTAACCGGATCGCCGTTGGACCATTTCGCATTCTCGCGAAGATAGAAAGTGTACTGCAGACGGTCGTCGCTCAACTCCCAGCGCTCGGCAACACCGGGAATCAATTCCCCATTCGGTTGCTCGCTGATCAGACCTTCGTAAAGATCGCGGTGGATGTTGGACGACGGAACGCCTTCGGCGATGTGTGGGTCCATGCTGTGAGGCTCACCGCCGTTCCCGCGCCGAATGACCTGCTCTTGGGCAAGCTCCACATCGGGCGGTGGCTTGGCAGCCGCAGAGAATGATGCCGCCATCAAAGTGGCGGCCAGCAAGGCGGCCAGCCGCCTCGGCAAAGGATGGTGCGCTGTTGTCTTCAAGGCTGAACCTCTTGCTATTGCCTTAAAGTCCCTTTTGTGATTTTCGACCGAGCCCCATCCTCAACAATAAATTCGCGGCGTCCGCCACGGATTCGAAGCGTGTTCAATGAGTTGATGGATATAGAGGCGGCAGCAGGTCGTTTTCCTTTTTTGTGTGTGACGTGCGTTTCTTTTTATCTCTACGCTTGAATTTGACAAGTGTCTGCCACAGCTTCTCGCCCTGCCATTGGCCGGATTGCTGCGTACCATAGAGGATTTTGTCTAGCTGTTCCAGTTCTTTTGTGAGCGGTTCGTAGTCCGCTTTCGTCGCGATCTCCTGCACCGATGCGACCCGGGGCAGAGCCCAATATTCCTTTGCCCACCGGCCCAAATGCGCACGTGCAGCGTTTGGATCATGATCGCTGCAGGCGCGCCGCACCGCGTCCAGGGCGCCATCGCCCCGGCTCGAGTTTTCGTCGGGACGGGCATCGTTCCGCGCCGGCGCACCCGCGTTGCGCTTGCGCCACCATGCGACCATGAACCCCAGCGCGAGGGCCGCCCAGACCAGGTTGCTGATGAGCCAGGGCCATGGCAGATCGGCGCCATCGCGCCCCCCAGCTCCATCCCGCCCCTCTGCTCCCTCGTTTGAGGCATCGCCGGAGAGCTGCGCAGAGTCCCGTAATGGCAACTGCGACGACTGGTTCGCCGCGGGCGCTACGGTCAGCTCCTGAGCGGGAATAGTCGCCGTCCGCGGCTGTTGTGCTTCAGTGTCCCACCACTGCACACGGGTCTCCGGGAGGGTCAGTTTACCCGGGCGAGTGGGAACGATGGCAAAACTTTCCACCCGATGACCGGTGATTCCTTGCGCACTTTGCAAATTATCGAACTGCGGCTGATCCGTGTAGATCTTCAGGCCGTCCACGTCCTGATCCGGCAGCGGCGGCAATTGTGCAGAGGTCAGTCCCTCTGCACGCAGGGTAATGGTCCGGGTCAGTGGCTCACCTACCACAAAGCGCGAGGGGTCGCTGCTCCAGTGCTGGTCCAGTTCGACATTGCGAGCGGGAAGCCAGTGAGAACCGCTGAACTGTGGTGCCTGCGGCTTCACAGGAATCGTGACCGGGTCACTGCGCAGGCGGCGCACATCACCGGGAGACCGGAATCGGTTGCGGAATCCGCTGCCCGGTTCCGTTGCCATTACGAGAGTCCAACTCAGGCCCGGAATGGTCAGCTCACCGCTCTGCTGGGGATAGACGGCATAAACCAGCTCCATCACCCGATAGAGGCGTCCGTCGATCTGCTTGTTGTAGGCGGTCTCGGTGAGGTTTTCCACCACCGCATTGTCGATGCTCAAGTCCCGATCCATGCTTGCGTCGCGCAACAGGATGCCGGTGTGCAGGCGGATCGTCACCAGAAGCTGTTCCTGCACGTACAACTGGGACTTGTCCGTGTCGACCTCAACAAAAAGCTCCTGAGCGTTATTGCTCTGGTTCGTCCCGGCATTGTTGACGGTGATTTGCAGCGGCGAACTGCTCGCGCCCTGAAAATTGAAGGGCGGAATCGTCAACGTGCCCGCGTTTCTCGGCGAAAGGGTAAGGGTCCACTCGGTCCAGGATTCGATGACACCGTTGACGTTCCGGAACTGGCTGCTGCGCTGCTGCCTGAGGATTTCGAAGTCCTGCTCCAACGCGCTGAAATCCGGACTGCTGTAGCCCACCTGCTCGCTGAGTCGCACGCTGAGCTCCAGCGTTTCATTTTCGCTGATGATGCTGCGGTCGACGCTCACTGTCAGGTCCGCACCTGACGCGGTGGCTGACGCCATGCCCAGCAATAATGCCAAGGTGGCGGCCCAAAAACCTCTATTGAAACTCTTCATCATTTGTCTTCGGTTTCCGTCTGCGAGTGTGCCTCTGCCGGTGAGGGATGGCGGCCGTGACGAATTACCAGCGCTGCGGTCCCTGGTTCTCCGGGGGCAGCCAGTTCCCCCGACGGTATTGCTGGCGCAGCCGTCGGTGTTCGTACTCGAACTTGCGGCGCAGCAGCCCGCTCGGATCGTCCGGCACCTGGCGCAGCCATTGCTCCAGGGCCTGCTGCTCTTCGGATCGGTCCGCTTGCTCGGACTCAGCCAGCGTAGTCCCGGGCTGCGGCTCTCCATCATTTTGGTTCTCGGATGGTTGTTCCTGGCTCTGGCTTTGCTGTTCCCGGCGGCGCAGTTCTTCTTCCATCTGTTCGGCAAGTGCCTCTGCGGCTTCCTCGTCGCCCGCCTGCTCCTGGCTGCTGCTTTCGGTGCTTGAGGATTCCCCCTGGGCGCTGTTCTCGTCGTCGCTCTGTGCCTGCTGGCCACTTTGGCTGTCCTGCCCATCCTGATCGGGGGGCTGCTCCTGTTCGCTGCCGTCCTGCTGCGCGGAATCCTGCTCGTTCTGCTGAGGCTGATTATTCTGGTTCTGGTCCTGCTGCTGTTGCTGCTCCTCTTGCTTCTCCAGCAGCTCGCGCACCAGCTCTGCGTTGAACTGGGCGTCGTTCATCTCCGGGTCCCGATCCAGAGCTGCCTCATAGGCGGACAGTGCATCCTCGAGTTTGCCCGCTCTGGCCAGGGCATTGCCGCGATTGTAGTGATCTCGCGCCGAGTCGCCCTGGGCAAAAGCCTCGGCGGCAGCGGCGTAGTCATCGCCCCGGTAATGGGCGGTGCCGCGCCAGTCGTGACGCTTGAATTCCTTTGCCGCCGCGACCGGGTCGCCTTTTTCAAGCGCCTTCAGGCCCTGCTGGTCGCTTCGCAGCCAGAGGTCCCGCCACTCCAGAGCATGGCTTGTGCCGGGCGCGGAAAGCCCGACCATTGCCACCAGGCCCATGCTCAGCAGCCAGCCCCGCCGGAAGCCCAGCGCTGCGAAAGGCAGCAGCAGGAGGGCCAGCCACTGGCCTGCGTCCCGCCAGATGTCGAACTCCCGTTCCACAAGCTTCTGCTGCTGGCTGCGGAGTTCCTGGCGCTCGGTGTAATTCAGAAGATGGGCGATGTCACCGTCGTCCGTACGCAATCCGGTGTAGGTTCCCCCGAACTCCCGCGCCAGTTCCTGCAGCTCGGTTTCGTTGAGCCGCGCGATGACAATGTCATTGCTGGCACCACGGGCGAAACCGCCATCGCCCGTGGGTATCGGCGCTCCCTCGGGAGTGCCGACCCCGAGGATCGAAAGCCGGTAGCCGGAGTCCTTCAGTTGTTGCCGAATGGACGGGAATGCGTCTGTTGCCACTCCATCGGTGACCAGCAGAATTTCACCTTCCGGTATCCCGGCGTCCCTGAACAGCGTCAGCGCTTTTTCCAGGCCCCTTTCCACATTGCTGCCGCTGACCGGCATTATGGCCGGATGCAAGGCGGGTATCAGGTTGGCAATGGTTTGAGTGTCGTCGGTCAGTGGGCTTACCACATGGGCGCCGCCGGCATAGGCCACCAGAGCCGTGAGGCCTTCTTCGCGTTGCTTCAGGTAATCGCGCAGTTTGAACCGCACCCGTTCCAGGCGCGAGGGAGTGAAGTCTTCCGCCACCATGGATGGTGACATGTCGAAGGCAATGACCACAGCCGCCTCGGATTGATGGACCGGCTGCGGAAGCTGCTTCCAGGTGGGGCCCGCCAGGGCAACGCTCGCCAGAATCCAGGCAGCCACCAGCCCTGCGAAAGGCCAGCGACTCGCGCCGCTTAGCCTCTCCTCCAGCAGGTGGTGGAGCAGCTCGGGTTGGATGAACTTCTGCCACTGACTTTGCGAGCGCTTTTGCCACCACAGTAAGTAGCCAATCAGCAGCAGCGGCAGGATCGCGAGCAGCCACAGGGGGCGGAGAAAATGAAAGTTGTCGATGAAGTCCTGCATGATATTCAGGTGTTCTCCACGGATGCATCGGGGCGGGTGCTCCCCACCTCCCGGGCAAGCGCAGGCAAGCGCAGGCGTGAAAGGGCGATCAGTGCGCTGAGCAACAAGGCGGCGCCCAGGGGCCAGTAGAACAGCGCCTGAGTGGGGCGGAAGCTTTCCGCTTCCTGTTCGGCGGGTTCGAGAATATCGAGCTCCGCGTAGATACCGGCCAGTTCCTGTACATCCCGCGCCCGGAAGTAACGCCCGCCGGTCTTGTCTGCGATGGAAACAAGGGTTTTTTCGTCCAGATCCGCCGAGGGATTGACCCGCCGCGCGCCGAAGTTGCTGCCGAAAATACCGGGCACCACCAATTCCTCGGCGCCAATGCCCACGGTGTAGATCTTCACGCCCGCCTGACTGGCCAGGTCGGCCGCCTGCAAGGGATCGACGGCCCCGGCGGTGTTGGCGCCGTCGGTCAGCAGGATCAAGACCCGCTTGCCTTCAGGCCGATCGAGCAGGCGTTTGGTGGCGAGGCCGATGGCATCGCCGATGGCGGTCTTCTCACCGGCGAAGCCGAGCCGGGCTTCCTGAAGAAGTGTGTTCACGGTGTTGCGATCAAAGGTCAGGGGAGCCTGCAGATAGGCCCGGGTGCCGAACAGAATCAGGCCCAGCCGGTCGCTCTCCCGGCGGCGGACGAAATCGCCTACCACGGCCTTGATGACGCTGATCCGGTTCACCTGCTGGCCGTTGAGCACCATGTCGGCGGTTTCCATGCTGCCGGAGATGTCCACGGCCAGCAGCAGATCCCGCCCACTCGCGGGAAGACGGACCGGCTCGCCCAGCCATTGGGGGCCGGCGGCGGCCACCACCAGGCTCAACCACATGAGCGAGAGCAAGGCGGTCAACCCCTTGCCACGTACCCGTTCCCGGCGGCGTCCCGAGGGCAGGGTGCTGAGGGCCTGGTAGAAGGGGACGCGCAGAGCGGCTTCGTCACGCCGGGCGCGCGGCAGCCCCCAATAGACCAGCAGGGGGAGGGGCAAGAGCAGAAAAACCAGCGGCCACTCAAACTGCAGCATGGCGCGCTCCCTTGGAGGCAATACCTTCCGAACCCCGTGGACGGCGGTGTTCCGCGAGCCAGCGCATTACCAGCTCGTGGAGCGGCTGAAGATCGCCGTGACCGGCTGCCGGGCGATAGGGCAGGGTGAGCAGGGCGTTGCCGGGACCACCCGCGAACTCCTCGCCGGTTCCGCCGGTTGCGTCCAGAAATTCCAGCCAGTCCACGCCCTGCATGGCGTTCACCGGTTCCCCCGGAAAAGCCACCCGCGCCGCCCGGCGCAGCACCTGGTTGACCTCCCCCGCGTAGGCTTGGGTGTCGCCGTCTTGCTGCAACCTGATCCAGGCGTTTTCCACCGCTGCGTGGGCCACACGGCGGTAGGCATTCGCCCGCTTTCGCCGTTGCCAGAGGTACAGACCCAGGGCAATGCCCGCGAGCAGGAGAATCGCAAGCAACCACCAACCCGGTGCCGGCGGCCACCAGCCGAGGGGTTCGGGTACATGAATATCCCGCAGCTGAGCGAGTGGGTCCTGCTCGTTCATGGCCGGTTTGCTCTCCGCTTCCCGCCCTTGCTGGCGCGATAGATCTGCTGCATCTGCCCGATTTCGTCCTCAGCGGTGCTGAAGGCGTAGAGCGGAACTCTGAGCGCCTGGCTGTGCTGTCGAATGGTTTCGAAGCGTCGCGCGTAGCGCGTGTGGAATTCGTCGCGCACGCTCGCGTCGTCTGCGGCCAGTTGCATGCGCTCGCTGCCGTTGGATACGGTCAGCAGACCCGCCGCGGGCAGAGCCTGTTCCAGCGGATCGCTCACCATCAGCAGGGCAACTTCTGTATGCCGGCTTAAAAGATACAACTCTTCCCGGCAGTGATCGTCGTAATCGTCAAAATCGCTGATGAGGTACAACGCGCTGCCGGGTCGGGCGATCCGGCGCAGGTCCCGCAAGACGGTACGCAGGGGCATTTGCCGCTCTGCAATCAGCGGCGAATGCAGTTTGTGGTTGTATTCGTGAAGGCGCTGAACGAATTCCAGCGCGGAATGTTTGCTGCGACGGGGGCGTACATCCCGGTGATCCCGATTCCCGAACACGAGCCCGCCCACGCGATCATTGTTGTGCAGGGCGGCCCAGGCCAACAGGCCCGCCAGATGGGCGCAGAGTACTGACTTGAAACAGCGCTGGCTGCCAAAAAAAAGACTCGCGCGCTGGTCCGCCGCCACGAATGTGGGTCGTTCCCGTTCCTCACGGAAGAGCTTGGTGTGGGGTACGTGGGTGCGGGCAGTCACCCTCCAGTCGATGCTGCGGATGTCATCGCCCGGTTGGTAGACGCGGACCTCTTCAAACTCCATTCCCCGGCCCCGGAAGCGTGTCCGGGAGGCGCCGCTCAGGCTCGCGCGGCTCTGTCGCCGGGGCGCGAGACGCAGATCCCGCGCGGCAAAGCGCAGTTTGAGCAGGGCATTCATGTCCGTATAGGCGCCGTGGGCACCCAGATCCTGGCCCGACCGGGCGGGCCCGGCTTCGGGCTTATAAACGGCGGACTTCATTGCTGCACCTCATCAGGTCACCGCCACTCATCAGGCCACTGCCACGGCGGACAGCAGATGGTCGATGACCTGGTCTACATCGACTCCATTGGCTTCTGCTTCAAAACTCAGTATGAGGCGATGGCGCAGTACGTCGTGAAGCACACTCTGTACATCGTCGGGGCTTACGAAATCCTGCTGTCGCAGCCAGGCGCGGGCGCGGGCGCAGCGGTCCAGGGAGATCGTGCCGCGGGGGCTGGCGCCGAATTCCAGCCAGGAGGCCAGTTCCTCGCTGTACAGCGCCGGCTGGCGGGTGGCCATGATCAGTTGAACCAGGTACTCCTCCACTGCCGGCGCCATGTGAATGCCCAGGGCTTCCTGCCGCGCCTGTTCCAGGACGGACTGGCTCACAACCATGTCCGGCCGGGCCTGGCTTTGCTGGACCGCCTCATTGCGCACCAGGCGCAGAATGTTTGTCTCGGCCTGCACGCCAGGGTAGTCCACCCGCAGGTGCATGAGGAAGCGATCGAGCTGCGCTTCGGGCAGGGGGTAGGTGCCTTCCTGTTCGATGGGATTCTGGGTGGCCATGACCATGAAAAGAGCCGGGAGATCGTAGGTTTTACGCCCCACGCTGATCTGTCGCTCCGCCATGGCCTCCAGCAGCGCGGACTGAACCTTGGCGGGGGCGCGGTTGATCTCATCGGCGAGAACCAGGTTGTGAAAGATGGGGCCGGGCTGAAATTCGAAGGTTCCGTTCTCGGGTCGATAGATGTCGGTTCCCGTAACATCCGCCGGCAGCAGGTCCGGGGTGAACTGAATTCGGTGGAAATCCCCTTCTATGCCATCTGCGAGGGTTTTTACTGCTTTTGTCTTGGCTAGACCGGGCGGTCCTTCCACGAGTAGGTGTCCATCCGCAAGAAGTGCGATGATAAGCCTTTCCACCAGGTGTTCCTGCCCGACGATCTGGTCGTTCATCCAGTTTTGCAGCGACTTGAGCGCGGTGGCGGGGGATGATTCGCCAAGGGGCGCCGCGTGGGGGCCTGGAGCGGGTGAGATCTCGTTGCTCATTAGTGCTTACCTTTTCCCGGTCGATCTTGAGGGGCGGCTGTCCCTCTGTTCAGGGACGCCAGAGCTTCTGTTTTATCGCGATGGCTTTCAGCGAATCGTTATTGCAGCGCAGAGTGGGAAATGGCCGCAAGCCGGCCATCCCCTGCCGTCGTGGCTGAACTGCAGGGATTCTACCGGCGCGTTCCGGCACGTGTCGAGGTCGGGCATGCTCGCGCGAATTGACGGTGCGGTACCGGCGAAAGTCTATGGAAAACGTTTGGCGCTTGAAGTTCCCCCTGAGAAAGAGCAAAGCTTTCCCGGACAATTGCCGACTGGCTCGCAGGCCCGCCAACAAAAGGCACAAAGCAGATAGGCAATGGTCTATTCTCTCTTAAACAAAACTCATCAGGAGTGCGGAGTTTCCATGGCTGTTGATACTGAGGAGATCGTCGATAGTGAGGAGTTCGTAGAAAGGGCGAAGGGAATTTTCGCCGAAAGACTGGAAGGGCGCGTCCCGGAATATTTCAACCGTTTTGTGGAGCAGTATTTCCACCTTTATCCGATGGAGGAGCTCATCGGCCGCCAATGGACCGACGTTTTTGGCTGCGTCTATCAGTGGTGGCAATTCATCCAGCAGCACGACCTGCGTCGGCCCAAAATCAAGGTCTTCAACCCCAACCTCGAAGAGCACGGCTGGCTTTCCGAGCACACGGTCGTGGTCATTCTGCAGCGGGACATGCCCTTCCTGGTGGACTCGGTCCGGATGGAGTTCAACCGCCGCAACATCGCCATTCACACCGTAAAAAGCACTCTGCTGTCCGCTCGTCGCAAAGGCGAAAAGCTGCTCGCCCTGCATGACGACTCCAAGACGGAAGATGAGAACTTTGGCAAGGAGGCGCTGCTCTTTCTGGAGATCAATCTCCACACCGACGAACGGGAGTTGCTGGAAATTGCCGAGGCCCTGGGTGGCGTTCTGCGCGAAGTGGAAGTCGCCGTCGATGCCTACCCGGTGTTGATGGAGCAGACCCGCGAGGCCATGGCCAACCTGCAGCTGGCCAAACAGGTGGATCCGGAAGAGGTCCAGCGCAGCAGGGACTTCCTGGAGTGGATGATCGACGGCTACTACACCTTTCTCGGTTATCGCGAATACGATCTCTGTGTTCGCAACGGCACAGAGGTTCTGGTGGAAAACCCGGACCGGCGCATGGGGACCAATCGTCTTTCCAAAGAGCCACCACAGGAGCTGGTTCTGGACGAAAAAAACCCGGGGATCGCCGAGTTTTATGCCTCGCCACGGCTGCTCAGTTTTGCAAAAGCACCGCAGCACTCCCGGGTTCACCGGGCCGCCTATCCGGACTACGTGATCGTCAAGCGCTTCAATGAGGACGGGCAGGTGTGCGGCGAGAGCCGCTTTGTGGGGCTTTATACCTCCGGAGTTTACTACCGCACGCCCACAATCATTCCCATCATCAAAGACAAGATTCGCTACGTACTTGAGAAATCCGGCTGGGACCCCCTCGGCCACGACGGCAAAATGCTTCGCCAGGTACTGGAAACCTTCCCCCGGGATGAGCTCTTCCAGGCCACCGCGGACCAACTCTACGATGTGGCCGTCCGAGTGGCCCAAATCAATGAGCGCTACCGGGTGCGCCTGTTCATGCGCCGCAGTCCGTACGGGGGATTCATAAGCTGCATTATCTACGTGCCTCGGGATCTGTTCAGTACCGAAGTGCGTCTGAAGGTTCAGGACATTATCGGCGAGGCTGTTGGGGCCAGTGAACACGAGTTCACCACCTATTTTTCAGAGTCGATTCTGGCGCGGGTCCACCTGGTGTTCAAAGTCGACCCGGACCACCCGCAGCCCTACGACGTGGCCAGGCTGGAGCAGCGGATCGTCAGCGTGATCCGCTCCTGGGAAGATCACCTGTTCGACTCCCTGACCGAGAACCTGGGGGAAGAAGCGGGCAGCCGCTACTTCAATCAATTCAAGGGCGCTTTCCCGGCCAGCTATCAGGAACACTACGACGCGCGTACCGCGGTACACGATATCCAATCCTTTATCGGGCTTGAGGATTCGCGGGACATCGCACTCAGTTTCTACCAGCCCGTCGGCGCGGCCGAGAATTCCGTGCGTTTCAAGATTTTCAATCTGGACAAATCCCTGGAGCTTTCGGACGTTATCCCGGTTCTGGAAAACCTGGGTCTCAGAGTCCTGGGCGAGCAGCCGTTTAAAATTCGCCGCACGCTCAAGGGCGAAGCGCACACGATCTGGCTGCACGACTTCGAACTGCAACACGATCTGGGCACCAGCGTGGACGTGCAGGCGGTGCGGGCCCATTTTCAGGAAGCCTTTGCCGCCATCTGGCACGGCCAGGCGGACAGCGACGAGTTCAACCGTCTGGTACTCGGTGCGCGCCTCAACTGGCGTGAGGTGGTGGTGCTCAGGGCTTACGCGGCCTACATGAAGCAGACCCTGTTCACCTTCAGCCAGACCTACATTGCCGGCACCCTGGCCCAGCATCTGGATATCACCCGCAACCTGGTGGCCCTGTTCAAGGCCCGCTTTGACCCGCGGCTGCATCAGGGGCGCGGCAAGAGCGCAGAGCGGATCGAGCGCCTGCAGAAGAAGATCGTCCAGGGGCTGGACCAGGTTCGCAATCTGAACGAAGACACGATCATTCGCCGCTACCTGGACTTGATCAACGGCACGCTGCGCACCAACTTCTTCCAGACGGACGCGGACGGCCAGAGCAAAGACTACCTCAGTATCAAGTTCGCGCCCCGGCAGATCCCGGGGATTCCCGAGCCACGCCCCATGTTCGAGATCTTCGTGTATTCCCCGAGTGTGGAAGGCGTGCATCTGCGCGGTGGCAAGGTGGCGCGCGGAGGATTGCGCTGGTCGGACCGGCTGGAGGACTACCGCACGGAGGTCCTGGGGCTGGTAAAAGCCCAGCAGGTGAAGAACGCGGTCATCGTGCCGGACGGGGCCAAGGGCGGCTTCGTGGCCAAGCGCCTGCGCGGAGACTTCAGTCGCGAACAGATCCAGAACGAAGGCATCGAGTGCTACCGCACCTTCATTCGCGGCCTGCTGGACATCACCGACAACCTGGTCGAAAACAAGATCCTGCCCCCCGAGAAGGTGGTTCGGGTGGATGGCGACGATCCCTATCTGGTGGTGGCGGCGGACAAGGGCACGGCCAGTTTTTCCGACATTGCCAACCGCATCTCGGCTGAATACGGGCACTGGCTCGGTGACGCCTTTGCGTCCGGCGGCAGTCAGGGCTACGACCACAAGAAGATGGGCATTACCGCGCGCGGGGCCTGGGTGAGCGTACAACGCCATTTCCGAGAGAAAGGCGTGGACGTGCAAAGCCAGGATTTCACCGTGGTGGGCATTGGCGATATGGCCGGTGATGTGTTCGGCAACGGCATGTTGCAATCGGAGCACATCTGCCTGGTGGCGGCCTTTAACCACCGGCACATTTTCGTGGATCCGCACCCGGACCCGAAGGCGGGCTTCGCCGAGCGTCAGCGCCTGTTCAACCAGCCCAAGAGCAGCTGGACCGACTACGACGCCAGCCTGATCAGCGCCGGCGGCGGAGTCTTCTCCCGCGATGCCAAGTCCATCCGCATCTCCCCGGAGATGAAACAGGTATTCGCCATTACCGAAGACGAACTGACGCCGGCCGCGCTGATCCGCGGCCTGCTCAAAGCGCCGGTCGATCTGGTCTGGAACGGCGGCATCGGCACCTACGTCAAAGGTGCACGGGAGACTCACGCCGAAGTAGGGGACAAGTCCAACGACACCCTCAGAGTCAACGGCAGCGATCTGCGCTGTCGTGTGTTCGGCGAGGGCGGCAACCTGGGCATGACCCAACTGGGGCGGGTGGAGTACTGCCTTTCCGGCGGTGCCTGTAACACCGACTTCATCGACAACTCCGCGGGTGTGGATTGCTCGGATCACGAGGTCAACATCAAGATCCTGTTGAACGAACTGGTTTTGAACGGCGACCTCACCGAGAAACAGCGCAACAAGTTGCTGGCGGATATGACAGAAGACGTTGCCGCTCTCGTGCTGAGCAACAACTATCTGCAAACCCAGGCCATCAGCCTGGCGGAAAGTCAGGTGATGCAGCGCATGGGGGAATACCGACGCCTGATCCAGGCGCTGGAGGACGAAGGGCGGCTGGATCGGGAACTGGAATTCCTGCCCGACGATGATGCTCTTGCGGAGCGGCAGGCCAACGAGCAGTCCCTCACCCGGCCGGAATTGTCCGTGCTTGTCTCCTACGCCAAAGTCAAGATGAAGGAGGAGCTTGCGGTTCCCAGCCTGACGGATGACGACTACGTGGCGCAAGCCCTGGAGCGACCCTTCCCGAATGTGCTCGTGGAACGCTACCGGGAGCCGCTGTACGCCCATCGCCTGCGTCCGGAGATCATTGCCACTCAGGTGGCCAACGACATGATCAACAATATGGGCATTACCTTCTGCCATCGTCTGGCAGAGTCCACCGGGGCCAAGTCTCCCAGCGTGGCAAAGGCCTATATCGCGGCCCGGGACATCTACAAGTTGAACAGCTTCCGCAGTCAGGTCGAAGCACTGGATCTGGAGGTTCCCGCACACCTGCAACTGCAGTTGCTGAACAGCATGGTGCGCAAGGTGCGGCGGGCCACTCGCTGGCTCCTTCGCAACCGGCGCGGCAGCCTGGATCCCCGGCGCGAAATCGATCAGTTCGGCCCGGTGATGGAGGAGCTTGGCGAAGCGATGCCGGACGTTCTGCGCGGTGCCGCTCGCGAGGAATGGGACCGGGAATACAGCCGTCTGGTGGCCCTGGGGGTTCCGGCTGGAATCGCCGCGGGCGCGGCCATGCCCGCCAACCTGTACAGCGGGCTCGGAATGGTGGAGGCCGCCCGCCAAAGTGGCACCGATGTGCTGCGCGCCGCGGAGGTTTTCTTCCTGCTGGCGGATCGCATCAACCTGCACTGGTTTGCCAACCAGATCGCGGAGGCCAGGGTGGAAAGTTACTGGCAGGCCATGGCCAGGGAAGCCTACATGGACGACCTGGAAGCCCAGCTGCGGATGCTGGCGGTGGCGATCTTGCGACTGGCCGGGGACCGAATGCCCATCGACAAGACCATCGACTTGTGGTTGCGGCAGCAGCGTGCTCTTGTGGACCGCTGGATCGGGATGGTCAATGAACTCCAGGGCGGTGCCGGCGGTGACTTTGCCATGTACTCCGTGGCGCTGCGCGAGCTTCTCGATCTGGCCCAGACCACCCAGCATATCGAATCCCTGGAAGCTCCTGAAGGAGAGGAGCCGCAGGATGAGCCCCAAGAGGATATACGGCGCGCCGGCGCTGGATGATCCACCCGCTGCCAGCCGCCGCGTCCGCGCGGAACGGCTGGCAGCGGATCGACCTGAACGGCCAGTTGCGGTAAGCTGCGCGCCGCACACTGGCCGTTGAAATTTCCTATGTATTCTCTCCTTCGCCCCCTGTTTTTTCAGCTCGATCCCGAACTGACACACCACCTGGCACTCGGCTCACTGAATGTGGCAAGTCGGCTGGGACTGGCCCGGCGGCTGGTGCCGGAGATTGCGCCGCAACCGGTGCGCGTCATGGGCCTGGAGTTTCCAAACCCTGTGGGACTGGCAGCGGGCCTGGACAAGAACGGGGACTACTTCAACGCGCTGGGGGAACTCGGCTTCGGGTTTGTGGAGATCGGTACCGTGACGCCCCGGCCCCAGCCTGGAAACCCCAAGCCGCGGCTGTTCCGTCTGGCGGAGCATGAGGCTATTCTCAATCGCATGGGTTTCAACAACAAGGGCGTGGACTATCTGGTGGAGCGCGTCAAACAGCGCCGCTTCCGGGGCATTCTCGGTATCAACATCGGTAAAAATGCCACCACTCCCGTGGAGGAAGCCGAGAATGATTACCGCATCGGCCTGCAGAAGGTCTATCCCTGGGCCGATTACATCACCATCAATATCTCCTCGCCCAATACGCCGGGACTTCGTGCACTGCAATTTGGCGAGCAGTTGCAGGCGCTGTTGCACACCATTAAGGCGGAGCAGGGCAAGCTTGCCGGCGAGCACCAGCGCTACGTTCCCATCGCGGTAAAGATTGCGCCGGACATGAATGAGGCGGAGATCCGGCAGGTGGCTGTCACACTCCTGGAAGCCGGCATCGATGGCGTGATCGCGACCAATACCACGCTCAGTCGGGACGCGGTTGCCGGCCATCGTTACGCGGCTGAAGCGGGGGGGCTGAGCGGTTTCCCTGTGGCTAAACGCTCCACGGAAGTGATTGCACAACTGCACACCGAGCTGGGGGGGCGGCTGCCGATCATTGGTGTCGGCGGCATCATGAGCGGAGCGGATGCCCGGGAGAAAATTGCAGCGGGAGCGAGCCTGGTACAGTTATACAGCGGCCTGATTTATCGGGGGCCGCATCTGGTGTTTGAGGCGGCGGACGCAATTGCGTCCGCACATCGCTCAAAGGGCGCTGGCTAGGCGCCGGCCCGCGGGAGGCGGGCTCAAGTTACGCCGGTTGGTTACGGCGTGTGGGGGTGGGCGTTTGCGCGCCCGGTCCTGTTGAGGAGACAGGAATCAGTTTGTCTGTTGTTTATCGCGGTTTACGGCAGGTGGTTACTCATTTGCAGGTTACTCAACCTCTGAGCCTGTGCTGCACGATTGAATCCATTCCAGTGATCTTCGCGCCCTTCACGCCAACCGTTTAACCATTCGTGGCGAGCCGGACCGACGTCGTAGGGGCACAGGCTGCGCGAGCGCCCCATAACACCGGCCTGATAGCCCTTGCCGAAAGCACGGTCCGCGTGATTGCGTTTCTGGCGTTTCATAGTGGTGAGCACCTCCCAGAGTGGCTGTTGATCGGGTCAGCATCACGGCGCGAGGCAGGGACCCGTTCCCACATCGCACGCCTTGAATTGCCGTACCCAATTGCTGTTCTGACATCGCCCTTGTGAACCTCCAGCGATCAGTTGATACCGGCGGAGCCGGCAGGGAGTTCGTCCGGGGAGTGACAAACCCGCGGACGGATTACAATGTCGCGAGTGCTCGCGAATTGATGTTGCAGTCCCCGGCCGGGTGCCGGCGGCTGCAAGGGGAACAGCTCATCGCGGCTGCTGGCAGCAGCTCTGCAAAGACCGGAGCCTCTGCAGGGATCTGGTGATCCCCGGGGTGCGTCGGGAGGCAGGGAGAGATGCTTCGCGCGACGCAGGGACTGGCCGGGGATCGCCGGATCAGCCGATGGGCCGAGTTTCAGTACACACAAATTCTGCGACCTTGTGAACGATTTAATAGTCATATGGTTCTGGCCGGTTTATGGCCCCCCGGCATATTGCCTAACCACCTGAATACAAAGGAAATTTGTTGTTGGATAACGCGCCCGTCAAACAGCCTCTCTTTATAACCTGTCCCAAGGGCCTGGAAAGCCTCCTCCAGGAGGAACTCACCGATCTGGGCGGCGAACAGGCGCGCCAGACCGTGGCGGGCGTCGAGGTGCAGGGCGACCTGGGCTTTGCCTATCGGGTGTGTCTCTGGTCCCGGCTTGCCAACAAGGTGTTGCTGCCCCTGGCGCGCTTTCCGGCCAACTCGGCGGAAGAACTGTACGCGGGCGTCTACGCCATCGACTGGGCCGAGCATCTGAGTGCCACTGCCGGACTGTGGATTGATTTCGTGGGGAGCAACCACGCCTTGCGCAACAGCCAGTTCTCCGCCCAGAAGGTGAAGGATGCAATTGTCGACCGGCTCCGCCAGCCGGACGGTACCCGCCCCACTATCACCCGGGAGCGCCCGGACCTGATCGTCAACGTGCGCCTGGGCAAGCAACAGGCTACGGTCAACATTGATCTCAGCGGCGCCAGCCTTCACAAGCGCGGCTACCGGGTGGATTCGGTGGTGGCGCCCATGAAGGAAAACCTCGCCGCCGCTCTGTTGATTCGCGCCGGCTGGCCCCAGCTGCAGAGGGAAGGGGCCGGGTTCATCGATCCCATGTGTGGCAGCGGGACGCTCCTGATCGAAGCGGCCCTGATGGCAGCGGACATCGCGCCGGGAATCTGGCGGGAGGGCTTTGCCTTCGAGCGCTGGCGACAACACGATGCCGGCCTGTGGGCAGAGCTCAAGGAACAGGCGGAGCAGCGGCATCAGCAGGGCCTTGCCCGCGAGCTGCCGGAAATTCGCGGCTACGATGAAAACACCCTGGCAATCCGTGCGGCGGAACGCAACATCGAGGCCGCGGGTTTGGAGCGAATTATCCGCGTGATGCGCAAACCCCTCGCCGATTTCAAGCGCCCGACCCACGCGCCCCTGGACCAGGGGCTGCTGCTTACCAATCCGCCTTATGGTGAACGCCTGGGTGAGCACCGGGCGCTCATTCCGCTCTACCGCCAGCTTGGGGACATCCTGAAAAGCGACTTCCCGGGCTGGCGCGCCGGGGTCTTTACCGGCAACCCGGAACTGGGCAAGGCCATGGGCCTGCGCAGCTATAAAAAGTACAAGCTGTTCAATGGCAAAATCCCCAGCGAACTGCTGCTGTTTGACGTAAAAGCGGAGTACTTCGTCCGGGACGGGCAGGTCCGTGAGGGGCAGGGGGGCGACCGGTCGCCCCGGCTCGATGGCGAACTCAGCGAAGGCGCCCGGATGCTGGCCAATCGCCTGACCAAGAACCGCAAACAACTGGGCAAGTATTTCGAGCAGCGGGATGTGAATTGCTACCGCGTTTACGATGCTGATTTGCCGGAGTATGCTTCGGCGATTGACCTGTACGGCGACTACATCCATGTGCAGGAATACGCACCGCCCAAGTCCGTGGACCCGGTGAAAGCCGCGGAGCGGCTGGCCGAGACTCAGGTGGCGGTCGCCCATGTATTCGGTGCGGATGTCGGGCACATCAGCATCAAGCAGCGCCGCCGCACCAAGGGTAAATCCCAGTACGAACGCCTGCAGGATGATTCCCTCCAGCGGATGGTCACGGTGCAGGAAGGCAAGGCCCGCTTCCTGGTGAACCTGTGGGCCTACCTGGATTCCGGGCTTTTTCTGGATCACCGCCTGGTGCGCCAGAAGGTGGCCGAGCTCGCGCTGGGCAAACGCCTGCTGAATCTGTTCTGCTATACCGCGAGTGTCACCGTGCAGGCCGCCATCGGCGGTGCGGCGTCCAGTGTCAGCGTCGATATGTCGAAAACCTATCTGCGCTGGGCGAAACGGAATTTTGAGCTCAATAAACTGAGCGACAAACACGAACTGGTTCAGGCCGATTGCCTGAGCTGGCTTGAGAACTGCCGGGAAGGTTTTGACGTGATCATGCTGGACCCGCCCAGCTTCTCCAATTCCAAGCGGATGGACAATGTCCTCGATGTGCAGCGGGACCATGTCAAGCTCATCCGCCGCTGCATGGAGTTGCTCAAGCCCGGCGGAACCCTGGTGTTCTCCACCAATCTAAGGCGTTTCAAACTGGATCATGACTCCCTCGCGGCATTTTCCATTGAAGACTTCACCCGGGCCAGCATCGACCGGGATTTTCAGCGCAATCCATCCATTCACCAGTGTTTTCTCATCACGGCCACCCGCTGAGTGACCGCGGGAAGAACCAGTACGTCCGCCAGCACTATTATTGCGAGTAAAAGTACCACCAGTAAAAGTACTGCCAGCACAAGTACCACCCGAAAACGTATCACCAGCTAAACCATCGCCGGAAAGACTATGTCCAAACCATTCAAAGTACACAGCCGATTCCAACCCGCCGGGGACCAGCCCAAGGCCATTGATTCCCTCGTTAAGGGGCTGGAAGCGGGGCTCGCCCACCAGACCTTGCTGGGGGTGACGGGTTCGGGCAAGACCTTCACCATTGCCAACATCGTTGAGCGGGTCCAGCGGCCCACCATGGTCATGGCCCCAAACAAAACTCTGGCGGCGCAGCTCTACGGCGAGTTCAAGGAGTTCTTTCCGGAGAACTCAGTGGAATACTTTGTTTCCTATTACGATTACTACCAGCCGGAAGCCTACGTTCCGTCGTCGGATACCTTCATCGAGAAGGATGCGTCCATTAACGAGCACATCGAACAGATGCGCCTGTCAGCCACCAAGGCATTGATGGAGCGGAAGGACGCGATCATCGTCGCTACGGTTTCCGCCATCTACGGCCTGGGTGACCCGGATTCCTATTTCCGGATGGTTCTGCACCTGGTGCGCGGCGATCGCATGGACCAGCGCAAGATTCTGCGACGTCTGGCCGAACTGCAATACACCCGCAATGACATGGATTTTCGCCGGGCCACTTATCGGGTGCGCGGCGACGTGATCGATATCTACCCGGCCGACTCCGATCAGGAAGCGCTGCGCATCACTCTGTTCGACGACGAGGTGGAAGGGCTCACCTTGTTCGATCCGCTCACGGGCGAGGTTCTGCAGAAGGTTGCCCGCTACACGATCTATCCCAAGAGCCACTATGTCACACCGCGCGAAACCGTGCTCGGCGCCATCGACCGGATTCAGGACGAATTGAAAGAACGCCTGGAATACCTGCGCAAGAACGACAAGCTTCTGGAAGCCCAGCGGCTGGAACAGCGCACTCGCTACGATCTGGAGATGATGCGCGAGCTTGGTTACTGCACCGGCATCGAGAACTATTCCCGCTACCTTTCTGGCCGCGACAGCGGCGAGCCGCCACCCACGCTGTTCGACTACCTGCCCCACGATGCATTGCTGGTAATCGACGAGAGCCATGTGTCCGTGCCCCAGATCGGCGCCATGTACAAGGGAGATCGCTCCCGGAAAGAAACATTGGTGGAGTACGGGTTCCGCCTTCCCTCGGCCCTGGACAACCGCCCGCTTCGATTTGATGAGTGGGAGAACCTGGCGCCCCAGATGATCTTCGTATCCGCAACCCCGGGACCCTACGAAGGAGACCACGCAGGGCAGGTTGTGGAGCAGGTGGTCCGGCCCACCGGTCTGGTGGACCCGACCATCGAGGTGCGTCCGGCCAGCAGCCAGGTGGACGACGTGTTGTCGGAAATCGGCAAGTGCGTCGCCAAAAACGAGCGGGTGCTCATTACGGTACTCACCAAGCGCATGGCGGAGAACCTCACCGAGTTCCTGGCCGAACACAATGTGCGCGTGCGCTACCTGCACTCGGACATCGATACCGTGGAACGGGTGGAGATCATTCGCGATTTGCGCCTGGGTGAGTTCGACGTGCTGGTGGGCATCAACCTGCTGCGCGAAGGCCTCGATATGCCGGAGGTTTCCCTGGTGGCCATCTTCGATGCGGACAAGGAAGGCTTCCTGCGTGCGGAGCGTTCACTGATTCAGACGATCGGCCGTGCGGCCCGTAACGTCAATGGCCGCGCAATCCTGTACGCGGACAACATGACCGGCTCCATGGAGCGCGCCATCAAAGAGACCGAGCGCCGCCGCGCCAAACAGGTGGCCTTCAACGAAGAACACAACATCACGCCCATGGGCATCAAGAAGCGGGTGAAGGACATCCTGGAAGCGGGTGCGGTGCCCGGCAAAGGGGGTGGTCGAAAACGGCAGGCGGTGGCGGAGCGCTACTCCGATTACGAAATGGGTGAACTGGCATCACAGGACGTGTGGAAGAGCATCGCCAAACTGGAAGACAAGATGTTCCAGGCCGCGAAGAACCTGGAGTTCGAGGAAGCCGCCAGAATCCGCGACCAGATTGCCCGCTTGAAGCTGCAGGCGGAGGGATAGGAACACCGAAGACGAAAGAAAGTGGACGTGCGATAATTTCCTATCGTTAAAGAGTCCGATCCACCGAGGCGCGCCTATGCAGTACAACACTTTGAAAACAAGCAACGACCGGGGCGTGCTGACGCTCACGTTGAACCGCCCGGAGCAGCTCAACGCCTTCACAGTGGAAATGGCCCGGGAGCTGATCGACTTTTTTGAAGCGGTCAATCGCGACGATGAGGTCAAGGCAATCGTCGTCACCGGTGCCGGCCGGGCGTTCTGCGCAGGTATGGATCTTTCGGCCGAAGGCAATGTGTTCGGCCTGGACGAAAGTCTTCGCCCCCGCATGAGCGACATGGAACAGCGCTTCGACGATCCGGCCATTGTGGACGGCGTGCGGGACACGGGCGGTCGGGTGTCCCTGGCGATATACAACTGCTGCAAACCGGTGATCGCCGCCATCAACGGGGCGGCGGTGGGCATAGGGGCTACCATGACCTTGCCCATGGATATCCGCCTCGCATCGGACAAGGTTAAAGTCGGCTTTGTGTTCGGCAAGCTGGGGATCGTGCCGGAAGCCTGCTCCACATGGTTTTTGCCGCGGCTGGTGGGGCTGTCCCAGGCTTTGGAGTGGGTGTACACCGCCGACATCTTCGATGCGCAAGAGGCGCAGCGGGGCGGTCTGGTGAAGGAGGTGGTCCCGGGGGATCAGCTCCTGGAAGCAGCTCACGCGCTGGCGAGAAAGATCGTTGATGCCCGCTCCCCGGTGGCGGTCGCTCTGGCTCGCCAGATGCTGTACCGCAATTCCGCTCAACGCCACCCGGTGGAAGCCCACAAGGTGGACTCTCTGGCCATGTTCTACACCAGCATTGGTGATGGCAAGGAAGGCGTGGAAAGCTTTCTCCACAAGCGCGCCCCGCAATTTACCTCCCGGGTGAGCCGCGACATGCCGCCGTTCTACCCCTGGGAGCAGCCGGAACAGCGCGACACCCACCTGGAAGAGCAGGTGATCGAGCTGGAAACCCGCATCCAGTTCCAGGATGACGCGCAACACAAGCTCGATGAAGTCATCATTCAGCAGGGCGAAATCATCGACCGCCTTGCACGCAAGGTAACGGAGCTGGAGGACAAACTCGATCAGCTTCGCCACGAGGGGCCCCAGTCCCAAATGTTGCACGACGAAAAGCCCCCACACTACTGACGCAGCAACTTCCGGGAGCGCACCATGAAACGGATTCTCGTGATTCAGGGCCACCCCGACTTCCATACGTCTCACCTTGGCCACGGGCTGGCAAACGCCTACGTACAGGGCGCGGGCGCGGCAGGTCATGAAGTGCAGCAGATTGCCGTCGCCAAACTTGACTTCAGCATGGTGCGCAGCCAGAAGGAGTGGGCTGAGGAACAGCCGCCCCAGGACATACAGGCCGCGCAGGAAGCGATTGGCTGGGCGGAGCACATCGTCATTTTTTATCCTCTCTGGTTGGGCACCATGCCCGCCATTATGAAAGCGTTTCTCGAACAGGTGATGCGGCCCGGCTTTGCCCTGGACGACGCTGGCGAGCGGGGCACCCCGAAAAAGCGTCTGCACGGCAAAAGTGCCCGCGTAGTCATTACTATGGGAATGCCGGCCGTGGCCTATCGCTGGTTCTTTCGCGCCCACAGCCTCAAAAGCCTTGAACGCAACATTCTGAAATTCGTGGGAATCAAGCCCGTCCGCGAAACCCTGATCGGAATGGTGGAGAACGCCAGTGCCAAGCAGCGTGCCCGGTGGATGAAGAGCCTGCAAAACCTTGGAGCCCGCGCCGCCTAAAACCTGAAGTACCGGGCGGCCCCTGTTGGGTTACGGCCTTCGGCCTAACCCAACCTACAGGTGCTATTGTGGCAATCATCGTAGGTTGGGTTAGCGCAGCGTAACCCAACAATGAACGCCAGCCGCTGTGTAAAACGTGAAGTACGGGGCAGCTCTG